>DATIWM010000044.1:0-2974 GCA_035519355.1 Thermoanaerobaculia bacterium | reverse complement strand
ACGTCGAAGCTGACCCTCACGTGGCTTTGCGCGCCCAGGTTGTAGATCTCGTCGGGTGTGGTGGTGCGAATCACGCGGTTGAGCGAGCTCGCGTCCTCCAGATCCCCGTACACCAGCTTCATGCGATAGTCCGCCACGTGCGGATCCTGGTAGATGCCTTCGATGCGGTCGGTGTTGAAGGAGCTCGACCGCCGGATGAGCCCGATGACCTCGTAGCCCTTCTTCAGCAGGAGCTCGGCCAGATACGACCCGTCCTGTCCGGTGATCCCCGTGATCAGAACGCGCGACATCACGATCCCCATTGTGCCAAAGCGACGGAGGGCGACGAGGCGCCTTCAGGTCGTCGGCGTCCGGTCCCCTTCCCGCGCCCAGGCCTGGTAGGCGTCGCAGACCTCGCGCGCCTCTCCGTCGCGGACGATCCGTCCCTCGGCCAGCCAGAGGGCCCGGGTGCAGGTCTCGCGGACCTCGTCGAGGAGGTGCGAGACGAGGAGAAAGGTCTTTCCCCGCTCGCGGAAGCCCGCCATCCGCTCGTGGCACTTGGCGCGGAAGCGCTCGTCGCCCACGGCCAGCGCCTCGTCCACGAGGAGGATGTCGGGATCGATGTCGGTCGCGGCCGCGAAGGCGAGGCGGGCCACCATGCCGGTCGAGTAGTTCCGGATCGGGCTGTCGAGGAAGGCCTCCAGCTCGGCGAACTCGGCGATCCGGTCCATCCGGTCCTGCATCTCCCGCCGCGACCGCCCCATCAGCGTCCCGTGAAGGATGGCGTTCTCGCGTCCCGTCAGCTCGCCGTGGAAGCCGAGGCCCAGCTCGAGCAGCGGCGCCAGTGTCCCGCGGACGACGACGCGCCCGGCACTGGGCTGCCGGACGCGGGCGATGATCCGGAAGAGGCTGCTCTTTCCCGCGCCGTTCGGGCCGATGATGCCGACCCGTTCGCCCGGCCGGATGACCAGCGACAGGTCGGCCAGCGCCAGCAGCTCGCCGTGCTCGAGGCGCCCGCGGAGCTTGCGGATGGCGTACTCCTTCAGCGAGTCGGTCGCCTCGCGGGCGATCCGGTAACGGACCGAGACGCCGGTCAGCTCGATCGCCGCGTCAGGACCTGAGTCCATACTCTTCGACCTTCGCGGAGTAGAAGAGCCAGCCGGCCGCGAGCGCCAGGACGGCCGCGGCCGAAGCGAAGAGGAGCGTGTTCGGCCCCGGAAGCCAGCCGTTGTAGAGCGGCGCACGGAAGACGTCCACGAGGTAAGTCATCGGGTTGTACCGGACGACCCACCGCCACCTCTCCGGCACGATGGAGGGCTCGTAGACGATTGGCGTGACGAAGAACCAGGGCGTCAGGAGCACCTGGTACATGTCGCGCACGTCGACGAAGCGCGAGGCGAGGGTGAAGACGAAGAGGCCGACGCCCGCCGTGAAGAGCGTTCCGATGACGAGCGCCGCCGGCAGGAAGAGCCAGCTGACCCGGATCCGCCACCCGGTGCCGAGAACGATGAGGACGAAGGGGACGAAGCTGAGGACCAGGTTCACGAGGCCCACCAGAACCGACCCCGCCACGAAGGCCGAGCGGGGGACGTAGATCCGCCGGGTGATCTCGAGGGCGTCGGTCGTCAGGGTCGCCGTGTGGCTGGTCGCCTGCGCGAAGAAGGTCCAGAAGAGGGACGCCGAGAGGAAATAGACGGGGTAGTTCGCGATGGGCTGCCTCTGGAAGGTGGAGAAGACGAGCGTGAAGACCAGCATCGTCATCAGCGGGTTCAGCATCGTCCACGCCACGCCGAGCGCGGAACGCTTGTAGCGGATCTTGATGTCGCGCACCGCCAGCTCGACGACGAAGTGGCGGTACTTCCACAGGTCGCGGGCCTCCTCGACGAAGCGGGGGCCGCGCCGGGCCGAGTCGTAGACGATGGAGCCGGCGGCCATGGCGCTGCCGGAGTCTACCGGCCGGGGCGCCGCGGGCTCGTCTTTCCGGGTTTCCGCGGGCTGCGGCTAATGCATCCAGGGTGGCTTCGATCCCCCCGGAGTTGGCGTCGGCGTCGGCGACGCGATCGAGGTTCCCGCGGGCGTCGGGGTGGGCGTCGGCGAACCCGTGGGGTTGTGCCACGACCGCCTCGTCGGCGTCGACGCCGGTGTCGGAGTCCGCGTGGGGGTCCGTGTCGGCGTGGACGTCGGCGTCAAGGTCGCGATCGGCGTCGGAGTCGGTGTCGGCGTCGGGCCGCCGCTCCCGTACGTGTACGACCCCACCGCCGTGAACGCCTGGTTGTCCGGATTCTTCACGAGGACGTCCACGACGCCTTCGGCGTGCGTTCCCGTCGTGGCCGTGATGGACGTCGAGTTCACGACGCTGACTCCCGTGGCGGCCACGCCGCCGAGAGCCACCGTGGCGCCGGAGCGGAAGTTCGCCCCCGTAATCGTCACCGGCGTGCCGCCGGCCCCGGACCCGGAGGCCGGGTCGATCGAGGAGATGGTAGGTCCCGGAAGGGTTCCGAAGCACGACGCGTTGCTCTCGACGAAAGTCCGGATCCGCGTCGTGACCACCGCGCTCGGCTCACCCGGCACGCCCAGGAACATCTTGACGTTGCCGTACCCGCCCGAAAGGAGGTGGCAGTAGCTCATCACCGTCCCCTTCTCCGGGGGAACGCTCGTGGGGCCCCTGTAGCAGGAGGGTTCGCTCCCGTAGCACTTGTCCACGGGGGGGGTGTAGCAGTGGGTGTGCCGGGAGCCGAAGTTGTGTCCCAGCTCGTGGGTCACGGCCATGAAGTCCCAGTAGGTCGTCGTGAGGTCGGCCGGGGCGACGCCGTCCAGGCTCCCGACGAGGCTATAGGCGGAGGTGGTGCAGAGGGCGTTCAGGTAGGCGATGCCCCCGCCGAAGCCCCGCCCGCTCAGCATGTGCGCCGTCAGGCGCGGGACGCCGGTCCGGTTCGTGTTCCAGTAGCTCATGAATTCCGTCAGGCCGGCCGAGGAGGTCGTCGCGCTCCAGGGA
>DATIWM010000043.1:0-17118 GCA_035519355.1 Thermoanaerobaculia bacterium | reverse complement strand
CCATCAGGACGTTCCGGTCCACGCCCGTGTAAACACGAGTGCCGAAGAAGGCGCCCGCGAACGCGCTCACGTCCCAGCGCCCCGCGATGCCCGAGCCCGCCGGGGCCTGTTCCGGCGCCCCGTCGTCCCGTTCAGGACGTCCTCGCATCTCGGGAATCGACCAGCCCGCGAAGAGCCGCCACGACGTGCCGGTGAGGTGGACCGTGGGAAAAGCCTCGTACGTCGTCAGCCGCTCGCTCCACGACCAGCCTCCTCCGAGAAGAAGTTGGGAGACGAGCGGTAACCGCGCCTCGGCCGAGAACGCCTGGAGACGGCTCCCCCGCGAGAGGCCGTTGGACGTGCTCGTGCCGATGAGCGACCAGGCCAGCGAAAGAAGATCGACCTCTCGCCGCCTCACCCGCGCGCTCGCCCGGGCGCCGAGCCCCGGCCCGTAGTCGTAGTACCGGCCGATGTCGCTCGCCAGGCCCAGGTCGGGATAGTCGACTCCGAGGGCGGCGAGCGGAATCGCCATCACAGACGCCTCCGTCCTCAGGTCGGTCTCCCTTCCGAGCGCCACGCGCAGGAGATGGCGCGCACCGAAGGCCTGTCCGCCGTAGGTCCGCGGGTCGTTGGCGAAGTAATTCGCGGACAGGTAGAACGCAAAGAGCTGTTCGGCCGACGGGACCTCGGAGAGTTTCCACGCCGCGAGAATTCCGTCGATGTCGACCTGCGTGAGAAGGACGGGCGCCGGCTGCCGGAGGCCGATCTGCACCTCGAAGGCGTCGAAGGGACGCCGGGTGTCCCCGTCGAACGGGTCGCCGTACCGCATCAGGAAGGAAACGCCCCCCTGGTCCCGATCGGTCCACTCCGCCAACGCCCCGCCGCTGTGGATGTAACCGCCGTCCAGCTCCATGTAGAGCCGGCCCGGATATCGGTCCGGCGGGTTCTGGAAGTCAGTCCACATCTGGCCGCGGAGGAGCCGGTTGAAACCGCCCATCGGGTTCACGACGAGCCCCGCGGCTTCGCGAAGAAACCTCTCGAAGCCGCTCTTCGTGTTGTCGAGGATCAAGTTCGAGATCCGGAACTGCGTCTCGCCCCACGCCATCCCGCCCAGCGTCGTCTGAACCAGGTCGTTGAGCGCGGGGGGCTGGCTCTCCGAGAACATCTCCCAGAGGAAGCTGCCGCCGAGCACGAAGGGGGCCGACTCCCAGAACGAGTAGCCGTTCGTCCGGGCCGCGTTGAAGTAGAGGCCCCCGTGATACGGGTGCGAGGCCTGATTCGTGGGGAAGACGTCGTGGTCGTAGGTGAAACCGGTCTGGAGGTTGTGCCGCGTGGAATCCACAGAGATCTCGGCGAAGAAGAAATCCGTCGCGTAGCGGTTGAGTGCCCACGGGACGAAGTCGAGGGCGAGGGTCTCCAGCGCCGCCGCCGCGAAGCGCTTCTCCGTCGGATAGAGAGGCAGGACGTCCGCAGCCGGCGCCGTCGCGGGGGGATTCACGCGCCAGGCCGGCGATCCCTGCAGCGCCGCGAGGGGGGTGGACGGAGGGAGGCCGTCGAGCTGGACCCGAAGGCCGGGCGGCGGGGGGTCGCCGGTTTCCCGGAAGAGGTGGAACCGCTCCTCGGCCCCGGCCGGGAGCGCCGCGAGGCTGGTGACGACGAGAAGCCGAACGATGCCCCCGGCCAGAGCCGGGGGACGCGATCTCACGGGGAGTCCTCCCGCCCGAAGTCGTCCGTCGAGCGTTCCGGGGTCGGGCGAATATAGCGGAAGAGAACGGGAGGGGCGCGGCGACCTGCCTTGCCGCGGACTCTCCATGGCATGATGCCGGCGCTTCGGAGCACCTCGATCATGAACTCTTCAACGAAGGCACTTCGCGGTTTTGTCCTCGAGGCCCTCCTCGCCGCCTCGATCCCGGCCTTCTCCCAGCCGGCCGGTCTCGACCCGGCCACGCAAGACCGCTACGACAAGGCCACGGCAATGATCCAGCTGGCCGCCGCCCAGCGGAAATCCGCGTTCCTGACTTACGGCACTCCTTCGGCCGACCGCTACATGGCGCTCCAGGAGTTCCGGGACAAGCGGCGCAAGGCGGTCCTCGACGGCGCCGAGGCCCTCCTCGCCGTTCGTGGCTCGTTCCCGAAGGACCAGTGGCAGAAGCTGGTCGAGCAGCTCGCCGCCGGCGGGCCGATGCCGCTCCTCGTCGAACAGGCGCAGAAGGAGCTTCCCGCGGTGGTCCCGGATGCGGCGCGCCGGGCGCCGGCCGAGAAGGCCCTCACGGATCTGGCGACCGCCATCAAGAAGGACGCGAAGGAGCGGGAGTCGGCGCGTAAGAAGTTCTTCTCCCTCCTCGAAAAGGAGAAGTCCACCAGCGACGACTTCATCTCGAGCCTCGAGAGCTTCGGTAACGCCGAGGAAAAGCTCGACAAGGCCATTGCGGAGGGGATGGGCGCCGTCCAGGCGGCGCTGACCCGCGCCGAGTGGGACGACCTGGTCCGGCGGATCTCGCGGCCTCCCGGCGAAGGCGCGCCCGGGAAGTAGCTCCCCCGGGGAGGAAGCAGATGCATCAAATACCGGGCCGGGGGGCCCGGAATCGGTGCTCAGTCCACTAGAATCCGGCCGCCCGCGTCCGCGGAGAAAAGCGGAGGTTCCATGAACGACAGCTTCAAGACGAAGTCCCGCCTCACGGTGGGGACCGCGAACTACACCATCTACAGCCTGAAGGCGCTCGAAAAGGCCTTTCCGAAGGTCAAGAGGCTTCCGTTCTCCCTCCGGATCCTCCTCGAGAACCTCCTCCGCCACGAGGACGGCCGCACCGTCCACAAGGAGGACATCGAGGCCCTCGCCACGCGCGACGTGAAGAAGCCGACCGACCGCGAGATCGCCTTCCGCCCCGCGCGCGTCCTCCTCCAGGACTTCACGGGCGTCCCGGCGGTCGTAGACCTCGCCACGATGCGTGAAGCACTGGTTCAGATGGGCGGGAACGCCGAGAAGATCAACCCGCTCGCGCCGGCCGACCTCGTCATCGACCACTCGGTCATCATCGACCAGTTCGGTTCGTCGACGGCTTTCGCGGCGAATGCGCAGATCGAGTTCCAGCGGAACCGGGAGCGCTACGCCTTCCTCCGTTGGGGGCAGAACGCCTTCCGGAACTTCCGGGTCGTCCCGCCGGACACCGGCATCTGCCACCAGGTCAACCTGGAATACCTCGCCAGCGTCGTCTTCAAGGGAGAGGGGAACGTCGCCTACCCCGACACCCTCGTCGGGACCGACAGCCACACGACGATGATCAACGGGCTCGGCGTCCTCGGCTGGGGCGTGGGCGGGATCGAGGCGGAGGCCGCGCTCCTCGGCCAGCCGCAGTCGATGCTGATCCCCGACGTCGTCGGTTTCAAGCTGAAGGGAACACTCCCTCCGGGCGCGACGGCCACCGACCTCGTCCTGACCGTGACGCAGATGCTCCGGAAGAAGGGGGTCGTCGGGAAGTTCGTCGAGTACTTCGGGCCGGGCGTCGCCGCGCTCGCCCTGACCGACCGCGCCACGATCGCCAACATGTCGCCGGAGTACGGCGCCACGATGGGCTTCTTCCCGGTCGACGCCGAGACGATCAAGTACCTGAAGTTCACCGGCCGCCCGGCGAAGACGATCGCCCTCGCCGAGGCCTACTGCAAGAAACAGGGGCTCTTCCGGACGAAGGACTCGCCGGACCCGGTCTTCACTGACACGCTCGAGCTGAACCTCAATGACGTCGAGCCGTCGCTGGCCGGGCCGCGCCGCCCCCAGGACCGCGTGCCGCTGAAGGATTCGAAGAAGGTCTTCCGCGAGTCCCTCAAGGTCTTCCTCGAGAAGCAGCCCCCGGGCTCCGAGACGAAGACCGCCTCCGTCGAGGAAGGGCGGATCACCTACGAAATCCCGCAGGGTGGGGTCGTCATCGCGTCGATCACCTCCTGCACGAACACCTCGAACCCCTCGGTCATGATCGGCGCCGGCCTCCTCGCGAAAAAGGCGGTCGAGCGCGGCCTGACGGCCAAGCCGTGGGTCAAGACGTCGCTCGCCCCCGGCTCGAAGGTCGTGACGGACTACCTCACGGACGCCGGGCTGATGCCCTACCTCGAAGCGGTCGGCTTCCATCTGGTCGGCTACGGCTGCGCGACCTGCATCGGGAACTCCGGCCCGCTCCCCGACGCCGTGTCGAATGCCGTGAAGAATTCCGATCTCGTCGTGGCGGCCGTCCTTTCCGGGAACCGCAACTTCGAGGGGCGGATCAGCCCGCAGGTGAAGATGAACTACCTCGCCTCGCCGCCGCTCGTCGTCGCCTACGCGCTCGCGGGCGAGATGGACAAGGACCTCACGACCGAGGCGCTCGGCGTCGACCGGAACGGAGTGCAGGTCTATCTGCGTGACATCTGGCCGTCGCCCGAGGAGGTCGACGCCGCGATGGCGAAGGCCGTCAGGCCCGAGCAGTTCAAGAAGGCCTACGGCGAGGTCTTCGACGGCGACCGGAACTGGCAGTCTCTGAAGATCCCGAAGGGACGGACCTATCTCTGGGAAGGGGCCTCCACCTACGTCCGGAAGCCCCCCTTCTTCGAGGGAATCCCGAAACAGCCGGCCCCGAAGAAAGAGATCGCGGGCGCGCGTTGCCTCGTCATGCTGGGAGACTCCGTCACGACCGACCACATCTCTCCCGCCGGCAACATCGCGAAAAACAGCCCGGCCGCGAAGTACCTCGTCGAGCACGGCGTCGCCCCCGCCGACTTCAACTCCTACGGCTCGCGCCGCGGGAACCACGAAGTCATGATGAGGGGCACCTTCGCCAACATCCGGCTGAAGAACTTCCTCGTGCCGGGGAGCGAGGGGAACGTGACGATCCACTTCCCGTCGGGCGAGCAGATGTCCATTTACGACGCGGCGATGAAGTACCAGGACAAGAAGACCCCGCTGGTCGTCGTGGCCGGTGCCGAGTACGGGACGGGCAGTTCGCGCGACTGGGCGGCGAAGGGGACGTACCTCCTCGGCGTCAAGGCCGTGATCGCGAAGAGCTTCGAGCGGATCCACCGTTCGAATCTCGCCGGTATGGGCGTCCTGCCGCTCCAGTTCGAGGCGGGGCAGGACGCGGCCAGCCTCGGGCTCGACGGGCAGGAGACCTTCGCGGTCGAGGGCATCGCGAAGGATCTCGCGCCGAAGAAGAGGCTGACGGTCACGGCGACGGACACCGAGGGGAAGAAGAAGACGTTCACCGTCACCTGCCGCCTCGACACCCCGAACGAGGTCGACTACTACAAGAACGGCGGCATCCTCCACTTCGTCCTCCGGCAGCTCGCGGCGGCGTAGCACGCCGCGGGCCGGTGTGCCCTCCGACGCCAGCGCGCGCTGTCTGAGCGCAGCGAGTTCGCGCGCCAAGGAGGAGGGCATACCGGCTCGCCGGCCTTCTCGGTAAGATTCGCGCACCTTGAGCGCCCGTGCCGCCCAGTGTCCGAACTGCGGAGCGGAGGTCCTCTTCTCCGCCGGCTCGTCGGTCGTCACCGTCTGCCGGCAGTGCCGCGCGGCCGTCGCGCGGAGGGGCGTGAACGTCGAGGCGATCGGCATCGTCGCCGAGCTGGTCCCGACCTCGTCGCCCTTCAAGGTCGGCATGTCGGCGCGGCCACAGCGCGGGATCAAGCCGTTCCGGATCGTCGGACGGCTTCAGCTCTCGACCGGCGAAGGGACCTGGGACGAGTGGCACGTCGCCTTCGAGAGCGGCGGCTACTCGTGGCTCGCCGAGGCGCAGGGGGGCTTCTGGATGATGCAGCCGCTCCCCGCGCCTCCGGTCCCCGAGTGGGAGACGCTTCGGCCGGGCGAGCGCCTGAACCTCGGCGCGTACGGCCTCTTCACGGTGGCCGAGCGGCGCGAAGCGACCTACGTCTCGGCGGAAGGGGACCTCCCCTTCGTCGCGCCGCCGGGAGCCGTCTTCCGCTACGCCGACATCTCCGGCGCCGACGGCAGCCTCGGGACGCTCGACTACGGCGACGACCCCGGCCTCGACGGATTCTTCGTCGGGCGGAAGGTGGAGCTTTCCGACCTCGGCATCGAAGGGCTCGCCGCGTGGACGGAGCGGAAGACCGCCGCGCGCGCGCAGGCCCTCAACTGTCCGAACTGCGGCGGCGCCCTTTCACTCAAGGACCCGGCAGCCACCGTCCGGATTGCCTGCCAGTACTGTGGGTCTTTGCTTGGTTCCCGCGCTGGCACTTCTCCGGGCGAAAAAGAAGGCCCCCCATCGAAGTTCGAGGTGCTGGAGAAGCTCTCCGCCGCGCCCTTCAAGCCGCGAATCCCGCTCGGATCCGCCGGGACGCTGGACGGACACCCGTACGTCCTCCTCGGCGCCGTCGTGAAGAAGACCACCTCCGGGGGCACGGACTATTTCTGGACCGAGTACCTCCTCAAGGAGACGAAGAGCGAGGCCTACCACTGGCTGGCGGAGTCGAACGGGCACTGGACCCTCCTCGGGCCGGTGGCGGCGGGCGAAGTGACCGACGGCCCCCGCTTCGCGACCTGGCGCGGACAGCGCTACCGCGTCTTCAACCGGAACCCGGCCAGGGTCGACGCGGTCCTCGGCGAGTTCTACTGGGCCGTCCGGAAAGGCGAAACGACACGGGCCTCGGACTACGTCGCCCCGCCGCGGATGCTGTCGAGGGAGGAGGCGAGGACCGAGGTCAACTGGACGGAGGGGGTCTACGTCCCGAAGGTGGACGTCGAGACCGGCTTCTCCCTGAAGGAGCCCCTCCCCGCCCCCACCGGCGTCGGCGCCTGTCAGCCCTGGCCGCACGCCGGGACCTCGAAGCTCTGGTGGCGCGCCGCCGGGCTTCTCGCCGCCACGGCGGTCGGCCTCTTCATCGTCGCGAAGATCGTCGCGCCGAACCGCGTCGTATTCGACAAGACCTTCGACCTCGTCGACCCGAAGAAGAAGATCTACGCGGAGCGGGGCGCGGCGGCCTCGGGGGCATGGGCCGCGCCCGGGACGGAGACCGCGCCCGCGGACCGCGTGCTCCTTTCCGAACCGTTCGAGACGACGCGGCGGGCGAACCTGAAGGTCGACGTCTTCGCGCCGACGAGCAACAACTGGATCGGGGCCGGCGCCGACCTGATCGCCGAGGGGACGGGCGAGGTCCGGTCGTTCTATCTCCTCTCCGACCGCTACTCCGGCGTGGACGGGGGCGAGAGCTGGAGTGAGGGGAGCCAGGGGCGGACGACGTGGCTCTCCCGCGTGCCGGCCGGACGCTACGTCCTCCGGCTCGAGCCCGAAAGCGACTCGCCGACGCCTCCCGCCTCGTTCCGGGTGAAGGCGACGAGTGGCGTCCCCCGCCTCCTCCATCTGGCCCTGGTCCTGGTGCTTCTGTGCGCGGGGCCGACCAGTCTCCTCTTTTCACATGCGGCCTTCGAGGGACGGCGCTGGTCCGAAAGCGACTTCTCGGTCGCGGGCGCCGTCAAGGAGACGTCCGACGACGGCGACGACAAGGGAGACGACTCATGAGAAGGGTCTACCAGGTCCTCGGGGCCGGGCTCCTCGCCCTCTTCACCTACGCGGAGCTGACGGGATGGGACGCGGCCATCGGGTCGCAGAGGAACACGCTGCCGGCGGGCGCGCGGAACGCCGGCGGATGGCGAAGCTACCACTTCTGGAGCGGAGGCAAGTGATGGAATGGTGGAACATCCACGGGCACCAGGTGATCTCCACGGTCATCTTCTCCGTCATCGGGATCGTCATCTTCGCGATCTTCTTCGCGATCCTGCCGAGGGTCCTCCCCTTCTCCCTCAAGAAGGAGATGGAGGAGGACCAGAACACGGCCCTCGCGATCGTGCTCGGCTCGATCATCCTCGCCTTCGCGATCATCATCGCGGCCAGCGTGACGGGCGGCTGAGCCGGCGGGACGCCCCGTGACGCACGGTGGAGAGGCTCCCGTCCGTCCGGGGCCCGTTTACCTGACGGTCCTCGTCATCGCCTCCTGCGGGCTCGTCTACGAGCTCGTCGCGGGGACGCTGGCGAGCTACCTCCTCGGCGACTCCGTCACGCAGTTCTCCCTCGTCATCGGCATCTACCTGACGGCGATGGGGCTCGGCGCTTATCTGACGAAGTTCGTGACCCGGAACGTCGCGCGACGCTTCGTCGAAGCCGAGATCGCCGTCGCCCTGATCGGCGGCTTCTCGGCGCCGGCCCTTTTCTTCGCCTTCTCCTCGCCCCGCTGGTTCCCCCCGGTCTTCTTCGGCGTCGTCCTGCTCATCGGCATCCTGGTCGGCGTCGAGATTCCCCTCATGATGCGGCTGCTGAAGGACGCCGTCGTCTTCAAGGACCTCGTGGCGCAGGTCCTCACGTTCGACTACCTCGGGTCGCTCGCCGCCTCGGTCCTCTTTCCGCTCCTCCTCGTCCCGCGCCTCGGGCTCGTCCGGACGTCCGTCCTCTTCGGCCTCCTGAACGCCGCCGTCGCCATCTGGTCGATCCACCTCTTCCGGCGGCAGCTCGGGCCCTCGGGCGGCCTCCTCGCACGCGCTCTCCTCGTGAGCGCCCTCCTCCTCGCAGCCTTCGCCGCGGCGAACCAGCTGACGACGCTGGCCGAAGAGACGCAGTACGCCGACGAGGTGATCGTGGCGCAGAACTCGCCGTACCAGCGGATCGTCGTGACGCGGAACCGCGCGGGCTTCCAGCTCTTCCTGAACGGGCACCTCCAGTTCTCCTCCGTCGACGAGTACCGTTACCACGAAGCGCTCGTCCACCCGGCCTTCGCCGTCCGGCCGAACGCGAAACGAATTGCCGTCCTCGGCGGCGGCGACGGCCTCGCCGTCCGTGAGGCGCTGAAGCACCCCTCGGTCGAATCCGTGACGCTCGTCGACCTCGACCCGGCCGTCACGAAGCTGGCGAAGGCGCACCCGCTCTTCACGGCGCTCAACCGGAATTCGCTCTCCGATCCGCGCGTGACGGTCGTGAACGACGACGCCATGGTCTGGCTGGAGGCCGGGACCGGCCTGTTCGACGTCCTGCTCCTCGACTTTCCCGACCCGAACAGCTACTCGGTCGGGAAGCTCTACACGACGCGCTTCTACGCGCTGGCGAAGCGGCGCCTCGACCCCGAGGGGGTCATGGCCGTCCAGAGCACCTCGCCCCTCTTCGCGCGGACGAGCTTCTGGATCGTGGCGAACACGATCGAGGCGGCGGGCTTCTCCGTCCGGCCGTACCAGATGACCGTCCCCTCCTTCGGGGTCTGGGGCTACGTCCTCGCCTCGCCCCGCCCCTTCGAGGTGCCGAAGAGCGTGCTCCCGGGCCTCCGCGCCCTCTCCTCGGAGGCCCTCGCCGGTCTCTTCGTCTTCGGGCCCGACATCGCCCGCGTCGAGGCGCCGGTGAACCGCCTGAACGACCAGGTCCTCGTCCGGACGTACGAGAGCGAGTGGAAGAAATTCGACTGACGCGGCGCGACGCCATCGTCGCGCTGATGGGGACCGGCGCGGCCGCGGCGCTCGCCTCCGCTCTCGCCTCGTGCGGGCGCCGAGACGACAAGGCGCTCCCGTTCGACGGGGGATTCTCCGTCCCGGACGAGGCGCTCGGGCACCGCCTCCGGAAACCGGACCTCCTCGCCCGGCCCGCCGTCCGGACGGAGCGGGTCGGGACGGCGATTCTCGGGGGAGGGGTTTCCGGGCTTTCCGCCGCCTGGAGGCTGGCGCGGGCCGGCGACGTGGACTTCCGGCTCTACGAGCTGGAGGCCGAACCGGGAGGCACGGCGCTCGCAGGCCAAAACGACGTCTCGAGGTTTCCGTGGGGAGCTCACTACGTCCCCGTTCCCGCCTACCCGAACCCCGAAATGGAGACGCTTCTTACGGAGGTCGGTGCCCTCGTCGGGCGCGATCCGGACGGCGACCCCGTGTTCGCCGAGGAGATGCTCTGTCGGGAGCCGGAGGAGCGGCTCTTCTTCGGCTTCGAGTGGCACCCGGGGCTCTTTCCGCGCGCCGGAGCCTCGGGGAACGACCTCGCGCAGCTGGCCCGGTTCGAGGCCGAGATGGCCTCCTTCGCGGCGATGAGGGACGCGAAGGGGCGCCGGGCCTTCGCCGTCCCGACGAGCCGCTCCTCCGACGACACGGAGCTTCTCGCCCTCGACCGGATGACGATGCGCGAGTGGATGCGGGCGAAGGGCTTCGACTCGCCGCGCCTCCTCTGGTTCGCCGAATACGGCTGCCGCGACGACTTCGCGGGAAGCCTCGACGAGACCTCGGCGTGGGCAGGCATCCACTATTACGCCTCCCGGATGGCGGGGACCTCCCCCGACGAGGAGCCGGCTCCGTTCCTGACGTGGCCGGAAGGGAACGGCCGTCTCGTCCGCCAGCTCGCGGCCTCGGCTGCAGGACGGATCGCGACCGGCGCACTCGTCTTCGACGTCGTCCCCCGGAAGAGGCCGGAGGCTCCCGTCGTCGTCCGGTACCTCGATGCCGCGAAGGACGAGGTCGTCGAGGTGCAGGCGGACGCCGCGGTCCTGGCCCTGCCGAAGTTCGTTGCCGCGCGCGTCCTCGCCCCGTGGCGCGAGGCGCCGCCGCCGTTCGTCAGGACCCTGGAGTACGCCCCGTGGATCGTGGCGAACGTGACCCTCTCCGCGCGGCCGAAAGAGCGGAACGTCGCCCTCGCGTGGGACAACGTCCTCTACGACTCGAAGTCCCTCGGCTACGTCGTGGCGACTCATCAGACGGGGCCCCGGTCCGGGCGCGACCACGGCCCGACTGTCTTCACCTGGTACCACGCCTTCGCCGGGGAGCCCCCGCGGGCCGCGCGGGAGAAGCTCTTCGGCATGACATGGGAGGAGATCGCCTCGGCCGTCCTGGCCGACCTCACGAAGGCCCATTCCGACCTGCCGGCGCTCGTGACGCGCCTCGACGTGGCGCGCTGGGGGCACGCGATGCTCCACCCCGCGCCCGGCTTCTTCACGAACCCCGTGCGGCGCCTGCCCGACGAGCCGCTGGGCGGTGTCCGGTTCGCCCATGCCGACACGGGGCTGCCCCTATTCGAGGACGCCTTCGACGCCGGCGTCCGCGCCGCCGAATCGATCCTCCGCGAATCCTCGTAGATTTCCGAGGTCACGCCCTTCGCGAGGCCGATTAGAGTTCGGTCGATATGATGCCGACCGCCCAGGAGGACTGACGAAATGGCCAGGAAATCCGGAGTCTCCGCCATCGTGGACACCGCCGAGCAGAAACGCCTGAACGACGCCCGCGAGAAGGGGATCCCCTGGAAGAAGTGGGGGCCCTACCTTTCCGAGCGGCAGTGGGGGACCGTCCGCGAGGATTACAGCGCGGACGGAAACGCCTGGGACTATTTCACGCACGACCAGTCCCGCTCGCGGGCCTACCGGTGGGGCGAGGACGGCATCGGAGGCGTCTCGGACGACAAGCAGCGCCTCTGCTTCGCCCTCGCCCTCTGGAACGGGAACGACCCGATTCTGAAGGAGCGGCTCTTCGGCCTGACGAACAGCGAAGGGAACCATGGCGAGGACGTCAAGGAGTACTACTTCTACGTCGACTCGACGCCGACGCACTCGTACATGAAGTCCCTCTACAAGTACCCGCAGAGGGAGTTCCCGTACCGGGACCTTCTCGAGACGAACAAGAAGCGCTCGCGCGAGGAGATGGAGTACGAGCTGCTCGACACGGGTGCCTTCAACGACGACCGGTACTTCGACGTCTTCATGGAATATGCCAAGGAAGGCCCCGAGGACCTCCTGGTCCGCGTCACGGTCCACAACCGGGGCCCCGACGCGGCACGCCTCCACCTCCTCCCGACGCTCTGGTTCCGGAACACCTGGTCGTGGGAGAAGGACGCGATAAAGCCGTCCCTTTCGGAAGCGGGGCCGGGGCGGATCCGCGCCGTGCATCCCGAGCTGGGCACGTACACGCTGGCCTGCGACGGGAAGTCGGAGCTTCTCTTCACGGAAAACGAGAGCAACGTCGAACGCCTCTGGGGCCAGCCCAACCCGTCTCCGTACGTGAAGGACTCGTTCCACCGGTACGTCATCGGCGGCGAGGCGGGGGCCGTGAATCCCGCGAAGAGCGGGACCAAGGCCGCGGCCCGGTATGTCCTCGACGTGCCGGCCGGCGGGTCCACGGTCGTCCGGTTCCGCCTTGCCGCAGCTGCGGCGCTCCCCGCCTCCGCCTTCGGAAAGGAGTTCGACACGAGCTTCGCCGCGCGGATCGCCGACGCCGACGAGTTCTACAAGCGGATCACGCCCCGCACCCTCTCCGAGGACGAACGGCGGGTCCACCGGCAGGCGCTCGCCGGGATGCTCTGGTCGAAGCAGTTCTACTTTTTCGACGTCGACCGGTGGCTCGACGAGCACGACGCGCACCCGCTTCTCGGGAGCCGCCCCGCTCCCCGGAACGCCGAGTGGTTCCACATGTTCAACGGCGACGTCATCTCGATGCCCGACAAGTGGGAGTACCCCTGGTACGCCGCGTGGGACCTCGCCTTTCACACGCTGGCCCTTTCGCTCGTCGACTTCGACTTCGCCAAGGATCAGCTCCTCCTCATGCTCCAGAGCCTCTACGCCCACCCGAACGGGCAGATCCCGGCGTACGAGTGGAACTTCAGCGACGTGAACCCCCCCGTTCACGCCTGGGCGACGTACTTCCTCTACCAGATCGAGCGGGACCTCGGGCGGGGCGACATCAAGTTCCTGGAGCGCTCCTTCCAGGGGCTGCTCCTGAACTACAACTGGTGGGTGAACCGTAAGGACCCCTCCGGGAGGAACGTCTTCGCGGGGGGGTTCCTCGGTCTCGACAACATCGGCGTCTTCGACCGAAGCTCGCCGCTCCCCACGGGAGGCTCGCTCGAGCAGGCGGACGGGACCGCCTGGATGGCCTTCTTCTGCCAGAACATGCTGGAGATGGCCCTCGTCCTCGCCGAGCAGGACCCGGTCTACGAGGAGCATGCCTACCGGTTCCTGCAGCACTACATCTGGATCTCGTACGCGATGGACCGCCTCGGCGAGCACCACGACGAGATGTGGGACGAGGAGGACGGCTTCTTCTACGACCTCCTCCGGCTCCCCGACGGAAGCGGCATGCGCCTCAAGACCCGGTCGTTGGTGGGGCTCCTCCCCCTCTGCGCCGCCACGGTCTTCGAAGGGGACGTCCTCGAACGGTTCCCGCGGCTGGCCGAGCTGATAGAGCTCTTCAAGAAGCGCCACCCCGAGGTCGTCGCGCACGTCGCCCCGACGGAGGAGGGGTTCAAAGGGTACGCGAACCGCCGCCTCCTCTCGGTTCTCAACCGGAAGAAGCTCGAGCGCGTCCTGAGGTACCTTCTGGACGAGAACGAGTTCCTCGGCCCGCACGGCATCCGGTCGGTGTCGAAGGTCCACCGAGACCATCCGTTCGTCTTCCACCTCGAGGGGCGTCCCTACGACGTGACGTATCTGCCGGCGGAGTCGAACACGGGGATGTTCGGCGGGAACTCGAACTGGCGGGGCCCGGTCTGGATGCCGGTGAACGGCCTCCTGATCCGCGGCCTCCTGAACCTCTACGCCTTTTACGGCGACGACTTCAAGGTGGAGTGCCCCACGGGCTCCGGGAAGCGGATGACGCTCTTCGAGGTGGCGAAGGAGATCTCCCGGCGCCTCGCGGCGACGTTCCTGCGCGACGCCAGCGGCCGCCGTCCCGTCTACGGCGGCTCGGAAAAGTTCCAGACTGACCCGCACTGGAAGGACTTGATCCTCTTCTACGAGTACTTTCACGGCGACAACGGGGCCGGCCTCGGTGCGAGCCACCAGACGGGGTGGACGGGCCTGATCGCCCGCCTCCTCGACCTCTTCGGCCGGCTCGACGCCAAGTCCTTACTCGGGGCGGGAAAGAAAGAACTCTCGTCCCGGATGGTCCGCGAGCAGGTGGGCGGGTATCGGGAGGAGTGATGTCGAAGATCCGGTACCCGTCGCTCTTCCAGGTCAACACGCGCGTGAGGCTCTCGGAGCGAACGCGGGAGCTGGGCCGCCCGGCGACGCTGGACGACGTGCCGGACGGAGAGCTGGACCGGATCGCCGCGGACGGCTTCGACCTCGTCTGGTTCCTCGGCGTCTGGCAGACGGGCGATGTCGCCCGGCAAGTCTCGCGGTCGAAGCCGGAGTGGCTCGCGGAGTACCGCCGGGTCCTGCCGGACTTCACGGACTCGGACGTCACAGGTTCCTGCTTCGCGGTTCGCGATTACCGGGTCCACGCCGACTTCGGCGGCGACGCCGCCCTCGCGCGCCTGCGCGAGAGGCTCCGGCGCCGCGGCCTTCGTCTGATCCTCGACTTCGTCCCGAACCACATGGCGCCGGACCACCGCTGGGTGCAGGAACACCCTGACTGGTTCGTCGCGGGAACGGAGGCGAAGCTCGCCGCCGAGCCACAGAACTACGGTCGCGCCGGGAGCCGGATCCTCGCCTACGGCCGCGATCCCTACTTCGACGGCTGGCCCGACACGTTCCAGCTGAACTACGGCAACCCGCAACTGCAGCGGGCGATGATCGGCGAACTCGGGAGGATTTCCGGGCAATGCGACGGGGTGCGCTGCGACATGGCCATGCTGGTCCTGCCCGACGTCTTCGAACGGACCTGGGGAGTCCGGGCCGATCTCTTCTGGCCGAAGGCAACAGAATCTGTCCGGCGGAAACATCCGGACTTCCTGTTCATGGCCGAGGTCTACTGGGACCTCGAGTGGACGCTCCAGCAGCAGGGCTTCGACTACGCCTACGACAAGAGGCTCTACGACCGCCTCGAGCACGGGGCCGCGCGGCCGGTCCGGGAGCACTTCCTCGCCGGTCTCGACTACCAGGACCGGCTGGCCCGCTTTCTCGAGAACCACGACGAACCGCGCGCCGCGGCGACTTTTTCTCCCGAGAACCACCGCGCCGCCGCCGCTCTCACATTCTTCTCGCCGGGGCTCCGCTTCTTCCACCAGGGGCAGCGGGAGGGGAAGCGGATCCGGATCCCGGTCCACCTCGGACGGGGGCCTTCGGAGCCGGTGGACGAGGCGATCCGGGACTTCTACGCCCGCCTTCTGGCCTGCCTGAAGGACTCGGCCTTCCGCGAGGGCGACTGGCGACTTCTCGAGTGCCGCGCCGCGTGGGACGGAAACCCCACCTCGGACGACTTCATCGCCTTTTCCTGGACCGGCCCGGGCGGCCGGCGCCATCTCGTCACCGTGAATTACGCCTCTCACCAGAGCCAGTGCTATGTCCGTATGCCGTGGAGCGACATGAGCGGCCGCAACTGGCGGCTCACGGACCGGCTGGGCGAAGGCGTCTACGACCGTTCAGGTGACGACCTCGCGGCGAAGGGTCACTATCTCGACATGCCCGCGTGGGGATTCCACGTCTTCGCCGTGGAGCCGAGGGGAGGGATCGGATGAACGACCTCTACCGGACCGAGGCGGTCCTGACGCGCGAGCTGCGCGTCCGGTATCCCGCCTCCGAGGGGCGGATCGTGCTGAGAACCGATCTCGACTGGGACCGGGACGTCGAGGCCGTCTCCGTCTCCGGCGACCGGACGACCTTCACGTTCCGGCTCGAGGCGAAGCGCCCCTTTCTCTACTTCAAGCCGTGCCTGAGGCTCGGGGACGAGACGCGCTGGGCGGTCGGGGCCGACGCCCTCGTCCTGATGACGCACGCCGGTACCCGCGACGTCTATCCCTACTTCTCCGGGTCGGAGAAGGGGATGTTCTCGCCGCTCATCCAGCTCGACTCCTCGATCCTCGGCCGGCGGCACGCCGTCCGCGCCTACGTCCCTCCCGGATACCACGAGAACACCCTCAAGAAGTACCCCGTCCTCTTCATGCAGGACGGCAAGAACCTCTTCTTCCCGGACGAGGCGTTCGCCGGCAGGGACTGGAACGTCGGCGAGTCGCTCCAGCTCCTCGACGGGATGAACGCCATCGACAAAGTCGTCGTCGTCGGCATCCACTCGGGCGACCGGATGGCCGAGTACACCAAGCCGGGCTACGAGGCGTACGGACGGTCCGTGGTTGAGGAGATCGTCCCCGTGGCCGGCCAGCGCCTCCGCCTGATCGGGGGAGTGAAGGAGACGGCCGTCATGGGGTCGTCACTGGGTGGCGTCGTGTCGTTTTACATGGCGTGGCAGTGGCCGCAGGTCTTCGGGGCCGCGGCCTGCATGTCCAGCACCTTCTCCCACAAGGACGACCTCATCGACCGGGTCCTGACCGAGCCGAAGAACCCGGCGAAGTTCTACGTGGACAGCGGCTGGCCGGGAGACAACTTCGAGACGACCCTCGCGATGGCGATCGCCCTCCAGAGCCGCGGGTATCTCTACGGGCGCGACTTCCTCCACTTCGCCTTCCCGATGCAGGCGCACGAGGAATCCGCGTGGGGAAGCCGTCTCCACCTGCCGCTCCAGCTCTTCTGGGGAAAGGTCTCGATGGCCCAGCGCGGGCGGAACGAATGAACGGTTCCGGTTCTGGTCGGCCGCTCGTGGCGGCCACTCCGTCAGAAGCTCAGGCCGAGGGCCAGAACGAACACGGGCTTGCTCTCGTCCGGGTTGAAGACATAGGCCGTGAAGTTCGCTTTCTTGTAGTTGAATCCCACGAGGACGCCGCGCTGGATGTCGAAGTCGGTCTGATAGAGCTTCGTCCGCTGAACGACGAGGCCGAACCGGAACCACTCGGCCGGCGCCATCGACAGTTCCGACCAGGTGTAGAAGAAGTTGTCGGCCGACGAGTCGGCGTCGATGACGTACTCCCCCTGGCTGTAGAGCTGGAGCTTCCACCAGCTGAGCGTGAACGTGTAGCCGGGCGCGATCCCGGTCGTGTCGCCGAAGACCCCGCCGAGCATGGGGATGAAATCCAGGGTCACTTCCCTGCCGACGCTGAAGTTGTAGCCGACCCAGACAGAGCCCGTCTTCGGACCCTCGTAGTTGTAGCGGGCCTCGAGGTGCAGCCACCCCCGGTCCGCCGTGACGGTCGGCAGCAGGTAGTCCGGGCTGTCAGGAAGGATGTAGCCGTAGAGGTAAGCGGAAAAGGTCCATTCCTTTTCAGCTTCGCCAGCGGCGGGCGCGGGCGAAGAAGCCGCGGCCTGGGCCGGCACGTCCGTCGGCGTCGACTGGCCCAACGCCTGAGAGGCGCAGAGGACCCAGGCGGCCGGGAGGGCCCGGACCGTGCG
>DATIWM010000042.1:0-3247 GCA_035519355.1 Thermoanaerobaculia bacterium | reverse complement strand
TTTCTGGGGCGATTCTTGCGCTTATGGGCAGAGATAGCCACATAAGCATGGTCAGCGATAGGCAGGTGTGAAAAGCGTCCGTAGGGTGCCGGGGGGGCGCCGCCGGAGGCCCTATGGGCGCCGGCCGTCCGGACAGAGGCCTCGGCCGTGTCTCGCGCTTCACAGCGAGGCGTGACGTGCAGTCTGCCGTGTCGCGGTTCTAGGAACCGCCCAGGGTGAGCGTAACTCTCACGGCAGATACGTCTCCCCGTACATCAGGTACTTGTCGACGCCGCGGGCGGCCTTGCGGCCTTCCTCGATGGCCCAGACGACGAGGGACTGGCCGCGGACCATGTCGCCCGCGGCGAAGACGCCGGGGACGCTGGTCATCCGCTCGCCGTCCACGACGACGTTCCCCTTGTCGTCCAGCTTGAGGCCGAGGTCGGTAACCAGTCCATTCCGCTCGGGGCCGACGAAGCCGAGGGCGAGGAGGACGAGGTCAGCCGGGAAGACGCGCTCGCTGCCGGGGATCTCGACGAGGTGGTGGCGCCCGTCGTGGTCGCGCCGCCAGTCGATGGCCACGGCGTGGATCTCGCGGACGCGCCCCTCGGCGTCGCCGGCGAATCGCTTCGTCTGGATGGCGTAGACGCGGGGGTCGGCGCCCTGGAGGGCGGCCGCCTCCTCCTGCCCGTAGTCGAGCTTGTAGACCTTCGGCCAGAGGGGCCAGGGGTTGTCCGGGGCGCGCTCGTCGGGGGGGCGGGCCAGGATCTCGAGCTGGACGACGCTCGCGGCCTGATGACGCAGGGACGTCGCCACGCAGTCGGTCCCGGTGTCGCCCCCGCCGATGACGACGACGTTCTTCCCCTTCGCGTTGATGAAGAGCCCGTCGGCGTGGTTCGAGTCGAGGAGGCTCTTCGTGTTCGCGTGGAGGAACTCCATCGCGAGGTGGATGCCGGAGAGGCTCCGCCCCTCGATCGGCATCTCTCGCGCCTGCGCCGCGCCGCACGCCACGACGACGGCGTCCCAGTCGGTCAGGAGGCTCTGCGACGGGACGTCCTTCCCGATCTCGACCCCCGTCACGAAGCGGATCCCGGCGTCGGCCATCAGCCGGACGCGGCGCGAGACGAGCGACTTCGGGAGCTTCATGTTGGGGATGCCGTACATCAGGAGGCCGCCGACCCGGTCCGCGCGCTCGAAGACCGTGACGGTGTGCCCGGCCTTGTTGAGCTGCGCCGCGGCGGCGAGGCCCGCGGGGCCCGAACCGATGATGGCCACCCTCTTCCCGGTCCGCGTGGCCGGGACGCCGGCGTCGACCCAACCCTCGTCGAAGGCCCGGTCGGCGATGGTGCACTCGATCGACTTGATGGTGACCGGGTCGCCGTCGAGACCCAGCGTGCAGGAGCCTTCGCACGGGGCCGGGCAGACGCGCCCGGTGAACTCGGGGAAGTTGTTCGTCTGGTGGAGGCGGATGGCGGCTTCCTTCCACTGGCCGCGCCAGACGAGATCGTTCCAGTCGGGGATCAGGTTGTGGACGGGGCAGCCGGAGGACATCCCGCCGATCAGCTTTCCGGTGTGGCAGTAGGGGGTGCCGCACTCCATGCAGCGGGCCCCCTGCCGGCTGAGGACCTCGTCGGGGGGATGGAGGTGCGTCTCCTCCCAGTCCTTCACCCGCTCCTCGGGCCGGCGGGACGGTGGCGTCTCGCGCCGGTACTCGAGGAAGCCGGCCAGCTTGCCCATCTCAGCTCCAGCTCACCCGGACCGGGCTCTTCGTGTTCTCCTCGAAGGCGGCCAGGACGGCCTCTTCCTCGGTGAGCCCCTTCTCGCGCATCCGCGTCTGGGCCTCGAGGACGCGGCGGTAGTCGTTCGGCAGGACCTGGACGAATCTCGGGAGGTGAGTCGCCCAGTCGTCGAGGATCCTCCTGGCGACTTCGCTCTTCGTCGCGGCGAGGTGCCGTCGGATCAGCTCCTTCAGGATCGCTTCGGACGTCGGGTCGGTGACGGGGCCGATCGAGATCAGCTCCATGTTGCAGCGCATGGCGAACTTCCCGTCCACGTCCAGGACCCACGCCACGCCCCCCGACATCCCGGCCCCGAAGTTCCGGCCGGTCCGCCCGAGGACGACGACCTGTCCGCCCGTCATGTACTCGCAGCCGTGGTCGCCGATCAGCTCGACGACGGCCGAGACGCCGCTGTTGCGCACACCGAAGCGCTCGCCGGCCGTCCCGCGGATGTACGCCTCGCCCGACGTGGCGCCGTAGAAGGCGACGTTGCCCACGATGACGTTTTCTTCGGGAATGAAGGCGCTGCCGGCCGGCGGGACGACGACGATCTTCCCGCCCGAGAGCCCCTTGCCGACGTAGTCGTTGGCGTCCCCTTCGAGGCGGAGCGTCATGCCGCGCGGGATGAACGCGCCGAAGCTCTGCCCGGCCGAGCCGAGGAACCGGAGCTTGATCGTGTCTTCGGGGAGGCCGTCCCCTCCCCACTTCTTCGTCAGCTCGCTCCCCAGCATCGTCCCGACGGCGCGGTTGCCGTTCTCGATGGGAAGCGTGGCGGAGACCGGGGTCCGGTTCTCGAGCGCCGGGCGGCAGAGGGAGATCAGGGAGGTCCGGTCGAGCGCCTCCTCGAGGCCGTGCTCCTGCGGAAAGTGGAAGGTCCGCTTGACGTCCTTCGGGACGCTCGGCTTGAAGAGGATGCGCGAGAAGTCGAGGTTGCGGGCCTTCCAGTGGTCGACGGCGCGGCGCATCTCGATCCGCTCGCTCCGCCCCACCATCTTGTCGAACGAGTGGTAGCCGAGGTGCGCCATCAGCTCCCGGACCTCCATCGCGATGAAGGTCATCAGGTTCACGACGTGCTGCGGGTCGCCGTGGAACCGGGCGCGGAGCCGCGGGTCCTGCGTGGCCACGCCGACGGGGCAGATGTTCAGGTGGCAGGACCGCATCATGATGCAGCCGAGCGCCTCGAGCGCGGCCGTCGCGAAACCGAACTCCTCGGCGCCGAGCAGGGCCGCGATGACGACGTCGCGCCCCGTCTTGAGCTGGCCGTCGGTCTCGAGGACGACGCGGCTCCGGAGGTTGTTCAGGACGAGCACCTGGTGCGCCTCGGCCAGCCCCAGCTCCCACGGGATCCCGGCGTGCTGAATGCTGGTCAGCGGGGACGCTCCCGTCCCGCCGTCGTGCCCGCTGATCAGGATGACGTCGGCGTGGGCCTTCGCCACCCCCGCGGCGATCGTCCCGACCCCCGCCTCGGCCACGAGCTTGACGTGCACCCT
>DATIWM010000041.1:0-7729 GCA_035519355.1 Thermoanaerobaculia bacterium | reverse complement strand
GGGGAGCACGCGCTCTTCCTCTCGTCGCTGGATTTCGACGTCACGGGGATCGACATCTCGGCCGGACTCCTCAAGGACGCACGGGAAGCCCCGGAAGGGCCTCGAGTGACGTGGATCGAGGGGGACCTCGCCGAGGTCGGCCGCCTCGTCCCCGGCGGCTTCGGAGGGGCTCTCTGCCTCGGGAACACCCTTCCGCATCTCTCCGGGCCGGAGCGCCTCCGGAGTTTTCTCGAGGGTCTCTGCTCCCGCCTCGTTGACGACGCCGTCGTTCTCCTTCAGCTGCTGAATTACGACCGGATCTTCTCGAAGCGGATCCGGGTCCTGCCGCCGAACGTCCGGGATGACGAAGGGGAAACCGTCGTATTCGTCCGGTTGATGGAGCCGCGCGCCGACGGAACCGTCCTGTTCAATCCGACCACCCTCCGGTGGCGTCCGGGCGTGGAGCCTCCGGTGGAGATCGCCGCCGCCCGGAACGTCCTCCTTCGCGGTTACCGTCGGGCCGAGCTGGAGGCGGCCCTCAATCGCGCGGCCTTCAGGGTCGACGGGATCTTCGGCGGCATGGCGCGCGAGGCCTGGAAGGAGGACGAGTCGCCGGACACGGTCCTCGTGGTCCGGCGAGGGGGCGCCTCGTCCCGGGCGTCTTGAAGCATCCTGATCATGGAAAAGCGTGGTAAAAAGGCCTCCTCATGGCCTCGGTAGAGCTCCCGACGGAGGATGCGCTCGATCTGATCGCAGGGTCGGAGACGGCCGCCTTCGCGATGGACCGGAACGAAAAGCTCATCTACTGGAACAGTGCGGCCGAAAAGCTCCTCGGATGGACGGCGGACGAAGTCCTCGGAAAAACGTGTTTCTCGGTCCTCGCCGGACGCGACCCCTTCGGGAACCTCTACTGCATGCGCGACTGCGCCATCGTCCGGACGGCGGTCGACGGGTCCAGCGTCGAGCCGTTCATCATGGAGGTGACCCGGAAACGGGGAGGGACGCAGAAGGTCAGGGTGCGCGTCGTCTCCCTTCCCGCGGGCGGGAAGACGGTCAGCTGCCTGATGCACCTCGTCGAGCGCGGCGACCCGGCGGAGTTCGAGCGGCTCGTTTCGGCGTTGCGCTCCGCCGCCCGGCCGGCCGCGGAATCCTCGAAGCCGGATCCGGTCCTCTCCGTATCACCCCTGACCGTGCGCGAGCGGGAGATCGTCGTCCTCTTGTCGAACGGCTACGCGGCGCTGAACATCGCGGCGAAGCTGAACCTCTCCCACGCCACGGTCCGGAACCACATCCAGAACATCCTCCGGAAGCTCGAGGTGCACAGCCAGGTCGAAGCGATCGCCGTGGCGTTCAGGAGAGGTTGGATTTAGTCCTCTAATCCGGCGCGGCGGCGGCGGAGACGGCGGACACGGGCGGCGCGGAGACGCTCGCTCTTCAGGAGACGGGCGAGGAGCCTCAGGGCGTCGGTCGTCGTGAACATGCCGACGACCTTCCCGCCGTCGACGACGACGGCCGAGCCCCATTTGTTCTCCGCGAGCGTCTGCGCCACCGTCTCGACGGCGGCGCCGGGCTCGACCGTGTAGGGGCTCCGCGTCATGGCCTCGTCCACCGTGACCTTCTCCGGATCGACGTCGCGGAGAGTCTCGAGGAGGTGGAGGTCGCGCAGGGAGAGGATCCCGACGAGGCCGCCCTCGGCGACGACCGGAAGATGGCGGATGCCGCGGCGCCGCATGGTCCGGTGCGCCTCGGCGAGGGACCGGTTCGACTCGATCGTCGCGGGCGAAGGGGTCATGTGCCGCGCGATCGTGGCGAGGGGCGTGGGCGGGGCGGCGGCGCGCGCCATCTTCCTTCTACTGGACGCCGAGCTGGGCAAGGACCTTCGGATTCGTCTCGTCCTGGGCGAGAATGTTATGACACGAGTCGCAATCGGAGGCGATCGCCTTCCCGCCTTCCGCCACGTGGTTCCCGTCATGGCAGCGGAAGCAGCCGAGGAAGTCCTCGTGGCCGATGTTGTTCGGGTGGGTTCCCCAGGTGATCTTCATGTCGGGAAAGATGTTCCGGAGGTAGACGTCGCGCACGGCGCCGGCCGCCGATTCCACGGCGGCGCGGTGATCCCGGTAGACCTCCGGGTACTGCGTCCGGTAGAAATCCGTGAGGGAGGCGACGATCTGTTCGGAGGCGGCGGCTCGCGTGGGGTAGTCGGCCTTGAGCAGCTCGACCGCCTTTTTCCGGACGAACGGGAGGTCGCGACTGACGAGCCCCAGGTCGATGCGCCGGTCCACGGCGCGCTCGGGCAACTCGAACGCGTGCGTCGGCCGGTTGTGGCAGTCGACGCAGTCCATCTTCCGGCTTTCCCCCTTTGCGAGCTCGGCAGGCGTCACCTTGACGTCCGTCGAGGCGAACTCCACCGTCTTTCCGGCGTCGTCCCGGTAGCTGACGTGGGGAATGACCTGCCGGCGTTCATCGGTCGAAATGTACGAGATCCGCTCGGCCTGGTCGATGTGACGGCCGTGGATCCCGACGGCCCCGTTCGAGGTCCGGCCGCCGAGCTTCAGGACGAGGACCGTGGTCTGCGGGGTGTTCTTCTCGTCCGCGAGGTACCTCCGTCTGACGACGAACTTGTCCCCCGAGAAGCGCTGGGGCCAGTGGCACTGTTCGCACGTCTCGCGGGCGGGACGGAGCTCCTTGACGGGGGAGGGGATCGGTCGGGAATAGGTCTTGAACGCGACGGCGAAGACCTGCCGGACCCCGGAGAGCTTCGACTTCACGAACCAGGAGGCCCCGGGGCCGATGTGGCAGCCGACGCACTCGACGCGGGAGTGCGGGGAGTTCTGGTAGGCGACGAATTCGGGGTCCATCACGGTGTGGCAGGTCTGGCCGCAGAACTTCTGCGTGTCCATGTACTCGACGCCCTTGTAGCTCGACACGCCCATGAGGAGGACGTTGACGAGGGTCAGCGCCGCGATCAGAAGGAGGCCGCGCTGCAGGATCGGGTTCTTCAGGTCGATCTGCGGGTACTCGAGGGGCAGCTCGTGCTTCCGCTGCAGGGCGCGGCGCCTCAGCCAGACGCCGAGGGGGATGAGGGCGAGCCCGGTGACGAAGACGCCCGGCAGCATGAGGAAGAAGACGAGGCCGCCGTAGGGGTGGACCGCGCCCATGCCGCGCGTCGTCTCGTAGATCCAGAAGGCGACCAGCGTGATCGCCGAGCTGGTGGTCAGGATCGCGCCGAGGGCGGTGATCCGGTTGTGGCCGAGATAGACGGCGGGCCGCATCCAGCCCGAGACGACATCCTTCAGACGTGTGGCCATTCGCCGCGCCTCCTCCGCGCGCCGGGGGAATCCTACCGGGTCAGGGAGTAGATCGTCAGGGAGACGAGGACGAGCCCGAGGGTGAGGGCCGTCGTGCCGATCAAGCGGCCCGCCCGGCGGAGTCGGGGCGACGGCGGCGGCACTTCGAGGGCGGCCAGCGCGCCCTCGGCGCGCAGACGCTCCCACTCTCCGGGCCGTTCGTCCCGGAGCTCGTCGGCGGAGACCCGCCCGGTGAACATCACGTCGTCCATCGGGAACTTCTCGGGGCGCAGGTTCTCGTTGAAGAAGTGGATCGTGAAGATGAAGATGACGGCGAGAAGTGCCTCCTCGCCATGGATGACCGTGGCGATGTTGAAGACCCAGCCGGGGAGGAGACGGGCAAAGAACGTCGGGAACCAGAGCATCATTCCCGAGCCTCCGATGATCCCCATTCCCCAGAAGACGGCCCAGTAGTCGAATTTCTGCCAGTAGGCGAAGTGGTCGAACTTCGGGCGCGGCCCGAGGTGAAGAAACCACTTCATGTGCCCCATGAACTCCTTGACGTCACGCGGCTGGGGGACGAGCGAGTCCGGCCCCCAGAGGATGCCGAAGTCTTTCTTGCCGAAGAGGCGCTCGACGATCAGGAAGAGATGCCACGCGAACGTCCCGATGAGGACGACCGCGAAAAAGCGGTGGACGTTTCCGGCCGTCCGGACGCCGACGGCGCGCGCGAAGCCCTGGGCCCACGGCTGGTCCGAAAAGAGCAGCGGGAGGCCCGTGAGGGCGAGCCCCAGGAAGCTCGAGAAGAGCGTCGCGTGCATGATCCGCTCGGTCCGGGTGAAGCGCCGGTAGTAGATCTCCCCGGGGGATTCGGAAGGGTGCGCCATCGATGGCCTGCCTCAATGCCTCTGGCGGCGGTGCCGCTCGTGTACCCGACGCGCCTGGATGGAGCGGGGGAGCCAGAGAAGCGTGTGAACGCCGAAGAACGAGAAGACGCCGACGAGAAGCCACTTCATGAACTTCGCCGTGTAGAAAAGGAGCGGGTCCCGTTTCCGGTTCTTGTGATCGGCGTGCGGGTCGTACTTCGTGAAGTTGGCCGTGGCCGCCTTGTGGCACTTTCGGCAGGTCGCGAGGACGTTCTGCCGGGACACCGTCGAGGCCGGGTCTGACGGGGCGTGGATCGCGTGCGCGCCGTGACAGTCGGCACAGGTTGCGACGCGAGCGAACCCGAGCTCGGTCACCTGTCCGTGATAGGTATCCCGATAGGTCTCGATCAGATCGACGTGGCAGGTGCCGCACTCCTTGATCACGCCGACTTTCCACGATGTCGTGCCGGGCGTCTTGACGGCGTGCGCGGAGTGGCAGTCGATGCAGACGGGCGCCCTCGGATTTCCCTTCCGGGCGGCTTCGGCGTGGACGCCCGTCTCGAAGGCCGTCAGGATTTTCGCGTGGCAGCTCCCGCACATCGCGGGGACGCGCGCCCGCGCGATGCGGGAGTCCGGGTCGGAGGGCGGACGAATCGAATGGGCGCCGTGACACGAGGCGCAGTTCGGCGCGACGGAGAGGCCGGTCTTCTCGAGGGCGCTGCCGTGGATGCTGTCGCCGAAGCTGGAGGGGGCTCCGGTCTTCGCCGCGAGCGCGGCGTCCCGGACCATGCCGGTGTTTCCGTGGCAGGCGAGGCAGGTGGCGGGGAGGTTGAAGTGGTTCGTCCGGCTCTTCGGGTCCTTCGAGGGGAGAATGTCGTGGGAGCCGTGGCAGCTGGCGCAGGTGACGGACGGGTTGCCGGCTCGCCTCCCCGAGATCGCGGCGTGAAGGCTCTTCGAGAATTCCTCGGCGGGCTTCGCGTGGCAGGAGGCGCAGTCGACCCGGGCCAGCTTCTCGGCGTGGGGAAGCTCGGACTTCGCGAGGTCCGCGTGACAGTCGACGCAGGCGGCCCCGGCCTCCCCGTGGATGGAGGCGGAGAAGACGGCGCCGACGGGGGCGATCTTCCTGCCGTCGGAGCGGGGGACTTCGTCGGCGTGGCAGGCCAGGCAATCGTCATTGGCCGGGGGTTTCGCCGCCGCCGGAAACAGGATTCCACCGATGAGACCGGCGAGCAGCCCGGCTCCGAGCGGGCGAGCCTTTCCTTCAGGCTTGATGGCGGGTCCCCCTTTCGCGCGGAATGCTCGTCTCCACCGGGTTCCGTGCAAATGATGTATCTGAATCAGTTGTCTTTGTGACGGCCCCCCCTCGGCTCCGGGACGGGAGCTAACGATCCCGGTTATGATCGTGAGGGGATTATCGGCGAATCGGCGGCTCGGCGCGGGTTGTGTGGCCTTTGTGTAGGAGTGTTGGTGGCAGATCCTCCGGCCCCTGAAGGACCCCAGGAGATCACGGCGGACGTGCGCGAGGCGCTGACCGAGCTGCAGCGCTACCTCTCGGACTCCATAGCCCCCCTCATGGTCGCCGAATCGATGACGCTGCTTCTGGACTACTCTGCCGAGCTGACGGCGTTCGAGATCAACGCGTGGACCGCGGCGCAGTTCCGGAGCAAGATGGGGGCGGTTCCCGTTTCCGATTACCTCTACCACGCCGTCGACAAGATCTTCCAGCTTGGCTCCTACGGCCTCGTGCCGAAGGAGCGGATCCGCGAATACCTCGACGAGCTGGTTCCGATCGTCGTGCACCAGTGCCCCGAGGACGACCGGGACCTCCTTCGGACGAACCTGGCCCGGCTCGGGGAGGGGGACTCCACGGTGGCGTCTCCGGTCGAGCTGCTCCGGCGGCAGGTGGGAAGCCAGAATCCTCTCGCCAGCGAAGCGGGGGCGGCGGCCGGGGCCGGGGGGACGCGGGACGGCCTCTCGCAGGATGATCTCTCGAAGAAGCTGAAGCGGTTCTCGATGCTCCTCGAGCGCTGGGAGTCGTCGGCGGGGGACGGAGAGAAGGGGGCGCCCGGGACGGACTCAGCGGCCGGCGGACCTTCCGGCCCGCGCGGGGCCGGCGGGGCATCGGCGCGGGAAGGCACGGCCGCCGAGCGGCGGAAGAGAAACGAGGCGCTCCTCTCCCAGCTTCTCTCGAACGCGGCAACGGGCGCGGACAGCGACAAGGAACTGGCGGGGGCCCTCGACAAGCTCCGGAGAATCGGGCTCGAGATGCAGACCGCCGAGGCGTTCCGGGTCCTCGGGCGGGCGCTGCCGGGGTGGGTCGTTCCGCCCGGCGTGGAGCCTCTCGACCAGACGGGCTCGTCGGCGCGCGGGAGCGCCAGCGCCGCCATCCGGAAGATCGTCACACTGCCGGAGGATCCGGTCGAGGTCGGAAAACGCTTCCACGAGATGCTCCAGGCCGCGGTGGAGCAGTTCAACAAGGGATCGCTTCCGCGCGCCGCGAAGATGTTCGAGGTGGCCGAGCACCTGATCGCGGAAAAGCGGATCGATGCGGCGGCCGTCGACGTGGCGTGCCGGCGGACCTTCGACTCGCTGGACCTCGAGAAGCTTCGGAGCCTCGGCGAACACCCGGAAAAACACCCGCTCCTGCGAAAGGTGCTCAATTTCTTCCCCTCCCTCCGGGTGGGCGCCCTCCTCGACGAGGTCCGGATGGAGGAGAAGCGCGAGCGGAGACGCCTGCTCCTCTCCCTTCTCGAGGTCCACGGAACGGAGGCGCGGGACGCGGCGCTCGAACGCCTCCACCAGATGGTGAAGGACGGGGAGGCGCCCGAGGACGAGTGGCACTACAAGCGCAACCTCTTGTTCCTCCTCCGCCGCGTCTCGCGCCCGGCCGAGCAGCCGGCGGAGAAGGAGCTGACCGCCGTCGTGCGGCTCTCGGAGCCGGGGCTTCCTGCGCCGCTCGTGAAGGAGGCCCTCGCGGCTCTGGGCCAGATCAAGCATGAGAAGGCCGAAGCGGCTCTGATCCAGCGCGTGGAAGGGCTCGAGCAGCTTCTCGCGAAGAAAGGGGATGCGCCGTTCGACGAGGCGGAGCTGCAGCCCCTCCTGGAACGGGCCGTCACGACGCTGGCGCGGCTGGGGACGCCGACGGCCCGACGGGTGGTCGTGGAGCATGCACTCCGGAAGAAGGGTCCCCTCGGCGACGCCGCGCCACGCCTGGCCGAGCTGTCGAGCCAGGACCTGTCGACGGACCCCGAGCTGGTGGCCTTCCTCCTGAAGAGCCTGCGGGCCGAGCTGCCTTTCAAGGTCCTGGGGCTCGTCCTGAAGAAGAGCGACGAACGGATCGTCCAGATCATCGAGGCCCTCGCGTCCACGCCGCTTCCCCAGGTGAGGAAGACGCTTGAGACGGTGGTGGAGAGCTTCCCGAACCAGGAGTTCGCGCGCTCCGCGGGAAAGGTCCTCGCCGGATTCGACACACAGCACGTCCAGGAGACGGCGGCCGCGAGCCTCTCCGGGGATCTGGAGCTGTTCGAGCTGCCGAGCCTTCTCCAGAGTCTCGGCGTCTCCGAGGTGAAGGGCGTTCTCGTCCTGCGCGACCAGAAG
>DATIWM010000040.1:0-9111 GCA_035519355.1 Thermoanaerobaculia bacterium | reverse complement strand
CGTCGAAGATCCTCCTCGGCATGGGCCTCGTCTTCGAGACGCCGATCCTCATCTTCTTCCTCGCGCGCATGGGCGTCGTGACGGAGAAGTGGCTCCTCGCGAAATTCCGCTACGCGGTGCTCGTCATCTTCATCATCTCGGCCCTCATCACGCCGACGCCCGACATCCCGACGCAGTGCGCCTTCGCCCTGCCGATGTGCGCGCTCTACCTGCTCGGCGTCGGCCTCGCCTGGGCCTTCAAGAAGCGCGACAAGGGAAAGACCGGCGCCACGTAGGGCTCACGCCCGCCGCTTCTCGCTCCTGGCCCGCTCGACGTAGGTCGCGTCCTCGACCTTCACGCGGATCGTCTCGCCCTCCGCGATGAAGGGCGGCACGAGGATCGCGAGACCGTTCTCGAGACGCGCGTCCTTCCAGACGTTGTCCTGCCCCTGCGTGTGGACCGGCTCGGCCGTCGAGGCCACGCGGACCTCCACGATCTCGGGCAGGGTCGCGCCGATCGGGCGACCCTCGCAGAACTCCACGGGGACGGTCATCTCGGGCGTCAGAAACGCCGCGGACTTTCCGAGAAGGGTGTTCTCGACCTCCGTCTGCTCGAACGTCACGGGGTTCATGAACGTGGACGTGCCGGCATCCCCGTACAGGAACTGGAGAGCCTGTTTCTCCAGCTCGACGGCCTCGATCGGCTCGTCGGCGCGGAAGCGCCACTCGCGCTGCGTCCCCGTCCGGACGTTCCGGAGCCGGGCGTGCGTGACGCCCCCCATCTTTCCGCCGCCGCCGTGGTATTCGGCGGCCAGGACCTTCCAGACTTCGCCGGAGAGGCGGAGGGCCGTGCCGGCCCGGAGCTGGGATGCGACGGGCATCGCGTCTCCTCCCTCGGGTCCGTGCCGCCCCGGGGGGCGGCGGGGTCAATCCCCGGCTCGGTCAGGTGCGCGAGCCGGGAAAGGGGATGACGTCGCCGTCGGCCGGGCCCGGCGGTTCCGGCGAGACCGGTGCCGGCCGGTCGGCGCGCGAACCGCGACGGGCCTCGAGGATCAGGTCGCACATCTCGCGGACCGCCCCGTTTCCTCCCGACCGCGTCAGCCGGAGCGCGGCAGCGTCGCGGACGAGGGGCACGGCGTCGGCGGGGCAGGCGGCGATCCCGGCGCGGCGCAGCATGCCGAGGTCGGGAAGGTCGTCGCCGACGACGGCGACCTCCCACGGCTGGAGTTCCCAGAGCGCCACGAGCCGGTCGAAGGCGGCCGCCTTGTCGCGCTCGCCCTGGAGGACGTAACCCTCCGGCAGCTTCAGGTCGCGGCAGCGTGCAAGTACGACCCTGGAGACCCGGCTGGAGACGATGCCGATCTTGTAGCCGAGGTCCCGGAGAAGGACGAGCCCCAGTCCGTCCTTCACGTCGAAGGTCTTCCACTCGCGCCCCTCTTCGTCGAAGGTCATCGAGCCGTCCGTCAGGACGCCGTCCACGTCGAGGATCAGCCCGCGAACGCGGGCCAGCTTGGTTCGAAGATCCTCCGGGACGATGGGTGCGGTGGGCACGACGGGACGATTATGCCCCTCAGATCGACTCGATGCCCCACAGGTCGTGGAGGTGGAGGATGCCGGCGGGCCGCCCTCCGTCGTCCACGACGAAGAACGAGGTGATCTTCCGCTCCTCCATTCCGAGGAGCGCCTCGGTGGCAAAGGCGGCGGCCGCGATCGTCTTCGGATCCCGGCTCATCGCCTCCCCGGCCGAGAGGTCCATGGCGCGGGAGCCGTGGCGTTCGAGGAGGCGCCGGAGGTCGCCGTCCGAGATGACGCCGGCCAGCCGTCCCGCTCCGTCGGCGACACCCGTGATCCCGAACCGCTTCTTCGACATCTCGTAGACGACGTCCTTCATCACGGCAGACGCCGGGACGAGCGGGATCGCGTCCCCGGTGTGCATCAGGTCGCGGACCCGGAGAAAGCGCTTCCCGAGCTTCCCGCCCGGGTGGAGGGCGGCGAAGTCCTCGGGCTGGAACCCCTTCTCCAGGGAGAGCGCCATGGCCAGGGCGTCCCCCATCGCCATCTGCGCCGTCGTGGAGGCCGTCGGCGCGAGGTTCAGGGGGCAGGCCTCCTCGCGGATCCGGCAGGCGACGACGATGTCGGCGCTCCGCCCGAGCGTCGAGGCCGGGCTTCCCGTCAGCGCCGCGAGCGTCGCGCCGCGCCGCTTGACGTGGGGGACGAGGGCGACGATCTCGGCCGTCTCGCCCGAGTAGGAGAGAGCGAGGACGACGTCCCCCTTCAGGATCATCCCGAGGTCGCCGTGGATCGCCTCGGAGGGGTGGAGGAAGAAAGCCGCCGTTCCGGTGGAGGCGAGCGTGGCGGCGATCTTCTGGCCGATGATGCCGCTCTTCCCGATGCCGGTGACGACGACGCGCCCGGCCGTCTCCTTCATGGCCGCCACGGCGGCGTCGAAGCCGTCGTCGAGGTCGTCCAGAAGCGAGCGGACGGCGGCGGCCTCGATCTCGATCACGCGCCGCGCCTCGCGCCGGGCCGGGGTCGTCACGCCTGGATCTTACGGTGTCGCCCCGCGCTTGTCCCTCACGGCCGTGCGGTCGCAGAACCCTCGCCGGCGACCGCCGCGAAGATCTCCTCGAGGGAGAGCGCCTCGGCACGGGCCTCGACGACGCCCTCCGTGACGGCGAAGGACGCGAAGGCGCCGTCGTCGAAGTTCGAGACGACGGCCTCGACGCCCCACCCGCGCACTTTCACCCGGACGGCGTCGAAGGCGTCCAGCTCCGTCCCGTACTCGGTCCGCTCCTCGGTGATCTCGTTGCGGTAGCGGATCCGCCGGAAGCGGCGCCCGAGGTTCCCGATCTCGTCGTTCACGGCCAGCCGCCCGTTTCGAAGGACTCCGACGTGGCTCGCGATCCTCTCGGCACCCTCCGGATCCGACGTCAAGAGCAGGAGGGTCGTCCCCCGGTCGCGTTCCCCGGCTGCCGCCTCGAGGAAGGCGCGGGCGGAGGCGGCGTCGAGGCCGTGCGTCGGGTCGTCGAGAACGAGCACCCCCGGTCGCGAGTCGAGCGCGCGGGCGAGTCCGCGCAGCGGGTCCCCGCCGTCCGGAAGGCTGGCCGGGACGACGCGGGAGTCGAAGCCGAAGGGGCGGAGGAGATTCGCGAGGCGGCTTCGCCGGGCGTTCCGACCGGAGAGGAGCACCCTGCCGGCCGTCGGCTTCTGGCGGCCGAGGACGCAGCGGGCGAGGGACGACTTCCCGGCGCCGCTGCGTCCGAGGAGAACGTAGACGGCTCCCGGCGGGACATCGAAGGTGACGCCGTCGAGCGCTGTCACGCGGCCGTAGCGGACGCCGAGGGCCCGGACGGCGATCGGGTTCACGGCTCTCTCTTCAAACGGCGGCCCCGGCCATTCAAGCGAGGTTCATCCTCCGGAGCAACGCCACGAACCGCGGATGCGAGCGGAGGCTCCGGAACAGGAAAGAGCCCTTGATCCCGTAGATCGGGCCCGACCGCTGTTCGTACGCCTTCTCGAGCCAGTCGAGAGCCAGGTCGCTCTCGCCGAGGCCGGTGTGAACGTACGCGAAGAGATACGGCGAAACATAGGACGTCAGGGACAGGTCGCGGAGGCGCGCGAGACTCTCCCGGGCCTTCGCCTCCTGGCCCGTCATGCCGTAGGCCTGACCGAGCTGCGCCAGGAAGAGCGCGCTCTCGGGGGTCAGCGCGGCGGCCCGCTCGAGCGCCGCGAGGCCTTCGCGCGTCCGGCCCCTGGAGAGGTGGGCCCAGCCCGAGATCGAGTGCCCCCTCGGATTGCCGGGCTCGAACTCGACGAGCCGCTCCGCCAGCTCCAGGGCCTCCTCGATCCGACCCGCCCGGAGAAGCTCGTTGGCGAGATCGGACCGATGGGTCAGCGGGTCCAGCTCCCGCGCGCGCTTCACAAGCCGGATCGCGTCGTCGTACCGCTCGAGCGCCGAACAGAGCCAGCCGTAGTGATCATGGATGTCCGCGCTGCCCGGACTGAGCTCGAGCGCGAGCCGGAACTCCCGTTCGGCGCCGCTCCAGTCATATTCACTGACGAACTTCAGGAGCGCCACGACGCCGTGAGCTTCCCCGAGCGCGTCGTCGAGCGCCAGCGCCTTGGCCACCGCGGCCCGGGCCCTGTCATAGGATTCCGCGGGTTTGACCGACCCGAAGTCGTGTGCCTGTCCGAGCTCGGCGTACGCGAGCGCCAGCCCCGCATACGCCAGGGCGAACTCCGGGTCCGCGGCGATCGCTTCCTCGAAATAGCCGATGCCCTTTCGGATGCCCTCATCGGTGTAGCGGGTGTAGCAGTACCTCCCCTGGAGGAAGAGCTGATAGGCGTGCAGGTCGCGGGTCGGCGTCCTCTGGATCCGCTTTCGCTCGTCGTGCGAAAGCTCCGCCTGAAGCGCGGCGGCGATCTGGAAGGAGACGTCGGTCTGGATCGCGAAGATGTCGTCGAGCTCCCGGTCGTAGGTCTCGGCCCAGAGGTTTTCGTCCGTCCGGACGTCCACGAGCTGCGCGACGATCCGGACCCGGTTTCCCGCCCGCCGGACGCTTCCTTCGAGGACGGCCGCGGCGCCCAGGGTCGTCCCGATCTCGCGCAGGCTCTTCTCCCGATTCCTGAAGGGCATCACCGACGTCCGGGAGATCACCTTCAGGGAACGGATCTTCGACAGGTGCGCGATGACGTCTTCCAGAATCCCGTCCGTGAAGAACTCGTTCTCCGGATCGGCGCTGAGATTCCGGAACGGGAGGACGGCGACGGACGGGGGCCCCGGCCGGCCGGCGGCCTCCTCGACGGCCGGAGCCGCGCCGCTGAAGAAGGCTCTGAGAGCGAACGCCAGGTCCCGGGCCGACTGGAACCGCTCGTCCGGATTCTTCTCGAGACAGCGCCAGACGACGCGGTCGAGCCCGGCCGGCAGCGCCTGGCGGCCCGGCGGGATCGGCGCGGGAGGATCCCGCAGGATGGCCGCCATCGTTCCGCCCGGCGACTCGGACGGAAAGGGAGGCCTCCCGACGAGCATCTCGTAGAGGACGGAACCGAGGGAGAAGATGTCCGAGCGGGCGTCGAGCGGCCGGCCCTCGACCTGTTCGGGCGACATGTAGAGAACGGTGCCCGAGATCGCCCCGGCCTGGGTGGAGGGAGCGAGCGTCGGCGCCTCCGTGTCCCGGGCACCGGGCGCGGAGGGAATCCGCCGGGCCAGACCGAAATCCAGGATCTTGAGACGGCCTTCCGAGGTCAGGAAGAGGTTTCCCGGCTTGAGGTCGCGGTGAACGATCCCGTGCGCATGGGCGTCCGCGAGCCCTTCGGCCACGGCGGCCGCGATCTCGACCGCCTTCGCCCACGGAAGGACCGTGCGGGAGAGCCTTTCGCTGAGGGTTTCCCCCTCGAGCAGCTCCGTCACGAGAAACCAGACGTTCTCGTGGGTGCCGACGTCGAAGATGGCCAGGATGTTGGGATGGGTCAGCGCCGCGATCGTCCGGGCCTCACGCTGAAACCGGGCGAGCGCCTCCGGTCCGCCGGCGAGATGCGGAGCGATCGTCTTGATCGCGACCTCGCGGAGAAGGCGCGGGTCGCGGGCACGATAAACCTCGCCCATTCCGCCGGCGCCGAGCAGCGAGACGACCTCGTACGGTCCCAGACGTGTCCCCGGTTGGATGCTGATGGCACCCCTTTCCCGCTCCATTGTCGCGCAGCCGGCGGGGCGCGCCGCGCGAAGGGGTGTCTCCCGGGCGGGACGCTTCTGGGGGTTTAGGGGTTCGTCTGGCGCCGCAGGGCGTCGAACTGGAGGAGGTCCGAGAGGAATTTCGGGAGGCTCGCGAGCGGAAGCTGTGTCGCGCGGTCGGACTTCGCGTGCGCCGGGTCGTCGTGCACCTCGAAGAAGAAGCCGTCGACCCCGACGGCAGCGGCGGCGCGGGCGAGGGGAGGGGCGAAGTGACGAACGCCGCCCGTCTCCGTGCCGAGGCCGCCGGGGAGCTGGAGCGAGTGCGTGGCGTCGTAGATCACCGGAACGCCGAGCGAGCGCATCATCGGGAGGGCACGGAAGTCGACGACGAGGTCGTGGTAGCCGAACGTCGTCCCCCGCTCGCAGAGCGTCACGTTCCCGTTTCCAGCCGCGCGGCACTTGGCGACGATCTGCGCGCAGTCGTCCGGGGCGAGGAACTGCCCCTTCTTCACGTTCAGCGCCCTTCCCGTCTCGGCCGCGGCCACGATCAGGTCCGTCTGGCGGGAGAGGAAGGCCGGAATCTGGAGGACGTCCGCCACCTCGGCGGCGATCTCGCACTGCTCGGGGAGGTGAACGTCCGTGAGGATCGGGAGGTCGTGCTTCTCCTTCACCTCGGAGAGGATGGAAAGCCCTCTCTCGAGGCCGGGCCCGCGGAATGAATCGCCGGCGCTCCGATTCGCCTTGTCGAAGGAGGCCTTGAAGACGAGGCGGTCCGCGGCCCCTTCGTCCTGGAAGACCGACTTGATCGCCTTGGCCATCTTGAGCGCGTGGGCGCGCGACTCGAGGACGCAGGGGCCCGCGAAGAAGACCGGGCGGCAGCGATCACCGACGGAGAGGTCGGGTGTGATCGAGCAGAAGACGCGAGCTCGTGCCATGAAGCGACCCGTCGGAACGACGTCAGGCCGACTCGCCGTTCGGCGGCGGGAGGTGGGCCGGCGCCTCGACGGCGGCGGAGATCTCGGACGTGGTCCGCTCGGCGCCGTCCCGGCGGGCGTGTTTGTGGGCGCGGGCCGCGCGGACGAAGTCCTTGAAGAGCGGATGGGGCGTCGTCGGCTTGCTCTTGAACTCCGGATGGAACTGGCATCCGAGGAACCAGGGGTGGTCGGTCAGCTCGACCATCTCGACGAACTTCCGGTCCGGCGACATGCCGGCGAAGCTCATCCCGGCACCGCGGAGGAGCCCCAGGTACTCCTGGTTCACCTCGTAGCGGTGGCGGTGGCGCTCCCAGATCTGGGCCTCGCCGTAGCACCGGCGGGCGAGCGATCCCTCGGCGAGGTCGCACGGGTACTTCCCGAGCCGCATCGTGCCGCCGAGGGCCTCGACCTTCAGGAGGTCCCGGAGCTTGTAGATGACCTTGTGGGGCGCGTTCGCGTCGAACTCGGTCGAGTTCGCGTTCGCGAGGCCCACGACGTGGCGCGCATACTCGATGACGGCGCACTGCATCCCGAGGCAGATGCCGAAGAACGGCACCTTCATCTCGCGCGCATAGCGGATGGCCTGGATCTTTCCCTCGATGCCGCGCTTTCCGAAGCCCCCCGGAATCAGGATCGCATCGGCGTTCACCAGCGTCTCCGGGAAGCCGCTCGCCTCCAGCTCCTCCGAATCGACGAAGACGAGCTTCACCTTCACGCCGTTCGCGATGCCGCCGTGGTGGAGCGCCTCGTTGAGGGACTTGTAGCTGTCGCCGAGCTGGACGTACTTGCCGCAGATGGCGATCGTGACGTCCTCGGCGGGGTTCTTCACGCGGTTGACGATCTGCTCCCACCGCGCGATGTCGCGCGTGTAGTGGGGGAGGGAGAGGTAGTCGAGGAGGATCTCGTCCAGCCCCTCACGGGCGAAGGCCAGCGGCACTTCGTAGATGGACGGGACGTCCCGGGCGGTGATGACCGCCCGCTCGTCGACGTTGCAGAAGAGAGCGATCTTCTTCTTCATCTCCTCGGGAATGGTGCGGTCGGCGCGGCAGAGGAGGATGTCCGGCTGGATGCCGATGGAGAGGAGCTCCTTGACGGAGTGCTGGGTCGGCTTCGTCTTCAGCTCGTTGGAGGCGGCGATGTGGGGGACGAGCGTCAGGTGGACGTTGATCGCGTTGCCGCGCCCGACGTCCTGCCGGAACTGCCGGATCGCCTCGAGAAAGGGGAGGGACTCGATGTCGCCCACGGTGCCCCCGATCTCGACGAGGACGACGTCGTGGTCCCCGGCCACGCGCCGGATGGAGTCCTTGATCTCGTCCGTGATGTGGGGGATCACCTGCACGGTCTTCCCGAGGTAGTCGCCGCGCCGCTCCTTCTCGATGACGGAGAGATAGACCTTCCCGGTCGTGACGCTGTTCGCCTTTCCCGTCACGGCCGAGGTGAAGCGCTCGTAATGGCCGAGGTCGAGGTCGGTCTCGGCCCCGTCGTCGGTCACGTAGACCTCGCCGTGCTGGAACGGCGACATCGTCCCCGGATCGACGTTGATGTACGGGTCGAACTTCTGGAGGGTGACCTTGAAGCCGCGGGCCTCCAGGAGGGCGCCCATCGAGGCGGCGGCGATCCCTTTCCCGAGGCCGGAGACCACGCCGCCCGTGATGAAGATGTATTTCGTCCCCATCGTCCCCTCCTCTCACCGCGAGACGGGCGCTTCCCGTCTCAGGATCTCTTCGACCTTCCGGGCATCCTCGATCGTGTCGACGCCGATGGAATCCGAGGCCGCGTCGAGGACCGCCATCGCCATCCCGGCCGCCAGCGCCCGGAGCTGTTCGAGGCTCTCCGCGCGCTCGAGAGGATGCGGCGGCAGCGCGGTCCAGCGCGCCAGGGCCTCTTTCCGGTAACCGTAGAGGCCGAGGTGCTTGAGCGTCGGGAGGCCCCTCTCCGGTCGCCGCCGGAACGGGATCGGCGAGCGCGAGAAGTAGAGCGCCCGTCCGTCGTCGCCCCGGACCACCTTGACGACGTTCGGATCGGCCGCGTCCGCCGGGTCGGCGAGCGGCAGCGCCACCGTGGCGAGAGGGAACTCGGGGTGCTCCCGGAGGAAGGCCGCCACCCGCTCGATGTCGCGCGTGTCGAGGAGCGGTTCGTCCCCCTGGACGTTGAGGACGATCTCCACCGGGAGGTCGCGGACGGCCGCCCAGACGCGGTCGGTTCCCGACGGCAGGGCGGGGTCGGTCATCGCGGCGCGGCCTCCGGCCGCTTCGACGACCGCCGCGATCCGCTCGTCGTCGGTCGCGACGAGAACGAGGTCGACTCCGGCCGCCCGCCGGGCGCGCTCGAGAACCCGGACGACCATCGGAATGCCGGAGAGGAGGTGGAGGGGCTTGCCGGGGAAGCGCTCGGCGCCGTACCGGGAGGGGATGACGGCTGCAACGAGGGGCACGTTCGATACTAGCATCGCTCCCGGCCGCGCGGTCAACGATGTGAGAAGCGCCC
>DATIWM010000039.1:0-4069 GCA_035519355.1 Thermoanaerobaculia bacterium | reverse complement strand
ATCGGCATCCTCTTCCTCAACCCGACCCCGTTCCCCTACAACCTCCTCCTCGTCGTCCCGCCGGCGGTGATCGCATCGTCCGCCGCGCTCCGGGAGAAGCTCCTCGGGCTGGGCGAATCCCGCCGGCACCGCGCCCTCTTCGCCGCGCTCGTGGCCGTCCAGCTCGTCCCGTTCGGAATCCGGGTGAAGAGCCTTCTGGAGGCGGGGAACGGCCGCCAGCAGGAACTGATGGGGCTCGCGGAGCGGCTGACGGACCCGAAGAGGGACCGGGTCTTCGACCTCGCGGGCCTCGTCCCCACGCGGCGGGGCATCAGCTACACGTGGTTCGTCAACCTCACGAACTTCCGGTGGTTCCAGAAGGACCCCGCCCTCGCGGAGAACCCGGCCGCCGTCGTCATTCCGAACTACCGCGTCGGGTATCTCTCGAAGGAGCAGCAGGAGTTTCTCAAGAAGAACTACCGGGCGCTCGCGAGCGACTTCCTCGTCCTCGGCGCCGAACTTCCTCCGGGCGGCGGGACGTGGCTCTGTCGGCACCCGGGACGGTACGCGCTGGGCGCGGAAGGGAGCCACGCCTCCTTCCACGTCGACGGCGCTCCGCTCGAGGCGGGCGTCTTCGCCTTTGCCGCCGGGCCGCACCACGTCGAGGCGGAGGGTGGAAGCGCACCGTTCCTCTTCTGGGTCGGCCCGCCGAGCCCCCAGCCGGTCCGGATCGGGCCCGGAGACCTGAACCGGCTCTTCCCGGTTCCCGGCGACTTCTGACACGGGCGGCGGCCCGGGGGCGGCCGGCGGCGCTTGCTATCCTGTCGCCAAGGAAACCTGGGTCCTCCGAGGATGGAAAACGAAAGGCCCGCGCTCTACGCCTCCGACGGCCGGCGGGACGACGCGCGAAAGCTCGTCTCCGTCGTGGCCGGCTGCTACAACGAGGAGGAAAACGTCCGGGAGCTCTATCGGCGTGTCCGAGCGGTCTTCGACGCGCTCGGAGCGTACCGCTGGGAGCTGATCTTCGCCGACAACGCCTCCCGGGACGGGACGCTGGCCGTTCTCCGCCAGCTCGCCGCCGAGGACCGGCGCGTCAAGGTCATCGTCAACTGGCGGAATTTCGGGCACATCCGCTCGCCATATCACGCCCTCCTTCAGGCCCGGGGGGACGTCGTCATCTCGATGGCGTCGGATCTCCAGGATCCACCGGAGTTGATCACGGATTTCCTTTCACGCTGGGAATCGGGAAAGCCGGTCGTCCTCGGGGTGAAGGCGTCGACGCGCGAGACCCCCTTCATCCGCGCCGTCCGCCGGGCGTACTACGGCATCCTCCACCGTCTTTCGGACGTCGAGGTGATCCAGCACGCCACGGGCTTCGGCCTCTATGACAAGTCCATCGTGGACATCTTCCGGGAGCTGGATGACCCGTACCCTTACGCACGCGGGCTCATCAGCGAGTTCGGCCTCGCGTACGACACGGTCTCGTACGACCAGCCGCCCCGAAAGGCGGGAACCACGAAGAACGATTTCTACTCGCTCTACGACCTTGCGATGGTCGGCATCACGTCGCATTCGAAGGTGCCGCTCCGCCTCGCGACGCTCGCGGGCTTCGCCCTCTCGCTCCTCAGCCTCCTCACGGCCCTGGCCTATCTGGTCGCGAAGCTCGTCTTCTGGTACCGGTATCCGGCGGGCGTCGCGCCCATCCTCATCGGGATGTTCGTGGCCTTCTCGGTCCAGCTCTTCTTCATGGGCCTCATCGGCGAGTACATCGCCGTGATCCACACGCGCGTCATGAAGAGACCTCTGGTCGTCGAGAGAGAGAGGATCAACTTCGAGGAGACGCAGGGGCCGGCGCGGAACGGCGCCGCTATCATAGGTTCCGGAGGGTCGCAGGACCGGTGACACCGCCGAGGGAGGGTTCCGTGGACCAGGACATCTTCAACGAACTCTTCGTTCTCGAGCTGGCGAACAACCATCTCGGAAAGGTCGAGCGGGGCCTGCGGATCATCCGGGACTTTTCCAAGGTCGTCCGCTACAACAGCGTCCGCGCCGCCATCAAGCTCCAGATCCGCGACGTCGACACGTTCATCCACAAGGACTTTCGGGACCGGCAGGACATCCGGTATATCAAGAAGACGATGGACACGCGGATGTCCCCAGCGGATTTCACGACGCTGGTGGAGGCCATCCGCGGGGCCAGCTGCATTCCGATGGCGACGCCGTTCGACGAGGCGTCCGTCGATCTCTGCGAGGAACTCGACATTCCGATTCTGAAGCTCGCGAGTTCCGACGTGAACGACTGGGTCCTGATCGAGAAGATCGCAACGACCCGAAAGCCGGTCATCGCCTCCACGGGCGGCTCGACCATGCGTGACGTGGACGACCTCGTTCACTTCTTCGACAAGCGGAAGATCCCCCTGGCGCTCAACCACTGCGTCTCGATCTACCCGTCCGAGGATCGGGACCTCCAGATGAACCAGATCGACTTTCTCATCCACCGCTATCCCGGCCACGTCATCGGCTTCTCAACGCACGAATACCGAGACTGGGCCTACTCCATCGTGATCGCCTATGCGAAAGGGGCTCGCACGTTTGAGCGTCACATCGACATCGACGGGGACGACGTGACGGTGACGCCCTATTGCTCGCGCCCGGAGGATATCGACCGCTGGTTCAAGGCCTTCCAGAAGACGAAAGAGATGTGCGGTCCTCCGGGAACGGAAAAGCGGATTCCACCCGAGAAGGAGATCCGCTACCTCGATGCTCTCGTGCGCGGCGTCTATGCCCGACGGGATCTTCCGGCCGGCCACGTCATCAATGGCAACGACGACGTCTACCTCGCGATTCCGCTTCAGAAGGGACAGATCTCCTGTCGCGAGTTGATGGGTGGAGAGACGCTCGCGCGTCCCTGCGGACAGGACGAGCCCCTGAAGCTGGACCACTTCGACAACCCGTACTCCCGTTCGGAAACTCTGCGCGCTCTCATCGAGGCCCGGGGGGTCTAGCAGGCCGTGAGGGTTCTCGTCACCGGAGGATCCGGCTTCATCGGCCGGAATCTCCGCGAGAGCCTGAGTTCTCGCCATACCGTCCTGTCGCCGGCGCGCTCCGAGCTGGACTTCCTCGACGGCTGCCGCGTCCGCGCCTGGCTGACGGAACACCGGGTCGACGCCGTAGTCCACGCCGCCACGACGCCGGGCCACCGCAACGCCCCGCCCGATCCAGACCTGGCCGTGAAGAACATCCGGATGATGGAGAACCTCCTCGAGTGCCGCGCCCTTTACGGACCGCTTGTCGTCCTCGGCTCCGGCGCGGCCTACGACACGAGCCGCCCGCTCGTCCGCGTGCGTGAGGAGGAACTTGGAGCCTACGTTCCAGAGGACCAGACGGGCTTCTCGAAGCTTCTGATGGCACGCCTCGGAGATCGGCTTCCCGGCGTCGTCACCCTTCTTCCCTTCGGCGTCTTCGGCCCCCACGAAGACTGGGAGATCCGCTTCATCTCGAACGCCCTCTGCAAGGCACTCGCCGGTCTTCCGATCACGCTCCGGCAGAACCGGCGATTCGACTACGTCTGGATCGGCGATCTCGCAAGAATCGTCGGGCATTTTCTCGAGGCGACCGTCCCGCCTGGCTCCGTCTACAACGCGACGCCGGACGAGTCCGTGGACCTCCTCGATCTGGCCCGGCTCGTTCTGGACGTCTGCGCGACGGACCTTCCCGTCCACGTCGCCCGGAACGGAATGGGCCTCGAGTACACCGGCGACAACGAGCGGCTGCGGCGTGCCGTTCCCGGTCTCCGGTTCCGGCCGATTCGCGAGACCGTGATCGCGCTTCGAGACTGGTATCGGGAGCATCCGGAGATCATCCGGAAAGAAGCTCTGGCGGTGGACAAATGACCCGCGTGGCCGACGTCATCGCCGAGACCCTCGCGGACCATGGAATCCGCCACGTCTTCCTCGTGACCGGGGGCGGGGCCATGCACCTGAACGACGCGATCGGCCGCTGCCAACGCCTCGAGTGGGTCGCCTGCCACCACGAGCAGGCGTGCGCCATGGCCGCCGAGAGCTACTTCCGCCTGACGGGACGCCTCGCC
>DATIWM010000038.1:0-7288 GCA_035519355.1 Thermoanaerobaculia bacterium | reverse complement strand
GGTCGTGGCCGAGACGGTCGGAAACAAGCTCTCGCTCGAGACGGGGCGCTTCGACGAGGAGGCGATGGGGGTCCCGCGGGCGCTCCTCGCCGGCGTGGAGCGGATCCACGTGGTCGCGTGCGGGACGAGCTGGCACGCGGGTCTCGTCGGGAAGTTCCTCCTCGAGGAGATCGCCCGGATCCCGACCGAGGTCGACTACGCCTCGGAGTTCCGCTACCGGGCCCCGATCGTCTCGGGGAAGGTCCTCGTCGTCGGCATCTCGCAGTCGGGCGAGACGGCCGACACGGTGGCGGCGCTCGCGGAGGCCCGGCGGCTCGGAGCCCGGACGGTCGGCGTCGTCAACGTCCCCGGCTCGGCCATCGCCCGGATGGTGGACGGCGTCCTCGCCACGCACGCCGGCCCCGAGATCGGCGTGGCTTCCACGAAGGCCTTCACGACGCAGCTCGTGGCGATCGCCCTCTTCGCGCACTATGCGCGCGTGGCGCGTGGCGGCGCCGAGCTCTCTCCCGAAGACCCGTTCGTGAAGGGGCTGACCCACCTGCCGGCGGCCCTCGGCGAGGCGCTGGCGCTCGAGCCGCAGCTCGAGAAGCTCTCGTCGCGTCTCGAGCACGCCCGGGACGTCCTCTACCTCGGGCGCGGAGCCCACTACCCGGTGGCGCTCGAGGGGGCGCTCAAGCTCAAGGAGGTTTCGTACCTCCACGCGGAGGGGTACCCCGCCGGGGAGATGAAGCACGGGCCGATCGCCCTGATCGACCGGGAGATGCCGGTCATCGGCCTCGCGCCGAAGGACCCTCTCTACGAGAAAGTCGCCTCGAACCTCCGGGAGGTGAAGGCCCGCGACGGAATCCTGTTCGCCTTCGTCTCGAAGGGGGACGACGAGGTCTCGGGCTTCGCCGACGCGGCGCTCGAGATCCCGACCGTCGTTTCGGCGCTCCAGCCGGTCGTTTCCGTCGTCCCGCTTCAGCTTCTCGCCTACCACGTCGCCCGCCGCCGGGGCTGCGACGTGGACCAGCCTCGAAATCTCGCCAAGTCGGTCACGGTGGAGTGACCGCGGGCGCGCGTCCCTGCGCTACCATCCGCAGGCTTTGGGCGACCCCCGGAAGGCTCTTCTCGACGGACTGAACGCGGAGCAGGCCGACGCCGTCACGCACGGCGAGGGGCCGCTCCTCGTCCTGGCCGGGGCGGGCTCGGGGAAGACGCGCGTCCTGACGCGCCGGCTCGCGTGGCTCGTGGCGCACGGCGTGCCGCCCGAGGCCATCGTCGCCGTCACCTTCACGAACAAGGCCGCGGGGGAGATGAAGGAGCGGGTGGCGGCGCTGCTCGAAACCGACCGTCCCCGTTCCTTCGTCGGGACCTTCCACGCCTGGGGCGTCCGCCTGCTCCGGCGCTTCGCGGCCGAGGCGGGAATCCCGCGATCGTTCGTCGTCTTCGACCAGGACGACCAGCTCGTCGTCGTGAAGAGGGCCATGAGGGAGCTCGCCCTGCCCGAGAAGCTCGCGACGCCCCGCTCCCTCCTGGCGAAGATCTCGGCCGCGAAGAACTCCGGCCTTCCGCCCGCGGAGCTCGCGCGCCGCTTCGGCGAAGCGCTCGGAAGCCGCCTCGCCGACCTCTGGCGCGCCTACGAGAAGGCCCTCGCGGCCTCCTCGGCCCTCGACTTCGACGACCTCCTCGTGAGGTCGGAGCGTCTCCTCGCGACGAACGCGGACGTCCACGCCCTCGTTTCGCGGAGCGTCCGCCACCTCCTCGTGGACGAGTACCAGGACACGAACCGGATCCAGGCGCGGCTGGTGAAGCTCGTGGCGGGAGAGGCGGGAAACGTCTTCGTCGTCGGGGACGAGGACCAGTCGATCTACCGCTGGCGCGGCGCCGACGTCGGGAACATCCTCGACTTCGCGAAGGAGTTCCGCGGGGCCCGCACGGTCCGGCTGGAGCGGAACTACCGGTCGGCGCCGTCCATCCTCGAGGCGGCCGGGGCCGTCGTCGCGGAGAACCGCCGCCGCCTCGGGAAGACGCTCCGGCCCACGCGGCGCGGGGGGGAGAAGGTCCGCCTTCTCTCCTTCGACGAGGAGCGCGACGAGGCGCGCGAGGTCGTCTCGCGGCTCGTGGCGGCGCGGCGGAAGGATGCGGCCCGGAAGGCGGCGGTCCTCTTCCGGACGAACGCCCAGTCGCGCCCCTTCGAGGACGAGCTCCTCCGGGCGAACGTCCCGTATCTCCTCGTGGGCGGGACGAAGTTCTACGAGCGGGCGGAGGTGAAGGACGCGCTGGCGTACCTTCGCCTGCTCCGGAATCCGGACGACGACGTCTCCTTCCGCCGCGTCGTGAACGTCCCGGCGCGGGGGATCGGCGCGGCGACGCTCGAGGCGCTGGAGGCGGCCGCCGCCCAGAAGGGGACCTCGCTCTTCGCCGCCCTGGCGGTCCTCCCGCCTTCCATGAGCGAGCGGGCGAAGAAGGCGCTCGGCGAGTTCCGCTCGCTCGTCGGGACGATTCGCGAGAGCGCCGCGGACGGGGCGGCCGGCGCGGCGGCGGCCGTGGCGGCCGTCCTCGAGCAGACGGGCCTCGTGGCCCTCTACGAGAAGTCCGGAGATCCCGAGGACGAGGCGCGGCGCGAGAACCTCGACGAGCTTCTCGCCGCCGCCCGCGAGCACGAGCGGGCGAGCGCCGGTGGCGGGGACGGAGAGGACCCGACCCTCGCGGGCTTCCTCGACGCCGTCACGCTCCGGTCCGACGCCGACGAGGCCGACGAGCGGAAGGGGGTCCTCTTGATCACGCTCCACGCGGCCAAGGGGCTGGAGTTCGACGACGTCTTCCTGGTCGGGATGGAGGACGGGTCGCTCCCGCACATCTCCTCCCAGGGCGACGAGGAGGAGGTCGAGGAGGAGCGCCGCCTCGCCTACGTCGGAATGACGCGAGCGAAGGACCGGCTGACCCTCTCGCTCGTTGCGCGTCGGATGGTCCGGGGCGAGTGGGTGAACCGCGACCCGTCGCCTTTCCTCGACGCGATTCCGGAGAGCGCGCTCGTCCGCGAGGAGCTCGGGTCGTTCGCTTCGGGCGAGCTCGGAAGCGGAGGGGGACGCCGCATTTTCTTGGAGGGGGAAGAGAGACGGAGCGGATCTCCGGGCTTGCGGCGTGGTGGTCGAGAGGCGCTGTTTCCGGATTACGAGGGAGAGTCCCAGGAGCCCGCGCCTTCGGGGCGTGCGGTGCGCCGCGGTTCGTTCGTTCCCCTCCCGAGGATGCGGCGGACGCCGCCGCCCCCGACGGCCTCGGGTTTCCGGCGCGGCTCGCGCGTGGTCCATCCCGAGTACGGGCCCGGCGTCGTCCTGACGATCGAGGGCTCGGGGGACGACGAGAAGCTGACGGTCTACTTCGACCGGACGGGGCGGAAGAAGTTCGTCGCCCGCTTCGCGAACCTCTCGCCCGGCTAGGGCCGTCTTCCCCCGGCCGGCAGGAGCGCCCCGAGTCGCTCCGCCAGAAGCTCGCCCGCGAGGCGCTGGCCGCGCGCGTTCCAGTGGAGGTCCCCCCGGAAGGAGACCGGATCGCCGCGCTCCTCGGCGGCGCGGAGCGGGTCGAGCGGGTCGATGGCCGGGATGCCGTGCCGCCGACAGATCTCCCGGACCGTCTCGTACGCCGCCTCCGCGGCGGGTGTCGACAGGCCTCCGCCCGGCCCGGGGCGGACCTGGCTTCGTCCGGGGATCAAGAGGACCGCGAACAGGGCGCGGGCCTCATCGCAGGTCCGCGCGGTCTCGGCGAGAAGCGCCTCGGTCACGAGGCGGGCCGGGGGATCGCCGGACAGCTGGTCGGCGGGGCCCCCTCGGCGCTCCGGCGGGCGGTCGGTGGACTCGCCGGCCTTCCGGGACGACCCGGCGCGGAGCCACTCCCGGCCGAACATCGCGAGCCGGAAGAGGATCGAGTGGTTGGTGAGCCATGCGGCCACGGGCCGCCTGCGAGCGCGGTCCGGCTGGACGACGGGGACATTCCGAAGGACGAGCGTGCCGCCATGAAGGACGAAGAAGGGCCGTTCGTAAAGGCCGGCACGGCCGTCGAGGTTCTCCCGGAAGTCGTTGAGGCAGAAAGCGAGCACGACCGCGTCGGGCCGGTACTTCAGCCCCTCCCGGCGGAGCCAGAGAAGCTCCTGGGATGTCGTCCAGCCATTCACGCCCGCGTTCAGCGTCTCGAGTTCCGGGAGCGTCCGCTCGAGAACCTTCGGCCACGTCTCCTCGGCTTCGACGCCCAGGCCCCAGGTGAAGGAGTCGCCCAGGCAGAGAACGCGCCGGGTCCCGGGCGTCCGCGCGTAGGGAATGTCGCGATCCCGGAGGCCCCGGGCGTTGATCCGGACCTCGGTGTCGAACTCCCCACGAGAGAACATCCGGCCGTGGCCGCCGGGGCGATTGGCCCAGCCGAGCTCCGGGTCGAAGGCGAAGAACTCGGCGTAGTCCGACGCGGGGACGGCCAGGACCGGCGGCCGCAGGAAGCGGAGAGCCAGCTCGCCGAGAACGACGGCCGCCGCCGAGCCGAGGAGGAGGGCGGCGGCGCGAAGGAGAAGGCCCTTCATCGACCGGGAGCTCCGCCGGCCGGCAGGAGCGTCCCGAGGCGCTCGGCCACGAGTTGGGCCGCGAGACGGTGTCCGCTGGCGTTCCAGTGCATGTCCATCGGGTAGTACGTCAGGAGACCGTGCTCCTCGGAAGCGGCGAGGGCGTCGAGAGGGTCCACGCAGATCAACCCGAGTTCCCGGCAGATCCCCCGGGCCGCCTCGTAGGCCGCGATCTCCCTCGGAGTTCCCGGCAGCGCGCGAAGGGAGGGACGGACCTGGCGGTTCGTGGGGATCAGGAGGACGACGAAGAGAATGCGGTTCTCGTCGCAGACGTTCCGGATCTCGGAGAGGAGAGCCCGGGTCACGTTGCGGGCGGGCGGACCGTCGGAGGACGAGGCCGCCGGCCGGTCCCCGGGGCTCTGCCGGCGGAGCGGAGAGAGGTCAGCCGGCTCGAGGAACCCGAGACGGACCCACTCCCGTCCGAAGACCAGGAGCCGGAAAAGATACGAGTGGTTCTCGAGCCAGGCGAGCTGGGGCCGCCCCCGGGCGCCGGCGGGCTGCTCGACGGGGACGTTTCGGAGAACGAGCGCACCGCCGTCGAGAACGAAATAGGGCCTCTCGTAGATGCCGGCGTGCTCGTCCAGGTTCTCCCGGAAATCGTTGACGTGGAAACCGAGCACGACCGCGTCGGGCCGGTACTTCAGCCCCTCCCGGCGGAGCCAGAGAAGCTCCTGGGATGTCGTCCAGCCATTCACGCCGGCGTTCAGCGCCTCGAGCTCCGGGAGCGTCCGCTCGAGAACCTTCGGCCACGTCTCCTCGGCCTCCACCCCCATCCCCCACGTGAAGGAATCGCCGAGACAGAGGACACGCCGCAACGGCACGGAGCGCTCGTAGGGAATGTCGCGGTCCCGGAGGCCGCGGGCGTTGATCCGGATCATGTGATCGAAATCCGGGAGGAAGGTCATCCGGCCGTGGCCGCCGGGGCGATTGGCCCAGCCGAGCTCCGGGTCGAAGGCGAAGAACTCGGCGTAGTCCGACGCGGGAACGGCCAGGACCGGCGGCCGCAGGAGGCGGAGAGCCAGCTCGCCGAGAACGACGGCCGCCGCCGAGCCGAGGAGGAGGGCGGCGGCGCGAAGGAGGAGGCCCTTCATCAACCGGGAGCGTCGGCGGTGAGGTCGAGGATCGCCCGGCGAAGGGGGCGGTGGGCGTCGAAGAGGCGGACGAAATCGGACTCCCGCGTCCCCCCTTTGGCCTTCACGACGTCGAGGAGGGCGTGGCGGGCCGCGACCCTCCAGCGCGTCAGTCCGGGAAGGATCGTCACGAGCGGCGCCCAGCGGGCGAAGGCGAGCCGCTCGCCCGGGGAGAAGCGGGCCAGGGACGGCGCGGCCAGAAGCTCCTGGGCCTCGCGGAGCGTCTCTTTGGCGGCGCGCTCCCGGTCCGCTCCGAACCGCTTCGCGAGGGCGTCCGTCACCTTCAGGCCGACGTTCGGGAGCTGGACGAGGCCGATGACGTCCTTCCGCTCCGTTCCAAGGTGGTAGTAGAGATTGTGCCGGGCGAGGCGCCGGAGCGTGGCGGGGGTCGAGCGGCGGGTCGGCTGGCGCCTCAGGCGCGCCTCCTCGTCGCGCATGAGCGCGATCGCCTCCTTCGCCTTCGGGAGGAAGCCCATCTTCCGGTAGAACCACCAGGCGCCCGACGCGATCCCCTCCTCGTTGTCGTCCCCCAGCTGGTACGGGAAGATCGTGAAGCTGTCGGAGCCGAAGAGGGCGCGCGTCACGCCGAGGACGCGCCCGTAGAGAAGGCCGGCCTCGGCGCCCCGGAACGACTCGAAGACGTTGAAGGCGATCTCCGACGACCCGAAGAGGGCACTGACGAGGACGTAGCCGACCGGGACGCCGTTCTTGACCGTCAGGTAGGCGTAAACGCTCTCGAGGAGGAGCCGCCGCTCGGGGAGGACGCCGTAGAGGACGAACTCGAGGCCGTCGCCGCAGTCGGCCACGCGGACGTCCCGGACGGTCGGGTACTCGAAGACGTTCAGATCCCGCTGCCGGGTGACCATCGAGATGCGCGCCGCGTCGATGAGGCGCCGCGCGGTCGCGGAAGAGACCGGACGGATCGAGAGGGGCGGGCGGGCCGCCTCCCGGCGGACGTCGGGGCGGCTCCGGGAGAGGGGCGTCCTCTGGAAGACGACGGGAAAGCCGGGCAGCCGCGTCCGCGTCCGCGCCGGCGTCTGGGGTCCCGGCGCGAGGCGGAGCGGCGGGGCGAACGACTCGTAGAGAGACTCCTTCCAGAAGTCGTCGAGCGGGAGGGCCGCAAAGCGGCGGAGAAGGAAGAGGGCGTCGTTCTCCCGAGGGCCCCGGAGCCGCCGGACCCATCCTTTCGGCCCGAGGTCGATCTCGTCGAGCCCGGGCGTCTCGGCGTAGAGGGTCAGGAGCGGAAGAAGGTCTTCCAGGGCCTTCGCCTTCTCGAAGTCGTCCCATTCGACGCGCAGGCGGTCTCCCCAGTGCCGCGCCAGCCAGAGAGCCGTCGGGTAATAGAAGGGGTAGAAGGTGTCGGTGCCGGCGATGCCGGTGTCGGCGAGCTTCTTCCTGAAGCTCCGGAGGTCCGCGCGCTTCGAGAAGTCCGCGAGGAGCCGCCGGACCTCGGCGAGGAGCGGTGCGTTGTCGGGGTAGGCCTCCAGGAAGCAGAGCGTCTCGTGGAGGCGCTCGACCTCCCGGGCCGAAGCGAGCCGGCCCCGGGCGAGCGGTGGAAGAAGCGAACGCT
>DATIWM010000037.1:0-2607 GCA_035519355.1 Thermoanaerobaculia bacterium | reverse complement strand
AGACGCTCCACCCGTTCACGATCGCCGCGAACCGGCGGAAGGTCTCCGGGCAGGTCGATGGTCAGGGAGCAGCCGCGCCGGACGGCCGCGGACAGGAGGTCGTCGTGGAGCCCCTCGAGGACCTCGGAGAGAGGGACGTCGGCGAGCGCCGCGGCCGATCGCGTCCGCCCTGCCACGGCCGCGTCCAGGAGGTCGGCGATGAGGCGCTCGAGGCGGCGCAGGCTCTCGGCGGCGTTCTGGAGGAGCATGGCCGGCTGCTCGGGGATCCCGTCGGCGAGATCCGAGAGGACGACCTCGAGGTGCGACTGGACGATGGCGAGCGGCGTCCGGAGCTCGTGCGCGGCGACCGTCCAGAAGCGGGCGCGCGCGGCGTCGGCCTCGCGCAGCCGCCTCTGGATCGCGGCCAGCTCCCGGTTCGACTCGGCGACTTCCTTCTCCAGGACGAGTTCCCGGGCCCGGCGGGCGTGATCGGGCCGCAGGTCGCGAAGGGTCAGGGCGGACCAACCGGCCTGGCTGTAGGTCTCGTCGGCGGCCGGCAGCGACAGGACCTCGACCGGAATGGCCTCCCCGCTCGCGGCGGCCAGTCGCGCCCGCCGGACGATGACTTCCGAGCCGGCGCTCTCCGAGAGGGGTCCGAACTCGTCCTCGGGAAGGGCCGGGCGGAGGAGCATCCGGTAGTCGAGGCCGATCAGCTCGGAGGCCACCCGCTCGGACAGGGCGAGGAAGGGCGGATTGGTCAGGAGAATCTCGCCCGAGGTGGAGACGAGGGCGGTCGGCTCGGGAATGCCGCGGAAGAGGAGCTCCACGGCCCGGAGCCGCTTGCGCTCCGCCTTCTCGCCGGTTCCGCGGGGGGCGCGGAGGTCCCGGATCGCCTGCAGGAGGCGGACCGTCGCGCTGACGAGGGCGACGTCCGTCAGCCCGAACGGCACCGTGTCCCGGACGGCGTGGAGGTAGAGCGCGCTGCCCTCGCCCGGCAGGCGCTGGCAGAGGAGGGAGCGGACCGGCGCCCCCGCGATGTACGGGCTCGCGTCGCCCATGAGGGGATCGCTCTCCACCTCTTCCACGAGGACGGCGCCGGAGCGGGCCGCCGCGGCGCGCAGCTCCGGGTACCGGGCGATCTCGACGCCGCGTCCCACGGCGGGCGCGCCGAGGCTGGAGGCGACGACCGCCGCCTGCGCGTCGCCCGGCTTCCACCGGAAGAGGCTGACGCGGGTCGCTTCGAGAAAACGGGCGAGATGCCGGAGCGCCCGCTCGCTCAGGTCCTCCTGGCGGTCCAGAACCTCCTCCCAGAGGGCGAGGAGCGCCGTCAGCTGCGTGCGCGACAGGAGAAGCGCGGAGCCGGCGTCGCCGGCCCCCGCGCCGAGGGCGGCCGCCGCCTCCGCCCACCGGTCCGGGGGGAGAACCTCGACGGCGGACGGGCGCGTCGCCTCGTCCTCGGCGGCGAGGACGAAGACGGGCGGTGGCGTCCGGTTTCCCGGAAGGCGCGCGACGAGGTGCGCCGCGTCGGCGAGGCGTCCCGGCGGCACCACGAGAATCGCGTCGGGCCGCTCGCGGGCGGCGATGGCGGCCGCTTCGTCGAGGCCGCCGGCGACGAGCGTCTCGGCGCCCGCCTCGACGAGGGTCTTCCGGATTCCTTCCGGAATCTCCCCGTGGGGCGCGTACACGAGGAAGGGACGCATGCTGCTCTGTTCCCACAAGGTAGCACAGCGCCCGTTATAATTTTTCGGTGAAGATCGACCGCGACCTCGTCGCGAAAGTCGCCCGCCTCGCCGCCCTCGAGCTCTCGGAGGGCGAGGAGACCGAGCTGTCGGGCCAGTTGACGCGGATCGTGGAGCACTTCGAGGCGCTCCGCGCCGTCCCCGAGAACCTCCTCGCCGACGGGGCGGTCGCCCCGGCCACGCCCCTCCGCGCCGACGCGGCCGAAGACGGCTCGCCGGGGGGCCTGGTGGAATCGAATGCGCCCGAGTTCGCGCACGGACACTTCGTCGTGCCGCGCGTGGTCTCGAGGGACTGAGGTTGCCCCCCTCCGCCGACGCCCTTCTGGACGGCCCGGTATCGGACCTCGCGGCCGCCGTCCGCTCCCGGACGGTTCGCGCGGTGGACGTCGTGGAGGCGTCGCTCGGCCGCGTACGCACGGCGTCCGACCGGCTCGGGGCGGTCCTTCACATCGCCGGGGCGGAGGCGCGGAGGGCCGCCGACGAGGTGGACCGCCGGGCGGCGGTCGGCGACCCGCTGCCCCTGGCCGGCGTGCCGCTCGCGGTGAAGGACAACATCAACGTGGCGGGACTCCCGTCGACGGCGGGCTCCCGGCTCCTCACCGGCTTCGTTGCGCCGGACGACGCGACCTGCGTCGCGCGCCTCGTCCGCGCCGGCGCCGTCGTCGTCGCGAAAACGAATTGCGACGAATTCGGGATGGGGTCCTCGAACGAGAACTCGGGCTTCAGGCCGGTGAAGAACCCGTGGGACCTGACCCGCGTTCCGGGCGGCTCCTCGGGTGGCTCGGCGGCCACCGTGGCCGCGGGGGCCGTCCCGCTCGCCCTCGGCACGGATACGGGAGGATCGGTGCGGCAGCCGGCGGCGCTGTGCGGCCTCGCCGGGTGGAAACCG
>DATIWM010000036.1:0-6266 GCA_035519355.1 Thermoanaerobaculia bacterium | reverse complement strand
GCGATCTCGGCCATGTAGGGGATGTCGATCCATGGCTTGAAGGGACGGACGTGGGACATCCGCTCGGCGGCCTCGGCGATGTTCACGGCGTGGTCTCCGATCCGCTCGAGGTCGGAGTTGATCTTGAGGCCGGCCACGATCAGGCGAAGATCGGTCGCGACGGGCTGCTGCGTGGCCAGCAGATGGATCGAGTCCTCCTCGTTTCTCACCTCGAGCTCGTCGATGTTCCGGTCGTTTTCGATGACGCGCCGCGCCTTCGTGGCGTCGGCCTCGACGAGCGCCTCGATGGCGAGGCGAATCTGGTTCTCCACCTCGGCGCCCATGCCGATCAGCTGGCGGCGCAGGTTCTCGATCAGTTCCGAAAAGTGTTCTTTCATCTTCTCTCCTGAACGGTTGCCCCCTGCGGCATGGCCGCGGGAAGGGTCACGCTGAACCGGCTCCCCTTGCCCAGCTCCGAATCGACGGCGATCGACCCGGCGTGAAGGATGAGGAGGTGCTTGACGATGGCGAGGCCGAGCCCCGTTCCGGGAACGGACTTGGTCCGCGACGGGTCGACCCGGTAGAAACGCTGGAAGATGTTGGCGAGCTCCGATCGCGGGATGCCGATCCCGCGGTCGACGACGTGGACGACGGCGCGCGGCGGCTCCCCCGCGACAGCGAGCGACTCGGCGAGAACGTCCACCCGGGCGCCGGCCGGCGAGAATTTCACGGCGTTGTCGACGAGGTTGCGGAAGACCTGCGCGAGGCGCCGGCGGTCTCCCATGACGCTGAGCTCTTCCGGGACCTCGAGCGTCACGGCCACGCCTCGCGCCGCGGCGAAGGCCGCCAGATCGTGGACGACGCCGGTGAGGAGCCCCTTCAACGGAACGTCCTCGGTCGCCAGCGTCACGGCGCCCGACTCGATCTGCGAGAGGTCGGTCAGGTCGGAGACGAGGTCCTGGAGCTGCGCCGACTGACGCGTGAGGATGTCCAGCAGCCGGGTCAGGTCGGGGGGGAGCGTCTCTTCCACGGCCAGCGTTTCCACGGCTGCCCGGATCGCGGCCACGGGCGTCCGGAGCTCGTGCGAGACGTCCGAGACGAAGCGGCGCCGCATCGTCTCGGTTCTTTCGTGCTCGGTCACGTCGCGGACTACGCCGATCGCGGACGGCTCGCCGCTCTTCACGGCGTGGGGGAGCGCACGGACCGTCACCTCGAGGACCCGCTCGGGCACCGCATCGAACGGGACGCGGAGGATTTCGCTGGCGTGGGCCACGCCTGTTGCCGCAGCACTCCCGGCCTCGAAGAGCTTCAGGATGTCCGGTTCCCGGACGAGGTCGACCAGGGCCCGGCGCGGGACGCCCGTGGGCGCCCGGAAGAGAGCCAGCGCCGCCGGATTGGCGTCGAGGAGGTCGAGGGCCTCGTCCACGACGATGAGGCCGACCGGAACCTGCTCGAAGACCGTTCGGGCGAGGAGGCGCGCTTTCTCGCTTCCGGCCCGCTCGGCGGCGACGAGCCGCGCGAAGCGGGCCAGGACGCCAAAGACCTCCTGGCTCTCCTCCGTCGCCGCCGAGAGGAGGACCGGCGGCCGCCCCTCGGCCGCCTCGGCGATTCCCTGTCTCACCTGTCGGAACTCCCTCTGCTGGCGGCGCCGGACGGCGAGAAAAAGGACGGCGACCAGGAGGCCGGCTCCGAGCGAAACGCGGAAGAGGGTCCCCCGGAACGGCGCCTCCTGGGCGTCGAGCACCTGCTGGCTGATGGCCAGCCTCACGAAGCCGGTCGGCACGCTCTCGGTTCCGACCCGCCGGGCGACGTAGACGAACGGCAGGTCGACGGTGGCCGAGCTGCGCCGGTCGAACCCGACGCCGACCCGCCGGGCCTCGACGATCTCGGGACGGGCGCCGTGGTTCTCGAGCGACGGCACTTTGTCGGGCGTCACGTCGCTGTCGGCGAGAACGGTTCCGTCGGGGGCGATGAGCGTGACCCGGGCCCCGGTCTGGCGGGCGACGGCGCGGACCTTCTCGTGTGACCTCGCGCCAGGAAGGAAGTCGGTCGCGAACTCGACGGAGAGGTGGGCGAGGCGGTCCTCCAGGTCGCGGCGCGTCCTCTCGGTGACGGCGTCGTCGAGGACCCGGTCGAGGACGGCCGCAAAGAGACTGCCGAGGACCAGGCCGGCAAGGACCGGAAGGGCGGACCGCCTGATGGTTCGGATCATTTCGCGAACTTGTATCCGACCCCGACGACCGTCTCGATCATCTCCTCGCCGATCTTCTTCCGGAGCGAGCGGATGTGGACGTCGACTGTCCGGGTCTCGATGTCGGCGGCGTAGTCCCAGAGCCGCGCGAGGATCGTCTCGCGGCTCACGACGCGCCCTCCGTTCCGGATCAGAAGCCACAGAAGGTCGAACTCCTTCTTCGTGAGGTGGACGGGCCCGCCGTCCCGGAGGACGAGATGGCGTGCGCGATCGACCCGGAGGGGACCGCGCTCGAAGATGTCTTCCCCGGATTCCGGGGAGCCCGCCCGGCGGAGGTGCGCGGCGACGCGGGCGAGGAGCTCCTTCATCGAGAAGGGCTTCGTGACGTAGTCGTCGGCCCCCAGTTCGAATCCGAGGAGCTTGTCCCGCTCTTCGACGCGCGCGGTCAGCATCAGGATCGGGATCTTCCGTGTCTCGTCTCCCTTTCGCAGCTCGCGGCAGATCGTGAGGCCGTCCACGTCCGGGAGGTTCAGGTCGAGGAGGACCAGATCCGGCGGACGCGCCATGAGAGCGTCCAGGGCGACCAGTCCGCCGGCAAATCGCTCCACCTCGTACCGTCCGTCCTTCTTCAGGTTGTACGTCAGCGTGAAGGCGAGATCGTCGTCGTCCTCCACGACGGCGATCCGGGGCCGGGGGGCGGAGACCTTCGTCGTCATCCGAACCGCCCCGTGATGTAGTGCTCGCCGGGGGCTTGGCTTCGCGCGCCCCCGGACCCCCGGCTGCGGCGCGTTCTCATCCAAACCTCCCCGTAATGTAATCCTCGGTTGTCTTCTGGTTCGGCTTCGTGAAGATCGTCTCGGTCTTGTCGAACTCGATCAGCTTCCCCAGCATGAAGAAGCCGGTCTCGTCGGAGACCCGGGCCGCCTGCTGCATGTTGTGCGTCACGATGACGATCGTATAGCGCGTCTTCAGCTCGAAGATCAGCTCCTCGACCTTGGCGGTCGCGATCGGGTCGAGGGCCGAGCAGGGCTCGTCCATCAGAAGGATCTCGGGCTCGACGGCGATGGCCCGCGCGATGCAGAGGCGCTGCATCTGGCCGCCCGAGAGCCCGAGGGCCGAGTCGTCGAGCCGGTCCTTGACTTCCTCCCAGAGGGCCGCGGCTTTCAGGGAGCGTTCGCAGGCCTCGGCCAGAACGGCCCGGTTGTTGATCCCCTGGATCCGGAGCCCGTAGACGACGTTCTCGAAGTTCGACTTGGGAAACGGGTTCGACTTCTGGAAGACCATGCCGAAACGCTTCCGGATGGCGGTGACGTCGACGCCCCGGGCGTTGATGTCGGTCCCGTGGATCCGGATGGTTCCGTCGATCTTCACGTCGTCGATGAGGTCGTTCATCCGGTTCAGGCAGCGAAGTAGGGTCGACTTTCCGCAGCCCGAGGGGCCGATGAGCGCCGTCACGGAGTTGGACTTGCAGGACATCGTGATGTCGAAGAGGGCCTGCTTCTCGCCGTAGAAGAGATTGACGTTCCTCACCTCGATGACCGGCGCCGTACCGGCCGGCGCGGCGTCCGGAGGGGCGCCGCCGACGAAGGCGGGCGAGTCGACGGCGGTCGCGACGATCGGCTGCTGCATGGAAACCTCGAAGGCCTCAGAACGCCGAGCTGAAGAGCCGGCGGCGAAGGTAGTTTCGGACGAGGATGGCCGTCAGGTTCAGGGCGACGACGATCAGGAGCAGGAGGATCGTCGTCGAGTAGACCATCGGAATGGCCGCTTCGACGTTGGGGCTCTGAAATCCGACGTCAAAGAGGTGAAACCCGAGATGCATGATCTTCCGGTCGAGGTGGAGGTACGGAAAGATTCCGTCGACCGGGAGCGTCGGCGCGAGCTTCACGACGCCGACGATCATGAGCGGAGCCACCTCGCCGGTGCCGCGCGCCATGGCGAGGATCAGGCCGGTCAGGATGCCGGGGGCCGCCGCGGGGAGGACGACGCGCCGGACCGTCTGCCAGCGGGTGGCGCCGAGAGCCAGCGAAGCATGCCGCATCCCGGCGGGCACCGCCGCCAGCGCTTCCTCGGTCGCCACGACGACGACGGGCACGGTCAGAAGCGCGAGCGTCAGGGCACACCAGAGGATTCCGCCCGTCCCGAACGTCGGCGTCGGGAGCGCCTCGGCGAAGAAGAGCCGGTCGATTCGTCCGCCGATCCCGTAGACGAAGAATCCGAGCCCGAAGATGCCGAAGACGATCGAGGGAACGCCCGCGAGGTTGTTGACCGCGATCCGGACGAGCCGCACGGCGCGCCCCTGGACGGCATACTCGCGGAGGTAGAGGGCCGCCACGACGCCGAACGGGACCGAGACGAGACTCATCATGACGACCATCAGAACCGTGCCGAAGATGGCCGGAAAGATGCCTCCTTCCGTATTCGACTCGCGGGGATCGCCGGAGACGAACTCCCAGACCCGGGAGAGATAAACGGACGCCTTGCCGGCCAGGGAGAGATCGTTCGGCCGGACGATCCGGACGATGTCCCTGAGAAGAACCGTCTTTTCGCGTCCGGCGGCGTCCCTGAAGACGGACGACGTGGCCGAAACCTCGTGGCGGGAGGTCTCGATCCGCTCCCGCTCCGACTCGTAACGCTTCCGGAGCTCCGTGAGCCGCGCTTCGGTGGCCGTGCGGACGGCGGCGACGTCCGTGGCTCCGGCGAGCTCGGCCCGGCGGAGGCGCAGGCGCTCCGCCTCGATCAGGGCGTTGATGGCGCCGACGTCCTTTCGTTCCTTTTCGTTCAGGTCGACGAAGCGGGGCCGAAGGTCCTTCTGGAGGCTCGACAGGAGCGCGAGACCCTTCTCGTCTCCGACGGCGAGCACCTCGCTTCCCCGCCGGATCTCCTTCAGGAAGCCGTGGAAGTTGCCGTACTCCTGCCGCTCGAGGAGCAGCGCCTCCTTCGGCGTGTCGCGCTTCGTGATGTCGGCAACGGGGATCCACCGGAAGTCGAGGCCGTAGAGGTCGCGGTTCCCGATCTTGACGCGGATCCGGCTTCCGGCCGCCTTCCCCTCGTCCGAAGGCATCTTCTCCGTCGACAGGACCTCGCCGAGGACTTTCTTTCCGTCCGATGTCTCGATCCGGACGAGAGGCCGCGGCCAGAAGAAGCCGAGCCCCTTGACGGCGACGAGGCCGAGGAGGCCGAAAATCATGATGAGCGAGGCGGCGAGGCCCGCGCCGGTCAGCCAGATCATCGGCTCGCCCCTGCGGAAGAGGAACTCGGAAAGGCGGGCGGCGGCCGGACGCGCGAGGGGCGCGGACGCCGGAAGGGGAGCGGTCGCGGCCATCAGATCACCGAGTACTTCCGGCGGAGGCGCTGGCGCATGACCTCGGCCAGCGTGTTGACGAGAAACGTCAGGATGAAGAGGAGGAGGGCCGAGAGGAAGAGGACGCGGAAGAGAGTTCCTCCCTCCGGCGCCTCGGAGATCTCGACGGCGATGTTGGCGGAGAGCGTCCGCATGCCGTTGAAGAGCGACCACTCCATGATCGGCGTGTTTCCGGTCGCCATCAGGACGATCATCGTCTCGCCGACGGCGCGGCCGAAGCCGACCATCAGGGCCGAGAAGATCCCGGCCGACGCGGTCGGGAGGATGACGCGCGTGGCGGTCTGCCAGGGCGACGCCCCGAGGGCGAGCGAGGCCGCCTTCAGGTGCTGCGGGACGCTGGAGAGGGCGTCCTCCGAGATCGTGAAGATGATCGGGATGACCGCGAACCCCATGGCGAAGGCGATGACGAGAGAGTTGCGGGCGTCGTACCGGAGATGGAGGGCCGAAAAGAGCCAGCCCTTGAAGTCGCCGGCGAAGAGGACCTTCTCGAGCACGGGGCCGAGGAGGGCGCAGAGCCCGACGCCGGCGGCGGTCAGGAGGAGAATCGCGACCCCTTCCCGGAGCCCCGAAATCCGCTGCCGCAGCTCGAAGGGCAAGCTCTCGCGGAGGAAGACGCCGGCGATGACGACGAGCGGAACGACCGGGAAAAGGAGGAGGGTCGTGAAGGTCGCGTTCTGGATGACCGGAGCGAGCCAGAGTCCGGCGAGGAAACCGATGACGACCGACGGAAGC
>DATIWM010000035.1:0-5110 GCA_035519355.1 Thermoanaerobaculia bacterium | reverse complement strand
CCCGCGCAAGCACCAGGGCGCGGTGCGCTTCGAGCGGCTCTCCTACATCGAGGTGCTGCAGCGCAACCTCGAGGTGATGGACTCGACCGCCATCTCGCTGTGCCGCGACAACCGCCTTTCCATCGTGGTGTTCGACCTGCGCCAGCGGGGCAACATCCGCCGCGTCGTCCTGGGCGAGCCGGTCGGCAGCGTGGTGGACTCCGGGACGCCGCCCGCCTGAGGCGGAGAAATCGGATAAGGGGGTCGAACCGCCATGCCGCTCACGGAGACCAAGAAGGAAGCCGAACGCCGGATGCACGTGTCGCTCGACGCCTTCCGGACGGAGCTGAAGCACCTCCGGACCGGGAGGGCGTCGATCGCCCTTCTCGACGGCATCCTCGTCGAGTACTACGGGACGCCGACGCCGCTGAACCAGGTGGCGACCCTGATGGCGCCCGACGCCACTCTGCTCATGGCGCAGCCTTACGAGCCGAAGCTCTGTCCGGCGATCGAGAAGGCGATTCAGAAGAGCGATCTCGGGCTGAACCCGGCCTCGGACGGGAAGGTCGTCCGGATTCCCGTCCCGCCGCCGACCGAGGAGCGCCGGAAGGAGATCGTCAAGAAGGCCCACAACCTCGCCGAGCAGGCCCGGGTCGAGATGCGGCGCCACCGGCACGACGCGAACGAGAAGATCAAGAAGGAGGCGAAGGCCTCCGCGGTGTCGGCCGACGACGAGAAGCGGGCGCTCGACGAGGTCCAGAAGCTGACGGACCGGTCGATCACCGAGGTGGACACGATCCTCAAGGCGAAGGAATCCGAGATCCTCGCCCGATGAGACCTCGTTGAGCACTTCTCCCGCCGCCGCCTCCGCGCAGGCGGTCGCTCCCGCGAAGGCGGTCGCTCTCGTTCCGGCCGCGGGCCTCGGGAGCCGGTTCCACGACGACGGCCCGAAGGCGCTCGTCCTCCTCGCGGGCAAGCCGCTGCTGCTCCATGCCCTCGAGCGCCTTCACGCGTCGGGGCGGGTCGCGGAGGCCGTCGTCGCGATGACTCCCGGTTACGAGAGTGCCTTCCGCGCCGCGCTGGCGCGCGCGCCCCTGCCGTGCCGTCTCGTCCCGGGGGGCGTCCGGCGCCGGGACTCCGTCGCGAGCGCACTCGACGCCTCGAACGTGGGGGAGGAGACTCTCGTCCTCGTCCACGACGCGGCCCGGCCGCTGGTCGACCCACTCGAGGTGCTCGCGGTGGTCGACGCGGCCGCGGAGCGGGGCGCCGCCATCGCGGGGTTCGCGATGGTGAACACGGTGAAGCGGACGAAGAACGGGAAAGTCGTCGAGACGGTCCCCCGGCACGACCTCGTCTCCGTCACGACGCCGCAGGTTTTCCGCGCCGGCCTCCTCCGGAAGGCGTACGCGATGTCGCCGACAGCGGACGTCACCGATGATTCGGAGCTCGTCGAACGGGCCGGAGGGACCGTCGCCGTGGTTCTCACGTCACGCTGGAACCTCAAGATCACCTATCCCGAGGACCTCGCGTGGGCGGAGGCGTTCCTCGCCGGGGGGCCGCCTTCGGGTGCCCCCCGAACCGCCCAGGCCGGGAGCTGAGGCCCGTGGCGGTGCGTATCGGTCACGGCTGGGACGCGCACCCGCTCCTGCCGGGCCGCCGGTGCGTTCTCGGCGGAGTGGAAATCCCGTCGGACGCCGGGCCCGAGGGACATTCCGACGGGGACGTCGTCCTCCACGCGGTCGCCGACGCGCTCCTGGGCGCCGCGGCGGCCGGCGACCTGGGAAGCGTCTTCGGGACCGGCCGACCCGAGTGGAAGGACGCGCCCTCCTCGCGGCTCGTCGCCCACGTCCGCGAGCTGACCGGCCACCCCCGGGTCGTGAACGTCGACGTGACGCTGATCGCCGCCCGGCCGGCGATCGGGCCGTTCCGAGACGTCATTCGCGAGAACCTCGCGGCGCTCCTCGGCGCGGACGTCTCGCAGGTTTCGGTCAAGGCCTCCTCCGGGAACGGGCTGACCGACTTCGGGCGCGGTGCCGGGGTCGCGGCCGTCGTGGTCCTCCTGGTCGAGCTTCCCGAGTGATCGTCGCCGGCTTCCACCCGGTGCGCGAGGTGCTGGAGAAGCGGCCCCGCTCCATCGAGACGCTCTGGGTCGTCCGCGGCCGGCGGGACGCCCGGGCCGGCGAGCTGGAAGACCTCGCGCGGGCCGCGGGCGTGGCGGTCCGTCCGGTCCCCCGGGAGGAGTTGGACCGGCTCGCCGGCAAGGCGCACAACGGCGTGGCCGCCCGCGTCGCGTCGCGCGACTACGACGACGTCGACGCGTGCCTCGCGGGGCCTCCCGGCCGGCGGACGGTCGTCTTCCTCGACCAGGTGACCGACCCCGGAAACGTCGGGGCCATTCTCCGGACGGCGGCCGCAGCCGGCGCCTCGGTCGTCCTGGCGGAGCGCCACTCGGCCGGCCTCGGAGAGGCGGCCTCGAAGGCGGCAGCCGGCGCCCTCGAGCGGGTGAAGATCGCCCGGGCCGGCAACGCCAGCCAGTTTCTCGAGAGGGCCAAGGCCGGGGGTTTCTGGATTTTCGGGGCCGATCCCGCGGGCCGAAGTCTCTGGGAATCAGATCTTTCCGGCGACGTTCTTCTCTGCCTCGGCTCGGAGGGAGAAGGGCTGCGGCGGCTCACCCGGGAGGCGTGTGACCATCTCGTCTCGATCCCGATGGCGAAGGGGGCCGGGTCGCTCAACGTTTCGGTGGCGGCAGGGATCCTGCTTTACGAGGTCGCCCGGCGACGGGTCGGACCGGAAGTCCCGGCACGAAAATAGCTTGACCCGCGGTGGAGCCGGGTGATAAAAGTCCAAGTTCGCGCCTCGTCGGGCGTGCGATGCCGGGCCGGTTCCCCGATCTTCGACCGTCCCGGCGAAGCTTTCCTCACCGCGGCATGAGAAAGGAAACGCTGGCGTAGCTCAATTGGCAGAGCAGCCGATTTGTAATCGGCAGGTTGCGGGTTCAAGTCCCATCGCCAGCTCCACAGCGGCTCGGGACGGAGCGCCCGGGACCTCCGTCGGGAACGGTCGGGTCGAAACGGAAACGAGGGACGGGCAGATGGCCGAGTGGTTAATGGCAGCAGACTGTAAATCTGCCGCACTGACGTGCTACGGGGGTTCGAATCCCTCTCTGCCCACCATGAACGGGACAGCGAGAGGCGCCCACGTAGCTCAGTCGGTAGAGCACGTCCTTGGTAAGGACGGGGTCAGCAGTTCAAATCTGCTCGTGGGCTCCAGTCTCCCGGAGAGGGAAAGGGGGGCGCGGGGGGTGCGAACCCGGCGTCTCACGACGACTGACGATCGTCGCACCCCCCGAGCATTGACAGCCGGAACCCGCGGACCCGACGGAGACGCGAGAAGGGCGGGACGCACCGGCGGTGGCTTCATCACGAACGAAACGAGAGCTCAGTCCGCGGGAGTAACTCAGGGGTAGAGTCACAGCCTTCCAAGCTGTTGGTCGCGGGTTCGAATCCCGTCTCCCGCTCCAGGCTGCCGAAGGTCGCCAGAGGAGAGGTCGCACGTCATGCCGAGGGAATTGATCAGCCTGATCTGCAGCGAGTGCAAGCGCCGGAACTACACGGCGACGAAGAACAAGAAGACCCACCAGGAGAAGCTCGAAATCTCGAAGTTCTGCGCGGCCTGCCGCAAGCACACGCCGCACAAGGAAGGAAAGGTCTGAAGTCGCCCGTCACAGGGGTGTAGCTCGAATTGGTAGAGCGGCGGTCTCCAAAACCGTAGGTTCGGGGTTCGAATCCCCGCACCCCTGCCAGCTTGAGCGCGGAGGGCGCTTCAGGAAAGACGCGACATGAACGTCAGCCAGAAATGGGCCAGCTTCCGCGAGTTTCTGTCCGATGTGAAGAAGGAGTCGGGGAAGGTCACCTGGCCTGGCAAGGACGAGGTGGTCGGTACGACGACGGTCGTCCTCGTCTACACGGTCCTCGTCGGCGTCTTCCTGTTCCTCGTCGATGCCGCCGTGACGCCACTCGTCAACAAGCTCTTCGCGGCCTTCGGCAACTGAGCGGGCCGCGGCGGAAAGAGAGAGAGACACCATCGTGAGCGAAACCCCGGTACCCGAGACGGCGGCCGCGGGCGGGCCCGAGGGGGCCGTGCCGGCGATGGACTGGTACATCGTCCACACCTACTCCGGCTTCGAGGATCGGGTCGTGCAGGAGCTGACGAACCGGATCAAGGCGCTCGGGATGGAGATCCACTTCGGCGAGATCCGCGTGCCGAAGGAGACGGTCGTGGAAATGCGCGGCGGCAAGCGGAAGAACATCGAGCGGAAGTTCTTCCCGGGATACGTCCTCGTCCAGATGGAGATGTCGGACGAGACGTGGCATCTCGTTCGCAACACGCCGAAGGTCACCGGCTTCGTGGGCGGGTCGTCCAAGTCGCCCGTCCCGCTGACGCACGACGAGGTCAACGCCATCCTCCACCACTCGGCCGAGTCGCGCGAGAAGCCGAAGCCGAAGTACGTCTACGAGCGGGGCGAGCAGGTCAAGATCATCGACGGGCCGTTCAAGGAGTTCACCGGCAGCGTCGAGGACATCAACCTCGAGCGCTCCACGCTGCGCGTCCTCGTCACCATTTTCGGCCGGCCGACGCCGGTCGAGCTCGAGTTCGTCCAGGTGCAGAAACTGTAAGGAAGAGTCATGGCGAAGAAGATCACCGCGTACGTCAAGCTCCAGATCCCCGGCGGGCAGGCCACGCCGGCCCCGCCCGTGGGCACGGCCCTCGGCCCGCAGGGCGTGAACATCATGGACTTCTGCAAGGCCTTCAACGCCAAGACGGCGAAGGAGCCGGGACTGATCATCCCGGTGATCGTCACGGTCTACTCGGACCGGTCCTACTCCTTCATCACGAAGACTCCTCCGGCCTCGGTCCTCCTGAAGAAGGCGGCCAAGCTGGAGAAGGGCTCGGGCGTCCCGAACAAGAACAAGGTCGGGAAGGTCACGATGAAGCAGGTCGAGGAGATCGCGAAGCTGAAGATGGTCGACCTCAACACGCCGGACCTCGCCGCCGCGATCAAGACGGTGGAGGGGACGGCCCGGTCCATGGGAATCGAAGTCGTCTGAAGGCCTTTTCAACAGGAAGCCCG
>DATIWM010000034.1:0-14326 GCA_035519355.1 Thermoanaerobaculia bacterium | reverse complement strand
GTTCCTTTTCTTCTTCCTCGTCGTGCGGGAGATCGCCCACGGACCCTCGCCGCTCGGAGCGAAGGAGGCGGCCCATGCATGAGGTCTGGTACGCCATCGTCGTCGGCCTCCTGACCGGGTACGTCGTCCTCGACGGGTTCGACTTCGGCGCCGGCGCGCTCCACCAGGTCGTGGCGCGGACCGACTCGGAGCGACGACAGGTGCTGGCCGCGATCGGGCCGTTCTGGGACGGAAACGAGGTGTGGCTCCTCGCGGCGGGCGGGGCGCTCTTCGTCGGGTTTCCCCGCATCCTCGCGTCGGGGATCTCGGGCTTCTACTTCGCGATCTTCCTCGTTCTCTGGTGCCTGATCCTCCGCGGCATCTCGATCGAGCTCCGGAGCCACGTGAAGGACACGGTCTGGCGGAAGACGTGGGACATGGGCTTCGGCGTCGCGAGCGTGCTCCTCCCGGTCTTCTTCGGCGCGGCGCTCGGGAACCTGATCCGGGGCGTTCCCCTGAACAGGGAGGGGTGGTTCGAACTGGCCCTCTTCACCGACTTCACGCCCGCGCCGCCGGTGGGGATCCTCGACTGGTACACGGTTCTCGTGGGCGTCTTCGCGCTCGCCGCGCTCGTCGCCCACGGCGGGACCTACCTGTCGTGGAAGACGGACGGCGCCGTGCAGGAGCGGAGCCGCCGGGCCGCCTGGAGGCTCTACGGCGCCGTGGCGGTTCTCTGGGTCGTCGTCACGCTCGCGACCGCCTCGGTCAACCCGGATCTCCTCGCCGCCCTGCCGCGCCGACCGCTGGCGCTCCTCTTCGCGGCGCTCGCGCTCGCCGGCCTCGCCGGCGTCTTCGGCTCGCTGGCGCGCGGGCGGGAACTCCACGCGTTCCTCGCCTCCTGCGCGTTCCTCGCGGGCCTTTCGATCGCGACGGCCGTCTGCGTCTGGCCGGTCATGCTCCGCGGGACGCCGGACGCGTCGCTCTCGCTGACGGCCGCGAACGCGGGAGGAGACCCCGAGGGACTTGCGATCGCGCTTCGCTGGTTCTTCGTCGGCCTCCCGCTCGTGGCGGCGTATTACGTCTTCCTGTTCCGCCACAACCGCGGAAAGGCGGCGGCGGCCGCGGAGGGCGAAGGGTACTGAGCCCGTGGTCCGGACGTAGAATCGGTCTCAGCGGAAGAAATGGGCGAACGTCCCGAAGACATGTCGGCGGGGCTGACGGAGGCACCGTCTCCCGGCGCGAGGACGGCGCCGCCGGGACCGTCCCCCTCGATCAGCGGAACGACGGTGGACCACTTCGAGGTGCTCGATCTCCTCGGGGCGGGGGGCTTCGGCGAGGTCTACCGGGCCCGGGATCTCCGGCTGGGGCGGATGGTCGCGCTGAAGGTCCTCCCCGCGGCCTTCGCGCTCGACGCCGAACGGCGCGAGCGGTTCCGGCGCGAAGCCCTGGCCGCTTCGGCCCTGAATCACCCGAACATCTGCACGGTCCACGACCTCTACGAATCGGGCGGGAAGACCTACATCGTCATGGAGTTGGTGGAGGGGAGGACGCTCCACGCGGCGCTGGCCGGCGGTCCGCTTTCGGCCGCAGAAGCCGTCCCGATCGCCCTCCAGATCGCCGACGCGCTGGCAGAGGCGCACCGCGCCGGCATCCTCCACCGGGACGTCAAGAGCGGAAACGTCATGCTGACGAGCCGCGGGCAGGTGAAGGTGCTCGACTTCGGCCTCGCCAAGCGGCTCGGCCCCGAGGCGGGCTCCGGAGATTCGGCGCCGGCGGCGCTGACGCGCGAGGGGACGGCGCTCGGCACCCTCTCCTACATGTCGCCCGAGCAGCTTCTGGGCAAGGCGGTGGACCGGCGGACGGACCTCTTTTCCTTCGGCGTCGTCCTCTTCGAGATGGTGACCGGACGCCTGCCGTTCGAGGGGTCGACGCCCATCGCCGTTTCGGACTCCATCCTGCACGCCCCTCCACGCGACTTCGGCGCCGCGCCGGTGCCCGAGAGGCTGAAAGGGATCATCCGGAAGCTCCTCGAGAAAGAGCCGCCGAAGAGGCCTGCCAGTGCAGAAGAGGTTCGCTCCGAGCTGAAGGCGCTGGAAGCCTCCCTGACCCCGGCCCGTCCCGCGGGGCTTTCCGGACAAGCGAAGATCCTGGTGGCGGCCGCCGCGATCCTGATCGCGGCCGCGGGCGGCTGGCTCTGGCATCGCGCGCATCGCGGGCGCTGGGCGCGCGAGGCGGCCACGCCCGAGGTCGCGCGCCTCGTGGCGGCGGAGGAGTTCACGAAGGCGGCGGCGCTCGCCCGAGAGGCCCGGGCCGTCCTCCCGAACGACCCGACTCTCGAGAACCTCTGGACGCAGGCGACGATGGAGGTTTCTGTCGAGAGCGTCCCGCCGGGCGCCGACGTCTCGGTCCGGCCGTACCGGGGAGATTCGAAGGCGTGGGAGAGCCTGGGGCAGACTCCGATCGCGAAGGCGCGCGTGCCGAGGAACTACTACGTCTGGAGAATCTCGAAGCCGGGATTCGAGGCCGCGCACCAGATCGCCCCGACCTGGACGATCGTTCACCGGATTCCCCTGAACCTGACCTTCCGCCTGGATCCGGAGGGGAGCGCGCCGGCCGGGATGGTCCGTGTGCCGGGCGGAAAGATCGACCTGGCGATCCCCGGCCTCGACCAGCTCCCAGAGGTCCCGCTCGACGACTACCTGATCGACCGGCACGAGGTGACCAACGAGGAATACAGGAAGTTCGTCGACGCAGGGGGGTACGAAAAACGCGCGCTCTGGACGCAGCCGTTCGTCCGGGGAGGGAAAGCCGTTTCGTGGGAGGACGCCATGGCGCTCTTCCGCGACGCGACCGGCCGCCCGGGCCCCGCGACGTGGGAGCTGGGGAGCTTTCCGAAGGGCCTCGAGAAGCATCCGGTGGGGGGCGTGAGCTGGTACGAGGCCGCGGCCTACGCCGAGTTCGCGGGGAAGAGCCTCCCCACCATCTATCACTGGAACCGGGCCGCGCAGACGAGGGCCAGCCTCCTCATCGTCCCCGGGAGCAATTTCCAGGGCGGCGGAACGGTTCCCGTTGGCGGCGAGGGTGCCCTGAGCGGATTCGGTACGACGGACATGGCCGGGAACGTGAAGGAGTGGTGCTGGAACGAGGGGACCGGAGGGAAACGCTTCATCCTCGGTGGGGGCTTCGGCGAGCCGACGTACATGTTCATCGACCAGGACGCGCAGTCGCCCTGGGACCGGCGGCCGAACTACGGATTCCGGTGCGTGAAGCTCCCCGCGCCGCCGCCTCCGGCCGCCGCCGCCGTGGTCGAGGCGGCCTTCCGCGACTTCTCGAAGGAAAAGCCGGTCTCCGACGAGGTCTTCCGCGCCTTCAAGGGGCTCTATGCCTACGACAAGGCGGACCTGAACTCACGCCTCGAGGCGACGGAGACGACGGAAGACTGGACGCACGAGACGGTCAGCTTCAGCGCGGCCTACGGCGGCGAACGGGTCATCGCGCACCTCTACCTGCCGAAGAACGTGACGCCGCCCTTCCAGACGGTCGTCTACTTCCCCGGCTCGGGCGCGATCACCACGGACAAGTTCAGCCTCTCGCCCTACGCGGACTTCATCCCGAGGAGCGGCCGGGCCCTGATGGCCCCGATCTACAAGAGCACCTTCGACCGGCGGGACGACCTGAAGTCCGACTACCCGGAGCCGACCGCGTTCTGGCGCGACCACATGATCGCGTGGTCGAAGGACCTCAGTCGGTCGCTCGACTACCTCGAATCACGCAAGGACGTCGACCGCGGGAAGTTGGCGTATCTGGGGCTGAGCTGGGGCAGCGCCGTCGCGCCGAATCTCCTCGGAGTCGAGAGCCGCTTCCGGACGGCGATCCTGGAATCGGGGGGTCTCGAGTTCCAGCGTCCCCTGCCGGAGGTCGACGCGATCAACTTCGTCAGCCGCGTGAAGATTCCCGTCCTGATGCTGAACGGCCGGTACGACCACTTCTTTCCGGTGGAGTCGTCGCAGGTGCCGCTCTTCCGGCTCCTCGGGACGCCCGAGAAGGAGAAGCGGCACGTCATCTACGAATCGGGCCACGCGCCGCCCCGCAAGGAGTTCATCCGCGAGAGCCTCGACTGGCTGGACAAGTACCTCGGGCCGGTGAAGAAGTAGCCAGGCCGCGAGCCGGCTCGTCGTCCGTTTGAACGAAGCCTCGGATCGGGCGTAGGCTGGCGGTCGGGGGGGTCCCGCCGGGTTTGCCGATGGGGGGGAGCGCCGGCCTTCGGGTGGTTCTCGTCAAGCCGAGCAAGTACGGCCCGGACGGGTGCGTCGAGCGATTCCGCCGCGGCTTCATGCCGAACAGCACGCTCCCGCACCTGAAGAGCCTGACGCTCGCCGCGGCCGGCAGCCACGGAATCGAAGTTCACGCCGTCGACGAGTACGTCGAGACGGACCTTGGCTATCTCCGTCTGCTGAAGCGGGACCGCGACAGCCCCACCCTCCTCGCTCTCGTGGGGGTCCAGAGCCACCAGATTCATCGCGCGCTCGACCTCGCGGCCTTCGCCCGGAGGAACGGCGTCGAGAGCTGCGTCATCGGAGGGCCCCACCCGATGACGTGCGACACCTCGATGCTCCAGGGAAACGGGGTCTCCTTCGCGCTGTCGGAGGCCGAGGTGGTCTGGCCCGCCATCCTCTCGCACGCCCGGGACGGCGAGCTTCTCCCGGTCTACGGGCGGGAGCAGCGCTGGGAGCGGGATCTCGACCCGGCCGTCCTGATGCTGCCGGAAAAGCGCGACCTGGGCCGGTACGTCGTTCCGATGCTCGGCGTCTACCCGGCCCGCGGCTGTCCGTTCTCGTGCAACTTCTGCTCGGTGATCCGGATCGCCGGGCAGAGGGTCCGGACGCAGCCGATCGAGACGACGCTCGCCAGCCTCCGCGCCGCGAAGACCGGCGGCGTGAAGCTCGTCATGTTCACGTCGGACAACTTCAACAAGGTGCCCGGCGTGAGGGATCTGCTCGGCGCCATGATCGAGGAGGATCTCCGGCTCCCGTTCTTCGCCCAGTGCGACGCCCAGATCCACCGCGAGGAGGAGCTGGTCTCTCTCCTGGCCCGGGCCGGATGCTTCCAGATCTTCGTGGGGGCCGAATCGTTCAGTCGCGAGGCGCTCCGGGAGGCGCACAAGCTCCACAACGACCCGGCGCGCTACGCCCGCATCGTCGAGCTCTGCCGCGAACAGGGCATCACCAGCCACTTCTCGAACATCCTCGGCTTTCCGGGGGACACCGAAGCGGAGGTTCTCGAGCACCTCCGGAGGCTCCGGGAGCTCGGTCCCGACGTGGCGTCCTTCTACATCCTCACGCCGATCCCGGGGACCGAGCAGTACGACGAGTTCCTCGCCGAAGGGCGGATCACGGAGGAGAATCTCGACCGGTTCGACGGCAGCACCGTCACCTGGCGCCACCCGCACCTCCCGGCCGATCGGCTCCGGGGCCTTCTGGTCCGCTGCACCCGCGAATTCTTCGGCCTGGGCGACGTGGCCTCGAAGATCACCCGCGTCTGCCGGCGGACGCGCGATTTCAGGCGCCGGCAGGCTCTCTATGCCGTCGCGGGCCACTCGGCGCTCTCGCGCATCGCGGTCCTTTCCGGTCTGCACCCCATGGCCGGCGGCGTCGGGCGCGTCCGGCTCGACGGAGCCGCCGACTACGAAGAGACGAGACGGGCTGTCTACGGACTCGCCAGGGCGCCCCTGCCCCGGAGCCTCGCTCTCTCGAAGGCCGACATCGAGAGCAACCGGCGGGCGTCGGTGGCGTGACGAAAACCCGGGAGGACTCCCGCGCGCGGCCGCCCTGCGGGACTACTTCAGCTGCTGGAAGAAGTCGTTTCCCTTGTCGTCCACGAGGATGAAGGCCGGGAAGTCGACGACGTCGATGGCCCAGATGGCCTCCATCCCCAGCTCGGGAAACTCCAGGACGGCCACCTTCTTGATGTTCTCCTCGGCGAGGAGCGCCGCCGGGCCGCCCGGCGAGCCGAGATAGAAGCCCCCGTACTTCCTGCAGGCCTCGGTCACCTTCGGGCTCCGGTTCCCCTTCGCGATCATCACCATCGAGCCCCCCTTCGACTGGAAGAGATCGACGTAGGAGTCCATCCGTCCCGCCGTGGTCGGGCCGAACGAGCCGGACGCCTTCCCCTTCGGGGTCTTGGCGGGGCCCGCGTAGTAGACGGGGTGGTCCTTGAAGTACTGGGGCAGGTCGGCGCCGGCGTCGAGGTGCTCCTTGAGCTTCGCGTGGGCGATGTCGCGCGCCACGACGAGCCGCCCCGTGAGGGCGAGCGGCGTCGAGACCGGGTGCTTCGACAGCTCCGCGAGGATCTCCCTCATCGGCTTGTTCAGGTCGATCCTCACGAGCCCCGCGTGCTCCTTCGTGCCGGTGTGCACGGGGAGGAGCGTCTCGGGGTGGCGCTCCAGCTCCTCGACCCAGAGCCCCTTCGCGTCGATCTTCGCGAAGACGTTCCGGTCCGCCGAGCAGGAGACGCCGAGGCCGACCGGGCACGAGGCACCGTGCCGCGGCAGGCGGACGACGCGGACGTCGTGCGCGAAGTACTTGCCGCCGAACTGGGCCCCGAAGCCGAGCTTCTGCGCGGCCGCGAGGAGCTTCGCCTCCAGCGCGGGGTCGCGGAAGGCGCGGCCGGACTTGTCGCCGGTCGTCGGGAGCGAGTCGTAGTAGCCGGCCGAGGCGAGCTTCACGGTCTTCAGGCACGCCTCGGCCGAGGTGCCGCCGACGACGATCGCGATGTGGTACGGCGGGCAGGCGGCCGTGCCGAGGCTCTTCATCTTCTCGACGAGGAAGGCCTCGAGGCTGGCCGGGTTCAGGAGCGCCTTCGTCTCCTGGAACAGGTACGACTTGTTGGCCGAGCCGCCTCCTTTGGCCACGAAGAGGAACTTGTACTCCATCCCCTTCGCGGCATAGACGTCGATCTGGGCCGGGAGGTTGTTCCCGGTGTTGACCTCGTCGTACATCGAGAGCGCCGCGGTCTGCGAGTAGCGAAGGTTCTCCTCCGTGTAGGTCTTCCAGATCCCCTTCGAGAGGGCCGCCGCGTCGTCGGCCCCGGTCCAGACCTGCTGCCCCTTCCAGGCCACGACGGTGGCGGTCCCGGTGTCCTGGCAGAAGGGGAGCTCGAACCTGGACGAGACGACGGCGTTCCGGAGGAGCGTCGTGGCCATGAACCGGTCGTTCGGCGAGGCTTCGGGATCTTTCAGGATCGCGGCCACCTGCTGCTGGTGCTTCGGGCGGAGGAGGAACGACACGTCGCGCATGGCCGTGGCCGCGAGGACCGTCAGGGCTTCCGGCTCGACGACGAGGACGGGCTTCCCGGCGAACTTCCTCACCTTGACGTGGTCCTTGCTCACGAGGCGGTACTTCGTCGTGTCCTCGCCTTTCTGAAAGGGGTTCGAGTAGACGAACCGGTCCTTCGGGGCGGATGTCGCCCGGGCCGGCTGTTTCTTCGTGGTCTTGGCGCGCATGGTCGGCATCGGAGTCTCCTTCTCCCGGAAACGAAATCTATCCGACGCGGGCCCATTCGGACCTGATTTGAATGAACTAGAGACCGGATTTTCCCGCCTCGGCGGCTCTGGCGTTCCGTCCCGCGCCCGCGGCGGGTCACTCCCCGGTCCGCGGGATGTCCACCGGCTGGGCAACCGCCCACTCGATCGCCGCGGGGATGGAGCCGGGGGCGAGGCCCTTCCAGTAGACGGTCCAGGCCGGCAGACGCACCAAGCCGTCGCAGAGCTTGACGTACCACTCGCTGATCGCGTTCGTCCGCCGCGCCCGCCAGAAGACCACGGGAGTGTCCGCCGTGAAGGCCTCCCAGAGGTCGCGCGCGATCCCCTCGCCCTGCGCCTCGGCCGAAACCGCGAACTTCGTGAGATAGGCGCCGAGAGGCGCGTCCAGGAGGATCGCGCAGCCCCGGTAGTCCTCCTCGAGGTAGACCCTGCTGGGCGTTCTCGCGAAGAACTCCTCGACAGGGGAGCGGCCGAAGCTCGACGCCAGAAGGTCCCGCAGGCGCGTCATCTCCACGCCGTTCCAGCCCTGGTGGCCCACGATGCAGGCGCCGCGACGGAGCAGCGTCCCCGCGCCCTTGACCGTGAAGAGCTCGCGGAGGAGGTTCAGGGGAGAGGTGACGGCGACCGTGAACGGGAGCGGTGCCGCCTTCTCGCAGAGCCGGCGGGCCTGCTCCAGGATCAGAGCCTCCTTGTGCGAGATCTCGTTGCTGGCCAGGAGCGCGGGGACGTCGTTCGTGAGGTTCACGATCGGGAGGAGGGCGCCTCCCTGGCGCAGTCCGCCGGGCCGGTGGAGAAAGATGAGCTTGCGAATCTGGAGCTCCCTGAGGAGCCGACCCAGCCGTTCGAGCCGGTCGGCCGGCTGCTCGCTCTCCTCCGCCCCGAAGACGACCACGGGCACCTCGCCCCGACCGATGTGCGCGGTCAGCCGGGCGGCCAGATCGTGGGACGACTCGGACAGCTCCTGGACGCGGACTCCCTCGATCTCGAGATGGCGCCGCAGGGAGCGGGCGTGCCCGGCCGCATCTTCAGGCTGGAAGATCCCCAGGACGACGGTCGGAAACAGGTCGAGCGCCGCCAGGAACTTCAGGTCCTGCGCGACGGCGTCCGCCGCATCCGCCATGACATGGGCGTCGATCGCGATGGCGGCGAACTGTTCGCGGGGGCGTGCCCGGAACAGGTCGAGGTAGAGGCGCGCTTCGGAGGGGCGGCCGGTGCTCTCCAGAAACCGGAGGACCACGTCCTGGGGGGCGAGTTCCGCGGGGGAGGCGGCCGTGGGGCGCTCCGGGCTCACGAAGATTCCATTTTGCGGCACATCTCGGAAGCCACGCTCCGCTTTTTGGGGCCGCCGGAGGGATCAACCGGCCGTTACGACGTTCCGGAAGCGGACGACGCCGGTCTCGAGCGCGATGGCCTTGACCGCCTGCGCCACGGCCTCGTGGACGGAGCGATCGAGGATGTTGGGGACGAGATCGCCCGGCATGGCGTGTTCGGCGATTGTGTTCGCCGCCGCGATCTTCATCGCGTTGTTGACCCGCCGGGCGCGCGCGAGGAGCGCCCCCTTGAAGAGGCCCGGGAAGGCGCAGGCGTTGTTCACCGACTTGCCGTCGATGGCGTAGAGCGCGCCGGCGGCGAGGGCGTCGTCGGGCTCGATCTCGGGATTCGGGTTGGAGAGGGCGAGGATCACCTGCCGGGGCTGGACCATCTCCGGCCTGATGAGCCCCGGCACGCCCGTCGTGGCGATGACGATCTTGGACTTCTGCATCACCCCCGGAAGGTCGGCCGGGATGCCGCCCTGTTCCCGGAAGCGGTCCGCCATGATCGGGTTGATGTCGGCGCCGTAGATCTCCTGGATCCCGTAGGACCGGAGGAGGTTGAAGATGCCGTTGCCGGCGGCGCCCAGCCCCACGATGCCGACCGGGTTCCGCTTGAGGTTGATGTAGGTGTTCTTCGCGATGTTGAGGAGCGCCGCGAGGACGACGACCGCCGTCCCGTGCTGGTCGTCGTGGACGACGGGGATGTCGAGGAGGTCGGTGAGCCGGGTCTCGATGTCGAAGCACTCGGGGGCGGCGATGTCCTCGAGCTTGATGGCGCCGAAGGTCGGCGCGATCGCCTGCACGGTCCGGATGACGACCTCGGGGTCCTTGCTGTCGATGAGGACGGGAATCCCGTTCACGTCGGCCAGGAGCCGGAAGAGAAGGGCTTTACCTTCCATGACCGGCATGCCCGCGACGGGGCCGATGTCGCCCAGCCCGAGAATGGCCGTGCCGTTGGTCACGATGGCGACGCTGTTCTGGATGCACGTGAAGTCGAAGGCGAGCTCCGGGTTCGCCTTGATCTTGTTGCAGAGCGAGGCGACGCCGGGGGTGTAGACGACGGCCAGGTCGTCGGCGGACTCGACCTTCACGCGGGCCCCGATCTCGATCTTCCCGCCGCGATGCATCTCGAGGACCACGTCCGTCACGTCGAGGAGGTCGACCCCCTCCATCCTTCGGAGCGCGTCGCAGAACCGGTCGAAGACCTCCTCGCTGCGGGCGTGGACGTCGACGTCCCGGATGCGAATGTTCTTTCCGATGTGGACCGTCTTCATCTCGCCGAGGCGCGCGCCGAACTCGTCGAGAAGGTGGGCGAAACGGCCCAGCCAGTCCGAGGTCTCCCGGAAGCGGATCCGGATTCGTTTGATCGCCCGGTCGCGGGTTTCGTGCTTCATCGGAGACCTCAGCCCTTCTCGATCAGTGCCGTGAGTGCGATGCGGTCCGGGGCGAGCAGCTGAGCCATCCGGTCCTTGTTCACCTCGGCGACGATGATCTGGCCCACCTCCTTGGCCACGGTGGTGAAGAGCCCACGCTCCTTCATCCGCTCGACCTGCCGGTGGTTGTCCTCGGTGGGGGAGACGAAGTGGACGGAGTCGATCCGGTAGCGGTGGATCAGGAACAGGTGGGTGAGCGTCATGAGCCTCTTGCGCTTGAGCGCGGGGTCGAACGTGTTCTGGTCGCGCACCGAGAGGATGTTGCGCCCGCGGCGGTCCTGGATGACGGCGAAGATGATGTTCGAGACCTTCTCCCCGGTCGGTTTCCGTGTCGAGAGCTCCAGGAGCTCGGACCCCGCGATGTGTGGACGCAGCGAGACCTTGAGCTTGTCGCCGAGGCCGTAGTGCGTGCGCCAAAGCTCCAGCCACTCTTCGAGCAGCTTGGGCGGAACCTCGGTCTGGATCGTGTGCTGGAACTGCGTCGAGCCCTTGCCCATCGCCTTGGTCGTGGAGGTTCGCCCCGAGATGGCCATCAGGCCGGCATCCGCGCGGGGCCCGCCTACGAGCGTCTGCGGCGTGCGGTACGGCGACTCGACGAGTCGGAACTTCCTCTGGAGGCGGGCGAGGGCGAGCATCCCGCTCTGGCGGAGCGCCGTCGCGAACTCCTCCGCCACGACGCCGTCGACCTGGTGCCCGCCGTAGGTGATGAAGTTGAAGACGAAGCCCATCTTCCCCAGCTCCTCGGGAAAGCGCTGCATCTCCTCCTCCGTCATGCCCGTCGTGTCCCAGCTGAAGGAAGGCGAGAGGTTGTAGGCGAGCATCTTGTCCGGGTACGCCGCGTGGATCGCGTCGGCGAACTTCCGGGCGTCGGTGAGGTCCGCGGTCTTGGTCTCCATCCAGAGCACGTCGGCGAAGGGAGCGGCGGCCAGGGCCTTGGCGATGGCGTACTCGATGCCGCCGCGGATCTGATAATAGCCGTCGGGCGTCTTGGCGCGCTCGCAGTCCCAGATGACCGTGATCCCCATCGCCCGGGCCTTCTCCCGGGCGGAGTAGAGCGACGCCTTCGAGGAGAAGGCGAGCCACTCCGATACGCTCATGGGGAATGACACACCCTCGCCGGCGCGGAAGGTGATGACGTCCGCGACGGCCTCCCCGTACGTCTTCACGCCGGCCTCGGCCTGCCAGACGTCGACGAAACGGTCGAAGACCTTGTCGAGAGTCGCATCGACCGCCACGCTGCCGCTCCTCTTGTACTCGGCGAGCGCTCCGTCGAGAAGGGCGCCGAGGCCCGCCCGGTCGATCCAGGCCTCGGCGACGGCGTACTCCTCGTCGCTCGTGGCGTAGAGGGCATGTCCACTCAGCTCTTCGATGCCGCCGCGATGAAAACGCCTCAGGATGGCGAGGAACCCCACTTTGAACGTGGGCAGGTTCACGTTGGTGGCGCCGAGGATGAAGGGCTGATCCCGCTCGTCTCCACGGCCGTCGAGCAGCGTGGCCGACTCGGCGTCGGTGCGCGAGACGAGGATGCCGGGCACCTGCATGATGTCGAGCTGGAAGCGCGCCGCGCTGAGGCGCTTGATGTGCTCGTCGACCGGGACGAGCACCTTGCCCCCCTGGTGCCCGCATTTCTTCACGCCGGGCTTCTGGTCCTCGATGTGGTAGCCGGGCACGCCGACCTCGACGAAGCGGCGAATCAGGTTGCGCACGTGGGCGTCGCCTCCGTGGCCCGTGTCCGCGTCGGCGATGACGAAGGGCCGGAAGTCGATTTCGGGCGTCGCCAGACGCTGCTCCTCGTTCATGCGGGAGCGGATGAAGAACTGGTTCTTGTCCGCGGTGAGCAAGGCCCGGACGATGAGGGCCGCCTCGTCGGGCACACGGCTGAGCGGGTAGCTCGCGAGGTCGGGTCCCGGGTCTTCGTCCGTCCAGCCCTTGGCGCTCGTGGCCCACCCGCCCAGGTAGATGCCTTCGATCCCCATCCGCTTCATGGCCACGGCCTGGCCCGGTGAGTAGGGACCGAACGTGGTGATGGACTTCCTCTCCGTAAAGAGCTGGCGGAGGCGGGCGTAGAACGCCGCTGCCGTGTCGCGCGCCAGGACGTAGTCGGACCGGACCGTTCCGCGCTGCTCGACGACCTCGCGCGGCGAGTAGAGCCGCTGGATACCCCTGAAGCGCGGGGAGTCGAACCAGCTGCGCATCTCGGTCACCTGCTGCTCGAAACTCGTCATGGCGTGCCTCGGGTGGAGGATAGCCTGCCCGATCCTCGCGATTTGCCCGGGAGGAGGAGGATCGGGAAGCGAGGTCGTCCGGCGGAAAACGGGAAGGGCGCCGGCCGCAACTGACTGGCGCCCTTCGGATTATTCAGGTTGCGGGGGCGAGATTCGAACTTGCGACCGTACACGGGCGAGATGCGGACAGCGAATCGGGGAACCAACTAGCCCCTTTGAGCGCCCCGGGGAGACCTCTGGGGCTGCAATTCGCTGTCCCACCTGGCAGCTCGCCGAGCCTGATCTGACAGCGGCCTGGCCGAAAGAATGCTCTAGAATCTTCCTGAAAAGAAATCGGGAAAGATGAAGGGTTGAGAAATGAAACGCTCCCGATGGCAGAACCGTATGGCCTCGCTCTTCGTCCCGGTCCTGCTGACTCTGGGCGCCACCGCCGCGCACGCCGCCATTCCCGTCAGCGAGCGAACGGCGCTCCTCGACCTTTACACGAGCACCAACGGCGCCGGCTGGACGACCCAGACGAACTGGAATGGCGCCGTCGGGACCGAATGCACCTGGTTCGGGGTGACCTGCAGCGTTTTCGGGACGAGCGTCGTGGGAATCGTCCTCGTGTCGAACAATCTGACCGGGACCATTCCCGCGCTCAACGGCCTGACGGACCTGCAGATCTTCAACGTGGGAACGAATCACCTGACCGGGACCATTCCCGCGCTCAGCGCCCTGACGGACCTGCGCCTCTTCAATGTCGGAGAGAACCAGCTGACCGGGACGATTCCCGCGCTCACCGGCCTGACGAACCTGCTCGTCTTCGATGTCGGAAAAAACCAGCTGACCGGGACGATTCCCGCGCTCACCGGCCTGCCGAGCCTGCGAAGCTTCACACTCAGCAACAACCAGCTGACGGGGACCATTCCCGCGCTCACGGGCCTGACGGACCTGCAGGTTTTCGACGTGGGAATGAACCACCTGACCGGGGCCATTCCCGCGCTCACCGGCCCGACGGACCTGCGCGTCTTCGATGTCGGAGAAAACCAGCTGACCGGGACGATTCCCGCTCTCACCGCCCTCACGAGCCTTCAAAGCTTCACAGTCAGCAACAACCTGCTGACCGGGACCATTCCCGCGCTCACCGGAATGACGAGCCTGCAGGCCCTCGACGTCGACGGTAACAAGCTGACCGGCAACGTGCCATCTGTTCCGAGTCCGAACGGCCTGAAGGCAGGCCTTTCGCGTCTTTGCCCGAATTATCTGAACCATACGCACGATCCCGCGTGGGATGCCGCGACCGGTCAGAAGTCGTGGTATCTCAAATGCGTCGCCTTTCCGGACTGCTACACCCTGGTGCTGGACACGAGTCCGACGGGCGTCGGGAGCGTGACCGTGAACACGGCCTTGAACTGCGGTGGAGGGTACCAAGCGGGTACCAGCGTGAGCCTGACGGCGAACGCACCCTCCTATTACACCTTTTCGGGATGGTCGGGCAACGGCGGCAGCTTTTCGAACCCGTCGGCGAACGCGACCAGATTTTCAATCACGGGGAACGCCCGCGTGACGGCGTCCTTCCTTGCTGGAGGTGATGGCGGCGGGTCGTGCTCCACGGGCGCCATCCTTCCTCTCGTCGGCGGCCGGTTTGTCGCGACCCTGAACTACGTCGGGTACGGGTCCAACCCTCCGAGCGGTGCCGGAACCGGCCACTCACTTTCGGACAATGTCGGGTACTTCGGAACTGTCGACCCGGCCAGTCTCGACATCCTCGTGAAGATCGTCGATTTCTGTTCTCTGAACGGCACGTGGAGCGTCTACATCGGCGGAACGACGGACGTGAACACCGTTGTCTCG
>DATIWM010000033.1:0-13626 GCA_035519355.1 Thermoanaerobaculia bacterium | reverse complement strand
CGACCGGACGTGGCACGACCGGATCGCGCATCGAACCCGACGCCCCGAGAGGATCAAGGCCACACGTTCCAACTTCTGGTCCGTGCGTCCCTTGAGCAGGACGACGTCTCCCTCCCGCAACTCGTTCCCGAGCGCCGCCGCAAGGGCGTGCACGTCGGCGTGGTCCGTCACGGCGTCGCGCGCGAGGCCCGCGTCCCGCGCGCCGCTCGCGAGCGGACCGAACTTGTTCCCGACGTAAAGGATGCGCGTGGCCGTGCGGGCGGCACGGGCTCCGAGGTTCCGGTAAACCTCTCGCTGAGGGCCCTCGGGTTCCGTCACGTCCCCCAGGGCGGCGATCCGGCGGCGGGCCGGGATCCCGGCGAGGACTTCAAGGGCCGCGTGGATCGTCTCCAGTCCCGACTTGTAGTCGTCCCGCAAGAGGGCCGCGCCGGACGGAAGGAGGACGGGCTGCATCCTCCCCGGGGTGGGAGCGAGTCTTTCGAGGCGCTGGACGACCATTTCCGGCGGCACGTCGAGCTCGTGGGCCACGGCTGCGGCGGCCAGCGCGGCGCCGAGCGAGTGGCCGCCGATGAGGCCGACCCGTGCCGCGAGTTGGAACCCTGGACCGACGAGAAGGAACTCCGTTCCACGAGGCCAATCGAGCCTTACCTGCTCGGCTCGCACGTCGTTCTCCTGCCCGAGTCCGAAGCGGACCACCCTTCCGGGCGCGACGGTCGCCATTCCTGCCGCGAGGGGATCATCCCCGTGGAGGATCGCCACTCCCGCCGGGGCGAGGCCCCGGACCATCCGGGCCTTCTCGCCCTGCACGGTCTGCCTTCCAGCGAAGGAGCGCCGGTGCTCACGGCCGACCGATGTGACGACCACGATGTCGGGCCGAAGCATGCGGGCGTACGCGCGCATCTGTCCCGGCCGCGATATCCCGACCTCGATGACGAGAGGATTTCCCGCGCGGTGGCGAAGGACCTTCCGGGCAAGAAAGCTCCAGGAGTTCTGGCCTCCGGCTGGCTTCTCGACTCCGAGGGCCCGAGCCACGGCGCGGGTCGTCGTGGTCTTCCCGTAAGACCCGACGATGGCCACGACCTTCGTCTTGCCGAGGGCCGTGCGGCGGCGGAGAGACGCGAGAGTCCCCAGGATGGGCCAGAGGAGCCACGACGCCGCGGTCCACAATCTCTCGCGACCGGCCGGAGTCCAGAGCAGGTGCCAGAGGTCCCCGGGCCGCTTCGGGAGCTCTCTCCTCAGTCCGGCGAGGAGTCCGCACACCTCAGGCCTCTCCTGCCGGAAGAAGAAGCGTCGAAGCCGGAGGCACGACCTCCGCCGGGTCGATGAAGATGCGGTGCCAGGCTTCGATGAGGACGAACAGATGGAGGCGGCCGAGGTCGAATGGAAGGAGGGGGCCCCGCTCGACCCGGCGCAGGAGCTGCTTGAGGTAAGTGGACCGGAACAGACCGCGCCCCTCCACCGCCGACGGGCGGAGCAGGTCGCGCGCGAGGTCGAGGAAGCCCGACCGGACGAACGTGCGGAGCGGGTTCCCCTGCCCGAGCTTCGGTCGGTCGCAGATCGCCGCGGGCAGGAACGCCCGGGCAGCCTCGCGGAGGATCCTCTTCTCGCCGCGCAGGCGGGTCTTCCAGACGAGCGGGAGCCGGTTCGCGAATTCCACCACTCCCCGGTCCAGATATGGCAGACGGGCCTCGACCGAGTGGGCCATGGCGAGGAGATCGACACGCATCAGGTGGCTGTTCGGGAGCCGCTCCGCCTGCTCGAATCCCAGGAGGGCCTGCGACCGTCGTTCCCCCCGCCGGAGGAAGGCCTGCCCGAGTGCCTCGTGCCAGGAGGAAGGCGGGAAGGAGTCGCGCAGCTCGGGTCGGAGGGCGACCCGCGCCTGGGTGCCGCCGCGATGCCCCGCCAGATAGGCGGCCCGGCCGAGGGGCGACGGGAGGTAGCCCAGCGGACCCAGGGAGGTCTTGAAGCGAAGGTACCCGCCGAACAGCTCGTCCGCTCCCTCGCCGACGAGGACCACTTTCACCTCGCGAGCGGCCCTTTCAAAGAGAAGGTGGTTGGGCAGCATAGGCCCATTTCTCGGCTCCTCGAGATGCCAGAGAAGCTGGGGAATTGTCCGCAGCACGTCCTGGCCCGAAAGCGTCACCTCCCTGTGGTCGCTGCGGCAATGGTCCGCGACGATACGCGCGAAGGGTCGCTCGTCCCGTTCGCCGGAGAAGCCCACCGAGAAGGTTTTCACCGGCGCGCCCGTGGCTCTGCTCATCGCGGCCACCACGAGGCTCGAATCGAGCCCGCCCGAGAGGGAGGCGCCGAGCGGCACCTCGCTCATCAGGTGGCTCTGGACGGCGCCCGTGAAGATCCGGACGAACTCGGGCACCGGATCGTTTTGGACATTTCGTCGCCCGTCGGCCGAGGCGCCGGGCGCTGGAGGTCTCCAGAACGGAGCCTGCCGAACCTCGCCGGAGGCTTCGAGCCAAAGCAAGTGTCCCGGCGGGAGCCGCCTGATCCCTGCAAACAGGGTCCGGTCCCGCGGCACCGAGCCGAGTTCCAGCAGGCCAGAAAGGGCCTCCACGTCGACGCGACGCTCGAGCCCCGGGAGACAGAGGAGGGCCTTCACCTCCGACGCGAAGGCAAACCGTCCGTCGTGCCGGACGAAGAAGAGCGGCTTCATTCCCATCGGATCGCGGGCCAGGATGAGGCGCCGCCGCCGCTCGTCCCAGAGCGCCAGCGCGAACATCCCCTCGAGCCGGGAGAAGGACGCTTCTCTCTCCTCCTCGAAGACGTGGAGGATCACCTCGCCGTCGGCGGACGTCGAGAACCGGTGACCCAGCCTCTCGAGCCTGCTGCGAAGACTGGCGGAGTTGTAGATCTCGCCATTGACGACCAGAGCCAGGCTTCCGTCCTCGTTGAAGAGAGGCTGCTGGCCGTCCGTCACGCCGACGATCGCCAGCCGGTCCGTTCCCATCGAGATGCCGGGAGAGGTGTGACAGCCGGTGTCGTCCGGCCCCCGGTGCCTGAGGCGTTGCGCCATCTCCGCCAGCAGGCGGGGAGCCGGGGCGCCGGAGAACCCGAAGATTCCGCACATCGTCGCACTTCCTCGCGCCCAGCGTGCCGGCCGCGCTGGCCCCGCGCTCAGGCCGTCGCGCCCTCCCGGGGGCGTCTCGCCACCATCGCCATGAGATAGCCCGCCCGGGCCGCCACCGGGAAACGGCTCTCGCAGTACTCAAACGGAGCGCTCATGGCGGACGTGAGCCTCGCGAGCGGCACGCCGTGTTTCAGGAAGAAGAGGTCGAGCATCCGCAGGATCCCCGGAAGGGCGAGGATGCCGGTTCGCTCGAGGACCTCCAGGCCGGCGCTCTCGATGTCCCGTTGAAGCTCGCGCGCCCCGAAGGACTTCTCCGGCGTGTACGGGTACCGTCCCACGAGCTCGAGAACGCGGACGAGGAGCGGCCTCAGGAAGGGGTCCCACTTGTGCGGCACTCCGATCACCGCCCGCCCTCCGTCGCGCAGGACCCGGTGGACCTCGCGCAGGGACTCGACGTACTCCGGAATATGCTCGATCGTCCCCATCGTGTAGACGCAGTCGAACGAACGGTCCGCAAACGGGAACTCCCGGATGTCGGCGCACGCCACCATCAGGTTTCGCCCCCGGAGGCCGGCCTGGCGACGGGCCCTGGCCGTGACGACCTGGCTGGCGTCGAAGGCGACCACCTCGGCGCCTTCTTCGGCGACCCATTCCAGAATTCGGGTGTTGAATGCCTCGTTCCAGAGGTCGAGCTTGAGCACCCGCTTTCCTTCGAGAGGTCCGAACGCGCGCCGAATGAGCGCGACCTCCATCCTCCGGTAGTACTGCGTCGTCGGGGCGTTCCAGAGATCCGAAAACCCTTGGGCCGCGGCCTCCCAGCGAAGTCGCTGGGCGAGGCGACTTTCCGCCTCTCCCTCGGGCGCGAAGGACGTCATGAGATCGTGGCCGGCTCCGCGAATTCATCGACGAGCAATTCTGTCGTCATGAGAGGCAGTCTAGCCCACCCCCGCTCGTCGCGACGCCCTCGGAACCAACCCAATTCCTTCAGTTCGGCGGGTGCTCGGCCGCCCACTGCGTGACGGGCAAATCGGGCGGCAGCCGGACGGCCTGGTACAGCGTGGGGACGAGCTCGTTCTCCTCGCCTGCACGGAACGGGTTGTCGAATTCCCACACGATTTCCTTGCCCGGCGTGACCTCGATGGCGCGGCCTTCGGCGGACACGCTGATCAGGGTGTTTCCGTTGCCGAGCCGCTGGACGAACCCGTTGACCCCCGAAAAGAACCGCTCCGTTTCGCCTTCGCCGTAGCGCCAGGAGATCTCCTGCGTGAGGGGATCCACCTCGAGCACGCGCGACTCGCCCACGCGCATGCTGCCGAAGTTGTCGAACAGGAGGATTCGGCCGGAATCGAGCAGTCGGGTCGCGTGCTGCGCGCGCCACTGGCCCGAGAGCGCCCAGACGATCTTCTGCGATTCCGGGTCGAGGATGCCGACGACGCCGAGGGAATGGATCGAGACCAGGATGTTTCCACGGCGAAAGTGCGGCGAACGGGAGGCGAGCGTGCCGTCGAAGACCTGAATGGCATTGGAGTGGAAGAGGTCGCCTTCGCTCTTCATGGCGGCGAGCTCGGGAGCGTAGTCCGATTTTTCGAAGGCCCGAAGGAGCGAGATGCTCCGGACGATCCGCCCGTCGGGCGTCAGGGTGGTGACGAAGTCCTCGAAGACCGGATCGTATTGGTTGATGTCGGGGAGAATCTTCTTCTGCCGCGTCAGAACGTAGATCAGGCCTTCGCCGTCTACGGCGATGTCATGGTTGGCGCCACAGAGGTTGGCCCACTTCAGCCGCGAGCGGCTGTCGACGCGCATGATCCCGATGTTTTCCCACACCACCAGCAAGTCGCCGTCGGGCAAGAGCACCGCGCGCCGCCAGAACTTGTCGTAGTCGCGGACGTCGGGATCCTTCTTGAGGCCGGGCCAGACCCGGTCGATCGAGAGGGCCCAGCGGTGGCGCAACAGGCCGCTCATGTCCGTGAGGCGCGCCTCGGGAGCGTGCCCCGACAGGAAGAGGTTCCATCCCGGGGAGGCCCGAGCCGCGTCGTAGATCCTCACGCCTCCGACCGCGGTGGCCGGGTTGGAACCGCGAAGGTAGGGAAGCTGCATCAGCGCCCCGACCGCGTCCCGCTGCGCGAGCCCCGTCGTTCCGACGGCGAGCCGATTCCAGCGAAAACTGTGCCCCTGGTGAGGCCACAGGCTCTGGTAAACGGCCTTCAACGGCTGGTACGGGAACCACCGATTCCCTCTGGCGGCGAAACCATAAAGGAGCGCGGCGGCCAGGGCGGCGGCCAGCGCGAGGACACGGAGGAGCTTTCTCAAAGGTTCAACGGTTGGCGGCCAGCGGCTCGCTGGGGAGCGCCTCGGCAAGAGCCCACCCTTTCGAGCGCGCCATCGGCACCATCTTACCTACGTCCTTGGAGTCCCGACTTCTCCGGCGCACCGACGAGCCCGTCGATGGCGCGCGGACCTCGGGCCTATTCGAGCGCGAAGTCCACGCGGCTGGCGCTTGCCTTTCCCTCCGTGGCGGCGGGCTTGTCTCCCGGCTCGAGGACGAAGACGCGCGCCGCTTCGACCCTTCCGGGCCCCGTCAGGTAGTCCTTCACGGCATTCGCTCGCGCCAGGGCGAGCTGCCTCAGGTCGTCCGTCGTTGCGGCCAGGTTGGCGAGCATGAGGCTCTCCATCTCGGGCACGGGGATGTCCTTCGCCATTCCCAGAAAATTGCCGGGCTTCTTGAACTTTTCCTTCTTGTAGGCCTTTTTCAAGTACGTCGGGTATTCCTTCTCGTCGACGACGACGGCGTCGACACCGGCGGGCGCCTCGCCCCGCTCGACGAGATCGGCCAGCTTTTGCGCCTTGACCTTCCGTTCGAGCCGCAGGCGCCCCAGCCCTTCCGCATCGGCCTCGCCCGAGAAGCGGCCGCTCGCCTTCAACCTCAGGGCAGGCCGGTCGTTCAAGGCTTTCGCGAGAGCGTCGAGTTTCTTCCGGGCGGAGTCGTCGAGCGAGTCGTGGCCAGCGGCGAAGTCGACGGACGAGAGCTCCTCTCCCTTGCCGCCCCCCAGGGCCTTTCCGAGGAGGGCGAAGGGCGCCGTGGCCGCCTTTCCAATCAAGTTCCCGATCACGTGCCAGATGACCTTGCCGAGGCGAAACTTCGGGTCGTCCAGCGAACCCTCGATCGGCAGGTCGAGGTCGATCAAGCCGTCCTTGTCTCTCAGGAGCGAGACGGCGAGCCGGACCGGCAGCTTCGTCGCGTCCTTGCTTTCCACTTTCTCCCCGAACTCGAACTGGTCGACGAGGAACCTGTTCTCGGCCGTGAGCTTGCGGTTCTCGAGCTTGTATTTGAGCTCCGCCGTGAGCGTCCCGCGAGCGATCGTGTACCCCGCGTACTTGCCGGAGTAGGGGGTGAACGGTGGCAGGTCGATGTCTCGAAAGCTCGCCGTGACATCGGCGAAAGCCGTCGCCGCGAGGGGGTTGACCCGGCCGGCGATTCGAAGGGGCGAGTTGCTTGCGAGGCGGCCCCCGAGTTCGAGCTGTGCGATCGTGCCTTCCTCGGTCGAGAGCCCGGTCACGCTGCCGGCCAAGTCCATGAGCGTCGCGGCGTAGTTCGGCTTGATGAAGTGGTCGGCGAGGCCGATCCGGCCGCCCTCGAGGGTGAGCGAGTCGATGCGAATCGGCACCTTTTCGCTGGCCTCCGGGGCGGGGGGCGCCGGCGTGGCCGCCGGTGGTGGAGGCCCCGCGACCGCCCGTAGGGGAGTTCCCACGGCCGCCGTCTGTTCGGTCGCCTCCTCCTCATCCCCCTCGGGAGGCGCGGGCTTGCCGACGACCCTTCGGAGATTCGACGTGCCGTCCGCCTCGATCACGATGTCGCACGCCAGGCCCGTGAGGGCGAGCTTCGCCACTTCGAGAAAGGTCGGGTTGTAGCCCGCCTTCATCCCCTCGAGAGAGAAGACGTCCCACTTGAAGAAGTCGAGCTTCGTCGACTCGTCCAGGGCCAGCAGATTCTCTATGGCCGCCCTTCCGGTGAAGCCGATCCCCGCCTTGCCCTCCGCGCCCTCGCGGAGCGAGAGAACGCCCTTCGCGGAAAGCATTGCCCGGGCGAGCGACAGCTTGAAGTTCGACAGGACGTAGGGCTCGAGAGGAACCAGATCGAGACCCTTCACCTCGGCGTCGAGCTCGGCGTAGGTCGGGTGGATTCCCACGGGGCCCTTCGCCGAAGCCGTTCCCCGGCCGTTCACGCCGAACCTGACCGAAAGCGTCCCCTTTGCATCATGTGCCGTCGAGAAGCGCTCGAGGGAGATGGCCGTCTTCGTCAGCGCGTAGCGCGCGGGCCGCCCCGTGGCGTGATCTTCGATGCGCACGGTGTACGCGTCGAGCGCGAGCTTTCCAAGGGCCACGGTCCACGGCGCCGACGGAGGCTCCGGATGGGCGTCGGGTGACGGGCGAGCCATCAGCTCGGCGAGGTCGGCGTTGCCGTCCTTCCCCCTGACGACCGCAAGAAGGCCTCCGTCGCTCGAGATCTCTCCGACCGCGAGGTCGTGCTTTCCGAGGTCGAGGGAAGTCCCCGTCATCTTTACGGATGGCGCCTGGAAGAAGGGCTCCTTCGCGCCTCTCCTCCTCAGCCGAGGAGATCGGAGAGTGGCCGAGAGCGCCGACAGGGTCGTATTGGCATCGGACCCCGTGGAGAAACGGTACCTCGTCGCGAGATCCAGAGTGCCGTCGTCGACGTCGAAGGTCACGAGGCTTTCGTAGAACGGGGCGTAGCGCTTCAAGGGCAGGCCGGCGATTTCGACCGTGCCTTCGAGAACAAACGGCTCCATTGAGACCGTCCCCGTGTTCTTCAGCGTCTCGCCGGCATCGGACTTCGCCGATGCCTCGACCGAGGCCGCCTTGCCCGGACTCGTCGAGAAGCCCTTGACGGAAGCCTCGACGTCTTCGAGGAGGGTATGGAACGGCCGGGCGAAGGCGGTGTCGTCGTAGTGGATCTTGCCGTGCTGGACCTCCACGTCCGCGACCTCGGCCATGAGCGCAGAAGCGGCCGCGGGAGCCTTCGCGGCTTGCGCGCCTCCCTCCTTCGGGGGCCCGGCGGCCGGCGCGATGAAGGCCGCGGCGAGCCGGTGCTCGCCCATCGCTTCGCGCCGAACCCACGCCTCGAGTCCGACCGCCTTGAGGCTCCTGATCCGGGCCCTGCGCTGGAAAACGTCGAAGGAGTCGACGACGGTCTCGAATCGGTCCCAGGCGAGCAGCGGCCTGTCGCCGCTTTTCGCGGCGAAGCTCCGCAGGGCCGCCGTGCCCGAAAGGACGAGAGCGGGATTGCCGCGCGCCGGCTGCGTGAAGACGACGCGGATCTTCGCGTCCAGCCGGCCGGAGGCGAGCTTCCACGGGATCGAGGGCGGCGCATACGCGAAGTAATGCGGAAGGTCCATGTCCGAGAGATCGATGTCCACGGCGGTCTCGCGCGTCTCGCTGAAGGGCTTGGTCGTTCCGTGCAGCGAGAATGGCGTGCCATTCACCCTGGCTTCGAAAACGGGCTCGGTCGTGATCTCGACCTTCGAAGGGATGTTCGAGAGGAACGGAATGCCGATCGTGAGGTCCCGGACGGTGTGCTTCGTCCGCTCCGGGCGGTCGTCGAAGTCGACGCTCCCGCCTTCGATACGGATGTTGTTCACCGAGAAGCGGAGCGGCGCCTCCTTTTTCTCCGGCCGCGGCGCGGGTTTCGGTTTCGAGGCTTCGTCGAGGAGGTCCTGGACGCTGTACGTCCTGTCCTCGTTTCGCACGATCGTGAGGGACGGTTTTGTCAGCGTCAACGCCCGGATCACGGGCCCGCCTCGAAAGATCGAGACCGCCTCGAGGTTTACGTAGAGGCGCTCGACCGAGAAGAAGGGACCGGCCCCTCCTCTGTTCTTCACGTCGAGACCTTCCATCGTGACGGACAGCGCGAACGGGTTCAGCGAGAGCCGGTGGAGTGTGGCGGGGCGATGGAGAAATTCCGCCACCTTCCGTTCGATGACCGGGCGAAGGAAGTGGGGAAGCACCAGGAACCCGGCCACGGCCCACACGGCGAGGACGGCGGCGACGACGACGAGGGTCCTGCGATTGAGTAAGCGGCCGATCATCTGGCGCGGTTTCATTCCACCAACCCCCGACCTCGGATATTAGCCGTCTTAGCCGGTACTGCCTCCGTATCCGCGTCGAGGTCGACGCGTCATGGCCTCCGGTCGGGTACTATGGCTCCGTTCTCGGTGGTCTCCGACCACGTTGCAGGGAGGCAGGCAAGTGGATAAACCTCCGAATCCTCCGATCGAGAGCCTCCCTTCCGGTCAGGAGAGTGAGAGTCGGACGGGGCGATTCAACCGCAGAGATCTCTTGCGGCTGACCCTGCGCGGCGGCGCGGGGCTCGCGCTCGACGGACTTCTCGACGTCCCCGCGATGAAGGCCGCCACCCGGACGATGAAGCTCTCGGAGATCAGTGAGTTCACGACTTCCTGCAACTTCTGTTCCTGCGGGTGCGGAATGATCGCCGCCGTACGTGACGGCAAGCTGGTCAAGATGGAGGGCGACTACGACCACATCGTCAACCGCGGGTCGCTCTGCGTCAAAGGCATCTCGATGTTCGCGACGCACGCCTCGCCGAAGAGGCTCACGACGCCCCGGTACCGGGCGCCGGGGAGCGACCATTGGGAGGACATTTCCTGGCAAGATGCCGTGAACCGGGTCGCGCAGAAGATCCGCAAGACGCGCGACGAGACGTGGATCTCGACCGAGAAGGTCGGCGACAAGGAGGTCCCGGTCAACCGGACGGACGCGATTGGCTTCCTCGGCGGCGCGCAGAACACGAACGAGGAGTGCTACCTCTTCCAGAAGGCGGCCCGGCTGCTCGGCCTCGCCTACGTCGAGCACCAGGCCCGACTTTGACACAGCCCCACGGTCCCCGGTCTGGGGGCCTCGTTCGGTCGGGGGGCGATGACCAACCACTGGATCGACCTGCAGAACTGCAAGACGATCCTGGTGGAAGGCAGCAACGTCGCGGAGAACCATCCCATGGCCTTCAAATGGATCCGGAAGGCCCAGGAGAACGGGGCGAAGATCATCCACGTCGATCCGCGATACACGCGGACCTCCGCGGCGGCCGACGTGTTCGCGCGGATCCGACCCGGCACGGACGCGGCGTTGCAGAACACGATGATCCACCACGTCCTCGTGAACGAGCTGTACGACGAGGACTACGTCGTCACCCACACGAACGCGCTGTATCTCTCCGATGAGGCGTTCGGCTTCAAGGACGGCGTGTTCAGCGGGTACGACGAGGAGCACCACAAGTACGACACCAAGAGCTGGGGATACCAGCTCGACGCGAAGGGCAAGCCCCGCGTCGCGAAGAGTCTGGATGACCCGCACTGTGTCTTCTCGCGTCTGAAGACCCACGTTTCGCGGTACACGCTGGAGGTCGGCGAGCAGATCACCGGCATTCCGGCTGCGCAGATCCAGCAGATCGCGGAAACGATGGCGAAGAACCGGCCGGGATCCATCCTCTACGCGCTCGGGATGACCCAGCACACGACGGGAGTCCAGGGGATCCGGTCGTTCACGATCCTGCAGCTCCTGCTCGGCAACATCGGGAAGCCGGGCGGCGGCGTCAACGCGCTGCGCGGCGAACCGAACGTGCAGGGCGCATGCGACATGGCGGTGCTCTACAACTACTACCCGGGCTACCTCAATTCTCCGTCCAACGCCGAGCCCACCATCCGCGACTACGTGCGCAAGAACGGGATCGCCGACAGCCGGTACCTCGTCAACCAGCTCAAGGCCTTCTTCGGGGACGCGGCGACCGCCGAGAACGATTACGCCTATGGCTGGCTCCCCAAACGCAACGCCGCCAAGGACTACGGAACGCTGCCGATGTTCGAGGATGCCCTCGCCGGGAAGCTCAGGCTCCTCTGGATCGTCGGCCAGAATCCCGCCGTCACGGTGCCCAACCTCAATCTGACGTTCGAGGCAATGGCGAAGCTCGAGACGCTCGTGGTCCAGGAGATCTGGGAGACGGAGACGGCGACGTTCTGGAAGCGTCCGGGCGTCGATCCGAGGTCGATCGCGACCGAAGTCATCCTCCTGCCGGCCGCGTTCTTCATGGAAAAGAACGGAACCATCTCCAACTCGGGCGGCATGGTGCAGTGGCGGCACGCCGCGGTGAAGGCCCCGGGGCAGGCCAAGCCCGACGGCGAGATCGTGGACGCCGTGTTCCGGCGCGTTCGCGACCTGGTCCACGACTCGAAGGATCCGAAGGACGAGATCGTCAACAAAGCCTTCTGGACCTACACGACGGCCGAGGACGTCCTGCGCGAGATTAACGGCTACGCCTTGCGCGACAACCCGGAAACGGGCCTCAAGAAGGGCGACCTCGTCCGCAGGGTCGGCGATCTGCGTGCCGACGGTTCGACGTCGTCCGGCGCCTGGATCTACGCGGGCGTCTTCGCCAACGGCGAGAACCTTTCGAAGCGCCGCGATTCGAAGACCGACCCGGGCGGGCTCGGGCTCTATCCGGCCTTCGGCTGGACCTGGCCGAACAACATGCGCATCCTCTACAACCGGGCCTCCTGCGACCGCAACGGCAAGCCCTACCCGGGCTCGAAACCCATCGTCTGGTGGGACGAGAGCGCGAAGCGCTGGACGGGGTACGACGTGCCGGACGTCCCCGTCCTGACCGACGGGCCGAACACGCCCAACGGGCAGCGGGCATTCCACCTGGGTGCCGAGGGCGTCGCGCGGCTCTTCGCCGCCGTCTACTCGGATCCGGACGAGAAGAATCCCGGGTATCCGCGCGACGTGGCCTACGTGCCGAAGGACGGACCCCTGCCGGAGATGTACGAGCCGGTCGAAAGCCCCGTGGAGAACCTTCTCCATCCGAAGGTGAAGAGCAACCCGATGCTCAAGTACCCGCGCGTCAAATCGCATCAGCCGATCGGGACGGCCGACAAGTTCCCCTACGTCCTGATGACTTCGACCGTCGCCGAGCACTGGTGCGCCGGCTCGACGACACGCAACATTCCGTGGCTGAACGAGCTCGTTCCGGAGCCGGTCCTGGAGATGCCCGTCGCTCTCGCCCAGAAGCTCGGGGTCAGATCGGGAGACTGGGTCCGGGTCTCGTCGGCGCGCGGCGAGCTCACGGTGAAGGCTCTCGTGACGCCCCGAATGAAGGCGCTGAGGATCGGCGACCAGGAGGTCACGATCGTCTGGATGCCCTACAACTGGGGATTCCAGGGTCTCTCGACCGGCCCGAGCGTCAACCACCTCACGATCGACGCCTCGGATCCCGGAGCCGGAACCCAGGAGACGAAGGCCTGCCTCGTCGACGTGGTCAAGGCGACCGCGCCGCGCGCGGAGACCGGGAGGCGGGCATGACGACGCCGAGCGCTTCGGCTCCGGTTCCGATCCGGACGACGCTGATCGACATCACCAACTGCATCGGCTGCCGGGCCTGCCAGGTGGCCTGCAAGCAGTGGAACGAGCGCGAGGGAGAGGAGACGGAGCTCCAGGCCCAGCTCGGATTCCAGAATCCGGCGACGCTTTCCGCCAAGACGTACACGCTGATCTCGTTCCACGAGAACGTGAATCCGGAGAAGCCGGGCGGGCTCGATTCCAACTTCGTGATGCGGCGCTGCTTCCACTGCCTGGAACCCGGCTGCGTCTCGGCCTGCCCGACGACCGCGCTGTACCGACAGCCGGACGGTCCCGTCTCCTACGACGTCGACAAGTGCATCGGCTGCCGCTACTGCATGCTGGCCTGCCCCTGGGACGTGCCGACGGCGGAGTGGGACAAGCTCGCCCCGAAGATCGAGAAGTGCACGCACTGCGCGGACCGCGCCGATCAGCCGGTGCCGATCGCGTTCAACGGTCACCCGCTCTCCGAGGCCGAGGGCAAGCGCTTCGTGGACAGCATCACGACGCCGGCCTGCGTCAAGGCGTGCCCCGCCGACGCCCTGCGGTATGGAAGCCGCGAGGAGATGCTCGCGCTCGCGAAGAAGCGGCAGGCTGATCGTCCGGAGCGGTACGTCGATCACATCTACGGAGAGAAGGAGTTGGGTGGCACGAGTGTCCTGTACCTCTCGTCGGTGCCCTTCGAGAAGATCGGGTTCCCGACGTTCGGGGAGAAGCCGTTTCCGCGGTTCACGGCGGCGGCGCTCGGGGCCGTGCCCCCGGCCGTGATGGCTCTCGGGGCCATGCTCGGCGCCGCCTACGCCTTCTTCCGCAAGCGGGTGCAGGCGGTCGCGGACGGATCGGGTCGCGTGGACACGTCCGACGCCCACGCGGACCACGGCCATCACGTCGCGTTCGAGCGGCTGGATGAGAGGCTGTTGACCCCGTTCAACTGGCTCCTGCTGATCCTCGTCGCGTTCTGCGGCCTCTCGATGATTCTGCGGTTCGCGCGCGGCCTCGGCGGAAGCACCCACCTCTCCGACACGTACCCCTGGGGCCTCTGGATCCTCTTCGACCTCGTTTGGATCGCCGTCGCGGCGGGCGCGTTCGCGATGGCCGGGGCGATCTATGTCTTCCAGCGAAAA
>DATIWM010000032.1:0-4969 GCA_035519355.1 Thermoanaerobaculia bacterium | reverse complement strand
GGGTCGGCGGCGCCGCCGACCCAGGCGGCCCCCAGCTCGGCGGCGAGGGCCTGGTGCCGGTCGCGGTCGCGCGTCATGACGAAGACGTCGGCGCCGCGCGCGCGGGCGATCTGGATGGCGACGTGCCCCGCGGCGCCGAAGCCGTAGAGGCCGAGGCGCGCTCCGGCCCAGGAGCGCGGAGGATCCGAAAGGCCCGTCAGCTTGAGGGCTCGGAAGCCGATGATGCCGGCGCAGAGGAGCGGCGCGGCGGCCAGATCCGTAAAGCCCGCCGGCAGCTCGTAGATGAAGTCCGCCGGGGCGACCGCGTACTCCGCGAAGCCGCCGTCGGCCGTCCAGCCGGTGAACTCCGGGGCATCGCAGAGGTTCTCGCGCCCGGACTTGCAGAAGCGGCAGACGCCGCATGTCCGGTGGAGCCACGCGATCCCGACCCGAAGTCCCCGCCGGAGGGCGGCTCCCGGCCCGCATCTCTCGACCGTGCCGACGATCTGGTGGCCGGGCGTGACCGGCGTCTTCCGGACGGGAAGCTCCCCCTCGACCACGTGAAGGTCCGTCCGGCAGATGCCGCAGGCCGAGACGCGAACGAGGACCTCTCCGGGGCCGGGCTCGGGGACGGCGATCTCCTCCAGCCGGAGCGGCCTCTCCGGGACGGGAGCCGGGCGGTGGAGCCGAAGGGCGCGCAGGCGGGGCCTCGGAGAAAGAGTACGCCACGTCGCGGGGGTGCCGGACTCTGTGAGAGTCTCGCGGCATGAATCGCCTCGCGGCCGCCGCAATTCTCGGAGGTGCCTTCGTGTCCGCTCCTCTGCCTGCCACCGGGTCCGCGCTCCTTCTCACGGGCGCGACCGTCTATACGTCGTGGGACGCCGCGCCCCGCCGCTCCGCCGTTCTGGCCGTGGACGGGAAGATCGCCTTCGTCGGCGACGAGGCCGAGGCCCTGAAGATGGCCTCCGATGCGAACGTCCTGGAGCTGAAGGGCGCCGTCATCTATCCAGGCTTCGTCGACGCGCACGGGCACCTCGAGGAGCTCGGTCTCTCGCGCGAGATACTCGACCTCCGCGGAAAATCGAAGGAACAGATTCTGAAGCTCGTCCAGGACGCCGCCGCGAAAAGCGCGACCGGTGCGTGGATCCGCGGATGGAGCTGGGACCAGAATCTCTGGCCGGGGAAGCGCTTCCCGACGGCCGTTGAACTGACCGCGGCGGCGCCGAGGAACCCGGTCGTCCTCACCCGCTTCGACGGGCATGCGGTCTGGGTGAACGACGCGGTCCTCCGCCTCGCGAGGATCACCCCGGAGACGGCGGACCCCGACGGCGGGAGGATCCTGCGCGAGGAGTCGGGCCGCCCCACCGGTGTCTTCGTCGACACGGCGACGGATCTCATCGTCAAGGTGACCCCGCAGCCTTCTCCGGCCGAGCGGCGGCGGCTGATTGCGGCGGGCGCGAAGGCCTGCGCCGCTGCCGGCTTGACGGGGATCGGCGACGCCTCGGGCTACGACCGGAATGGACTCGAGCTCCTCCGCGCGATGGCCCGCGAGAAGGCGCTTCCGATCCGGATCTACGCGACGGTCGGGGCGGAGACGAAGGAGCTGGCGTCGATTCTCTCGGGAGGGCCGATCGCCGACGGGCGCCTCACGGTCCGCGCCGTCAAGCTCTACGCCGACGGGGCCCTCGGCTCGCGCGGGGCGGCTCTCCTCGCCGACTACAGCGACGACCCGGGGAACCGGGGCCTCCTCGTGACGCCGCCCGGGAAGATGGACGACGTCGCGCTCGCCTGCGCGAGGGCCGGCTGGCAGCTCTGGGTCCACGCGATCGGGGACCGGGGGAACCGCCTCGCGCTCGATTCGGTCGAGAAGGCGTTCGCGGCCGCGAGGCCGCGGGACCCGCGTTTCCGGATCGAGCATGCACAGGTGGTGGCGCTGGACGACATCCCGCGTTTCGCGCGACTCGGTGTCATCGCCTCGATCCAGCCGACGCACGCCACGTCCGACATGCCGTGGGCCGAAGCCCGGGTCGGCCCGGAGCGGATCCGCGGCGCCTACGCCTGGCGGAGGTTCCTCGCGGCCGGAGTGCGGCTCGCGGGGGGAAGCGACTTTCCGGTCGAGCGCGAGTCGCCCCTGCTCGGCCTCTACGCGGCGATCACCCGTCAGAACCTCGAGGGACAGCCGCCGGGTGGCTGGTACCCGGACCAGAAGCTGACGCGCCGCGAGGCGCTCCGGCTCTTCACCGAGGATGCGGCCTACGCAGAGTTCGCCGAGTCGCGCCGGGGGCGGATCGAGGCGGGCTTCGACGCCGACCTGACCGTTCTCGACCGGGACATCGTTTCCGACACCCTTTCGCCCCCGGAGATTCCGGGGGCGAAGGTGGTGGTGACGATCGTCGGCGGCGAAGTGGTCTTCCGGGCCCGATAGCCCCTTACTTCGCGGCGACCGGCCTGGCCTTGGTCGTCTCGAGGCTGATCGTGACGGCCGCGTCGTCGCTCAGCATGGTGCCGCCCTGGTCCAGCAGCTTGTTCCACTTGACGCCGTAGTCCTGCCGGTTGAGCCGGATCGCCGTCTCGAAGCCGGCCCGCTCGCCGCCCCAGGGGTCCTTCGCGACGCCGTTGAAGCTGACCGGGAGCGTGACTTCCTTCGTCACGCCATGCATCGTCAGGTCGCCGGTGACCTCGTACGCGGTGTCGCTCTTCGGAACGACCCTCTTGCTGACGAACCGGATCTCGGGGAACTTCTCGGCGTCGAAGAAGTCGGGGGATTTCAGGTGGGCATCCCGCTTCGGCTCGTTCGTGTTGATGCTCGCGACCTTGATCGTGAACTCGACGGACGAGGCTTCGGGCTTTCCGGCGTCGATTCTGATCGTGCCGGAGAAATCGGTGAAGCCGCCGCGTACATTCGATACGAAGTGGCGGACCTGAAAGCCGATCTCGGAGTGGACCTTGTCGACGTTCCAGATTCCGGTGGCGTCGGCCGGGATGGCTGCGGCGGAGGGGAGTGCGAAGAAGGCGAGAAGAATTGCGGCGGCGAGGGCGAGGGGCTTTTTCATGGGGCGGTTCTCCTTAGTCGTTTCCGGGCTCCGTTCCGGTCCCGGGAATGGGGGTGTCGTTTCCGTGCTTCCTGCCCCGGCGCTAGCGGTGGCCGGCGCGGACGGCGTCGAGGAGTGCCACGAGGGCCGCGGTCTGGCGGTCGCTCAGCATTCGGAGCGCGTCGTCGTCGGCCTTCTGGACAGGGGCGTCGAGCCTCGAGAGGAGCCGGAGCCCCTCGGGCGTAACCGTGCAGAGGACGCGGCGCCGGTCCTTCGGGCACCGGAGGCGGGCGACGAGCCGCCGCGCCTCGAGGCGGTCGAGGAGCCGCGTGATGCCGGGGGAGAGCTCGATCATCCGGCCCGCGATTTCGAGGGTCGGAAGCCCTTCGGGGCCGGCGCCCCGGAGAATCCGGAGGACGTTGTACTGCTGGAGCGTGATCCCGTGGGGCTCGATGACCGCCGAGACGGCTCTCCGGACGACGTCGGCCGTCCGGAGGAGCCCGAGCGTCCCCTCCTGCCGCCTCGACCGGAAGGGGCGGGTCTGCTTCAGCTCGGCGGCGAGCCGCCGGAGACCACGTGACATGACAATAGAGTACTGATCATTAGTTGATATGTCAAGTAATTTCCGGTCCCCCCGTCCGTCCGGACCGGACCGGCGCTCAGGCGGACGGCGGCTCCGGCGGGGCGGGGGGGGCGGCCGGGGCTTTAGCGGCCGGCGCGGCGGGGGGGCTCGCCGCAGGCGGCTCGCCCTTGGGGAAGGACTCCTGGGCGCAGTAGTAGCACTTCACCTTCGGGTGGGGATTCGACTCGAGGAGCCAGTAGGTGAAGCGCTTCTTGCAGGAGGGGCAGGTGAGGAATTCCCGGGTGCCTTTGACCATGATGGGGCGATTATCCCCCGGCCTCCGCGCGGCGGCGCCGTGAGAGCGCGAGAAGGGCCGCGAGGACGCCGAACAGCCCGACGGTGCAGGCCACGGAGGCCTCCGGGCCGAACGCCCCACCCGACATCGGGCCCGGACGGGAGCCGCTGATGCCGAGGGGGAGGAGCGCGGGCGACGCGAGGACGCCCGAGACCGGAAGGCCCGCCGCCGTCAGGGCGAAGTTCCAGACGAAGTGAAAGGTCCACGCCCCCCAGAGGGCTCCCTGCGACCAGTAGAGCCACCCGAGGACGAAACCCGCGAGCCCGATGTTCACCGAGGCGAGGGGCGTCAACCCGGGGTTGGCTCCGTGGACCCAGGTGAAGACGGCGGACTGCGCGAGATTCGCGAGAAGTCCGGCGAGCAGCCAGGTGCGCCGCCGGGCCGCGCCGAGGCGGGGAGAGTCGGACGGTTCGCCCGGCAGCGCGTGAACGGTGACGGTCGACAGGAGGAGCAGGAGGACCGCTCCGAGTCCCCCCATCAGGATGCCGCGGAAGATCAGCTCTTCGGAAAGGGTCTGGACCAGGAAAGCCGCCAGCACCCGGGCGGCTCCGGGGGTGGCCGGTGCCCCGGGCGGCTGGAGAAACGGCGCCCAGCCGGCGGCTGCCTTCGAATAGCTCCCGGCGGCCGCCGGAATCAGGACGGAGAAGGCCACGAGGGCGAGGGCGCCGAGGGCGCCCCGGAGGGCCTTCTGGAGCGGCGAGAGGGCGAGCGTCGGCGGCCTGGGCGAGAGGCGGGCGAGCCAGAATCGGTGAAGAAGCCAGAGGACGAGGCCGGCGCCGGCGGCGACTGCGGGGAGGGCCCGAAGATACAGGTCGGTGTCGAATACGGACGACGCCGGAAAGAGGGGCACGGCGGCGCGGGATGTTAGCAGCGCCGCGCTTTCTCCCGCGGCATCGCGAGGGAGAGCACGACGACCGCGAAGCACCCGACGACGTTGTACCAGAGGTACTCGAGCGCCGTCGCCCGCCAGCAGACGAGGACGAGCGCCTCGCTGACGAGGGCGGCCACGAAGACGGCGGTGCCGCGCACGGACGGGATCAG
>DATIWM010000031.1:0-3552 GCA_035519355.1 Thermoanaerobaculia bacterium | reverse complement strand
GCGGCCCCGCTCCAGCAGAACCGGCGGCCGGTCGGCGACCTCCGGATCGAGATCGACCTCGCCGCACTCCTCGACCGCGCGGCCGCCGGTCTGCCCGCCGCCGACGGCGAGGCGCGCGAACGGCTCCTCGCGTTCCACGCCGGACAGACCTACCGGGAGGCCTTCGTCGCCACGCTCGGCTGGCTGGCGGGGGAGCCGTCCCTCCGCTTCGCCGACGGGGCGCGGGTCGCCGACAAGCCCGACCTCGTACCGCTCGCCACGCGGATCATCCGGGAGCGCGATACGGTCCGCCGGCTCCTGGCCGGGCGGAACGCGGCGCTCGAGGCGGCGGGCCACCCGCTCCAGGTGAAGAACGATCCGGACGTCCTGCCGCTCTTCGTGATCACCGGAGGCGAGCGCTTCGTCCTCCGGGAGGAGCGCGGAAGGCTCCATCTGAAGGGGGCGACGGACGAGCGCGGGCTGACGCCGGAGGAGGTCGTGGCCCGCCTCGAGAGCGGAACGTTCCTCCCGTCGTTCTCGGCGCTGACGCGGCCCCTCGCCGCCTCGGTCCTCTACCCCGTGGCGGCCACGATTCTCGGGCCGGCCGAGATCGGCTACTGGGCGCAGAGCTACCCCCTCTTCGAGTGGGCCGGAATCGTCCCGCCGGTTCTCGTCCCGCGCCCGATGGTCGCACCCCTCTCGTCCTCGGGACGCCGGGCGCTCGCCCGCTTCGGCTTCGGCGTGGCCGACGCTCTCGAGGGTCCGGCCGCGCTCCTGTCGCGGGCCGGCGCGCGGCGGGCCGGTGCGGCGCTCGACGGCGTGCGCGAGACCCGGCGGGTCGCCCTCGCCTCCCTCGACCGGCTCGGCCCCGAGCTGTTCGCCATCGACGCCGCCCTCGCGAGGGCCCTCGAGGCGACGCGGAAGAACGTAGCGTTCGCGCTCCAGAAGCTGGAAGAAAAAGCCGCACAGGCCGCGGGCCGTGCCGACGAGGCCGTGGCCGCGCAGATCCGGCGCCTCTCGGAGGAGATCACCCCGGGCGGGGAGCTGGCCGAGCGCGTTTACACGGCGGTTCCCTGGCTCCTCCGGTACGGGCGGGACGGTCTCGTCGGGCCGCTGAAACAAGGTCTCCGCTGGAACGTACCGGGACTGCAGGTGATCGAGCTGTGATGGCGGTCGTGCCGGTCGACGTCCTCGCCTTCGGGGCCCACCCCGACGACGTGGAGCTCGGGTGCGGGGGGACGCTGGCGGCGCTCGTAGCGCGCGGCTACCGGGTCGGGATTTGCGACCTGACGCGAGGAGAGGCCGGGACGCGCGGTACTCCCGAGACACGGGCCGCCGAAGCGCGACGTGCCGCGGAGATTCTCGGCGCCTCGTTCCGGGCGACGCTCGACCTCGGCGACGGAAACCTCCGGACGGACCGCGCGGCCGAGCTCGAGGTGATCTCGGTCGTCCGGGCCGCGCGCCCGCGGATCGCCCTGGCGCCCTGGGTCACCGCCCGGCATCCGGACCACGCCCGCGCCTCGAGGCTCGTGGCGGAGGCGGTGTGGTACTCGGGCCTCCGAAGCCTCGACACGGGCGTCGCCGCCTGGCGGCCGCAGCAGGTTCTCTTCTACGCCTCCTCCCCGGTCGCCGGCGCCTCCTTCCTCGTCGACGTGACGGCCGTCTTCGAGACGAAGATCCGGGCCATCGGCGCCTACCAGAGCCAGTTCCACGACCCCGCCGCCACCGGACCCGAGACCTACATCTCGACGAAAGGATTCCGGGACGGGATCCGGGCTCGCGCGCAGGCGCTGGGGCAGATCGCGAGCGTCGCGTACGCCGAGGCCTTCCTCGCCCACGTCCCGCCCCGGGTCGACGATCCGGTCACGGCGTTCGAGGGATACGAGCCGGGGTTTCCGAAGTGAAGATCGGCATCGGCTCGCCGGGGGGCTTGGCTTCGAAGGACGGGGCCCCACCCCCGTCCTTCCCCCGGACCCCCCGGCGGAGTGCCTCATGAAGATCGGCATCGCCTGTTATCCGACGTTTGGAGGATCGGGGGTCGTCGCGACGGAGCTCGGGCGCGAGCTGGCGCGGCGCGGGCACTACATCCACTTCATCACCTACGCGCCCCCCTCGCGTCTGACGGCCTTCACGGACCGGATGAGCTACCACGAGGTGACCGTCCCCTCCTATCCCCTCTTCCAGTACGCCCCGTACGACCTCGCCCTCGCGACCCGGATCGTCGACGTGGCCGAGCACGAGGGGCTCGACCTCATCCACGCGCACTACGCTCTTCCACACGCCATCTCGGCGCACCTCGCGCGCGAGATGCTGGCGCCGCGGCGGCTCGCCGTCGTCACGACGCTCCACGGCACCGACATCACGATCGTGGGCCAGGACCGCTCGTACCTGCCGATCACGCGCTTCGGCATCGAACGCTCCGACGCCGTGACGGCCGTCTCCGTCCACCTGCGGAACGTGACCCGCGACGTCTTCGCGCCGGCGAAGGAGATCGACGTCATTCCCAACTTCATCGACCCCGAGCGCTGGAAGCCGTCCGCCGACGGCTCCGTCTGCCGTGTGGCGCCGGAGGGGCGGAAGGTGCTGCTCCACGTCTCGAATTTCCGGCCCGTCAAGCGCGTGCTCGACGTCGTCGAGGTGTTCGACCGCGTGAACCGCCGGACGCCGTCATGGCTCGTGATGGTGGGCGACGGCCCGGACCGGCGGGCGGCGGAGGAGCTCTGCCGCGAGAAGGGCCTGGCTTCCTCCGTCGCGTTCCTCGGCAACATGCCCTTCCTCGAGGCGGTCGTGCCGGCGGCGGACCTCTACCTGCTGCCGTCGAACTCGGAGTCGTTCGGCCTCTCGGCTCTCGAGGCGCAGGCCTGCGGCGTGCCGGTCCTCGGATACGCCGCCGGCGGATTGCCGGAGGTGGTGGAGAGCGGCGTCACGGGCTTTCTCCGCCCGGTGGGCGACGTGGAGGGCCTCGCGGGCGAGGCCATCGCCCTCCTCGCGGACCCTTCCCGCTACGCGGAGATGGCCCGGGCGTCGCGGGCGCGCGCCGTCGGCCTCTTCAACGCGGAGTCCATCGTCCGGACCTACCTCACCCTCTACGAGCGCGTCCTGGCCCGCTGAGCGCGGCGGCGCGCGAGAAGTCCGCGAGGCGCGCCAGCTCCCCTTCCGCGAGACCCGCCGCCGCCAGCCTCCGGTACTCGCCGTGCAGCGTGGCGCCGAAGAGGCCCGGGTCGTCGGTGGAAATCGTCACCGGCACGCCGGCGCCGAGGAGGAGACGGACGCTCCGGGCCACGTCTCCGATCGAAGAGAGCGCGCCCGTGGCGACGTTGGAGGAGGGGCAGACGTCGAGAACGACGCCCCGGCGGGCCAGAGCTCTCATGAGCGCGGGATCCTCCGCGGCGCGGATCCCGTGGGCGATCCGGACGGGCGTGAGCCAGCGGAGTGCGGACGCCACCGATTCGGGGCCGCTCCACTCGCCGGCATGGACGAGCGGCGTAAGGCCGAGGGCGCGCAGGCGCGCGTAAACACGTGCGAAGTCGCGGGCCGAAAGCGCGGTCTCGTCGCCGCCGAGTCCGAAGCCGC
>DATIWM010000030.1:0-13815 GCA_035519355.1 Thermoanaerobaculia bacterium | reverse complement strand
CCCGAAGTTCCCGGGCGCCTGGGCCGAGGACCTCGAACGACCCGAACGCCCCACCGGGAGGCGTGACGTGATCGGCGACCGGACGGTCATGCGATTCACGCTCCTGAAGAAGCTCGTCTCGGGTCTCGCCCCGGGCATGCTGACGATTCCCCCGATGAAGATCCGGACGAGCGTCCGCACAGCCTCCGATCCGTTCGGCGACCCCTTCGGATTCTTCCGCGCGCAGCCGGTCGAACTCGCCTCCAAGCCGGTCACGCTGAAGATCCTCGCGATCCCCGGCGAACGAGCGTTCGCCGGACCGGTCGGCCGCTTCGAGCTGACCTCGCGCCTCGACAAGAGCCGCGTCACCGTGGGCGAGGCCGCGACGCTGAGAGTCCGCCTCTCGGGCCCCGGCGGCCTCCGGACGGCGACGGAGCCGCCGAAGGTCTCCGTTCCCGGCGCCCGGGTCTACCCCCCCACGGCGCACGCCGAGCCGCCGCGGGCCGGAAAGGGGGGGACGGTCGAGTGGGACTACGTCCTCGTGCCGACGGCTCCCGGCGAGCTCGTCGTTCCGCCGGTTTCCCTCGAGACCTTCGATCCGGAAGAAAAGAAGATCGCGCTTCGCTCCACGGCTCCCCTTCGCCTCGTCGTCGAGGGGTCGGCCGCGGCCCCCGCGGCCGCCGCCCCCGAAACCGGGGGACCGGCGTCCGCCGGAGCGGCCGAGACCACCGTTCCCGCCCCCGCGGCGCCCGCCTCGTCCGCGGCTGGGGCGTCGGCGGGTCCCGCCCTCGATCTCTCGAGAAGGACGATCACCCTCCCGCTCTGGCTTCTGATCGCCGTCCCGGGCGCCCTCGTGGCGGCCGCGGGGACCTGGGCCGTCCTCAACCGGCGGCGCGCGCCACGCGTCGATCTCCGGTCCGCCCTCGAGCCGGAACCCGACGAGACGAAGGAGCGCGCCGCCGCGCGGATCGACCGGGTTCTCCGTGACGGGCTCTCCCGGCGTTACGGGTTGCCCGAGGGGGCCACCACCGGTGCCGTCCTCTCCTCGCTCGAGGAAAAAGGGGTCTCCGCCGACCTGCTCCGGGAGACCGAAACGCTCTTCGCCGACCTCGACTTTCTCCGGTTTGCGCCCCAGCTGGGGGAATACGCGGCCAAGATCGCCGAAGTCCGGGAGGAAGCGGCCCGGATCCTCCCCCGGCTTTTCTGACCCCTGCCTGCCGGACGAGTCCTAGAATTGAACAGCATGGTCTCGACCGCGCGAGTGATTTCGCCGAAGCTGCTTTCGCGCTACATGGAGCGCCACCGCCTCCTCGACGAGACGAGCGGCGTCCCGCCCGAGCGCTTCCTGATCACCCTGGTGAACCGGGCGCTGGAATTCGTGCCGGCGCGCGTCGGCGTCCTCCTGCTCGACGACCCCGTCTCGAAGGAAGACGACCGCTCGCGCAACGAGCTCGTCGTCATCGTCACGGCGGGCGAGGTCGGCGAGCCGGTCGTCGGGCGGAAGGTCCGCCCCGTCGACGGCATCGCGGGCTTCGTCTACGCGCGCGGCGAGAAGACGGCCATCAACTTCGTGGGCGGCGCGGCCGCCCTCTCGCGGGAGCTGGACGCCCTCTTCGGCTTCGAGGTCCAGAACGTCCTCGCCGTCCCGGTCGTCATCGAGAGCAACATCTGCGGCTCGATCGCGCTCCTGAACCGTCGCGAGGAAGAGGCCTTCTCGCGGAAGGACGAGCGGCTGATGGAACTCTTCGGCGACACGCTCTCGCTCGCCCTGCAGAACCTTCTCGACGAGCGCCGGGCCCGCGAGGTGGCGCGGCGCGACTCGTTGACGTCGCTCTACAACGACCGGTACTTCCACCGGAAGCTGCAGCGCGAGATCGAGCGGCTCGCCGGGACGAAGGAGGGGGAGCTCTCGCTTCTCTTCCTCGACTGCGACCACCTGAAGAGGGTCAACGACGAGCACGGCCACCTCGCGGGCAGCCAGGTGCTGCGCGAGGTCTCCTTCATCATGCAGCGCGTCCTCGCCGAGACGGTTTCACTCGCCTGCCGCTACGGGGGCGACGAGTTCACGGTCATCCTCCTGGACCAGAACCTCGAGCAGGCCGCCATCGTGGCCGAGAAGCTCCGTCGCGCCGTGTCGGAATGGGTCTTCCTGCCGATGGCCATCGGGCCCGGCGAGCCGGCCCTCAACCTGAAGAACGTCCTCTCCATGTCGGTCGGCGTCGCCTCGTACCGCGCCCACTGTGCACCCGGCGTCCCTTCCGCGGAGCAGAAGAACCAGCTCCTCAAGGCCGCCGACGCGGCGCTCTACATGGCCAAGACCAAGGGGAAGAACTGCGTCGTCGCAGCGCCCCCGGGCCCCGGCGGCGGGGGCACGGCCTCCGTCATCCTGAAGAGCTGACGGCGCGCCGGGCGCCCCATCTCGGGCTAGAATCGAGGGGCCATGGCCTTCCTCACCTCCCCCCGCGTCGAGTCGAAGTCTGTCCTCGAGAACCTCGCCCGTCACATGCTGGTGGACGGCTACCACGTCGTCATGGACCTCGCGAGATCCCGCGGCAACGTCGTCTACGACGCCCTCCACGACGTGGAGGTCCTCGATTTCTTCTCCCAGTTCGCCACCTGCCCCATCGGCTACAACCACCCGAAGATGTCGGCGCCCGAGTTCCTCGAGGAGCTCACCGCCGCGGCCCTCACGAAACCCGCCAACAGCGACATCTACACGCGGCAGATGGCGGAGTTCGTCGAGGCCTTCGCCCGGCTGGCCGTCCCCGCGTCGCACGGCCGGCACCTCTTCTTCGTGGAGGGCGGGGCCCTGGCGGTCGAGAACCAGCTCAAGGCCGCCTTCGACTGGAAGATCCGGAAGAACTTCCGGAAGGGGTACCGGCGGGAGGTGGGGACGAAGATCCTCCACTTCGAGCAGGCCTTCCACGGCCGCACGGGCTACACGCTCTCGCTGACGAACACGGCGGACCCGAGGAAGACGATGTACTTCCCGAAGTTCGACTGGCCCCGCGTCGTCAACCCGAAGCTGGCCTTCCCGGTGACGGGAGAGAACCTCGAGAAGACGATCGCCAAGGAGCAGCTCGCCGTCCGGCAGATCGAACAGGCGCTTGTCGACCACCGCGACGACATCGCCGCGCTGATCATCGAGCCGATCCAGGGCGAGGGGGGCGACAACCACTTCCGTCCCGAGTTCTTCCGGACGCTCCGGATCCTCTGCGACGAGAACGAGATGCTCTTCCTCGTGGACGAGGTCCAGACCGGGCTGGGACTGACGGGCACCATGTGGGGCTTCGAGGCGATGGACGTCGTCCCCGACCTGTTCGCGTTCGGGAAGAAGACGCAGGTCTGCGGCTTCGCGTCGAACGACCGGATTCTCGAGGAGCCCGAGAACGTCTTCGCCGTCTCGTCCCGGATCAACTCCACCTGGGGCGGAAACCTCGTCGACATGGTCCGCTGCCGCCGCTACCTCGAGATCATCACCGAGGAGAATCTCGTCGAGAACGCGCGCGTCGTCGGCGGCTTCCTGACGTCGAAGCTCGAAGAGCTCGCCGCGGAGTTCCCCGGAAAGATGACGAACGTCCGCGGACGCGGCCTCTTCATCGCCTTCGACCTGCCGGACGGAAAGACGCGCGGACAGCTCCTCGCGACCTGGCTCCAGAAGCATCACGTCATGGGCCTCGCCTCGGGCGAGCGCGCCATCCGGCTCCGGCCCCCGCTGACCCTCAGGAAGGACGAGGCGCTGCTCGGGGTCCAGCGGCTGCGGGCGGCACTTGCAGAGACCGTAGGCTGAAAGGGATCAGGGGAACCCGCCCACCCGGGTCCCCCCGAACCCCCTCCGCGTACCCTCTCGTGAAGCGGAAGCTCATCGGCATTCGGCAGCTGCTGGCGGCCGGAGTGCTTCTCGTCCTCGCGGCGACGGTGTGGGTCGTTCCGCTGCCCCAGATCGTGGCGCTCCGCTGGCGATCGCCGCGGACGACGGCCTTCATGGAGGCGCGAAAAGCCCGCCTCCGCGCCCAGGGACGGAGCGACGCCCTCGACCGCCGGCCGGTCCCCCTCTCGGCCGTCTCGCCCGCGTTGGTGGCGGCGGTGATCGCCGCCGAGGACGCCCGGTACTGGCAGCACCGGGGGGTCGACTGGCAGGCCGTCCGGGAGGCGTCCGAGTGGAATCGGCGGATCGTCGGCCAGAAGGGGCGCTGGAAGCGCGGCGCTTCGACGATCACCCAGCAGCTCGCGAAGAACCTCTGGCTCTCCGGAGAGCGGACCTGGTGGCGCAAGGGGCGCGAGGCCGCCATCGCCCTGGCCCTCGACGCGCTCGTTCCGAAGGAGAAGATCCTCGAGCACTATCTGTCGGCCATCGAGTGGGGCGAGCGCGTCTGGGGGATCGAGGCCGCGGCCCGGACCACCTTCGGCGTCCCGGCGTCCGCCCTCGACGAGAGGCAGGCGTCCTGGCTGGCCGCGATGATCCCCAACCCCTCCTGGTACCTCGCCCGTCCGGAGCGGCACCGGCAGCGCGCCGCCCTGATCGCGCAACGCGCCTTCGGCGCCGGAAAACCCGTCGGAGAGGACGAGAGCGAGGAAGCGCCGGAGAGTCCACGCTAGAATGGAGAATGCCATGAAGGAGTCCAGCCCTCCCCGCCGCGCGTCCGCGGCGCTTCTCCTCACCGGCCTCCTCCTCTCCGCCTGCGGCCAGAAGCCGGCCGAGGTGAGGGTGAGCCCCGCCAAGATCCAGTTCTACGGCAAGGATCGCCGGGCGTCCGTCAAGGCGGACGTCGTCGACAAGAAGGGGAACCCGGTCCCCGACCAGAGCGTGACCTGGGAAAGCTCGAATCCGAAGGTCGCCACCGTCGAGCCGTCGGGAATCCTCAAGTCGGTCGGCCCGGGCCGCGCCCAGATCGTCGCCAAGAAGGGCGCCCTGTCCGGCATGGCCACCGTGGACGTCGCCGACGTCGCCTCCCTGACGATGATCCCCCCCCGCCTCACGCTCGTCGGGCCCGTCGGGACGACGGCCGCCCTGCTCGCCGACCTCCGCGACCTGAAGGGGCAGCCCTCCCCGGTGAAGCCGAAGTGGAGCACGTCCGATCCGAAGGTCGTTCAGGTCACCGAGGCCGGCCTCATCGCCTCGGCCGGCGAGGGGAAGGCGAACGTGACGGCCAGCCTCGGCACCGACCTCAGCGCCGGATGCGAGGTCCGGGTCCTCTTCCGCGAGATCGGGTCCTTCGAGATCGCTCCCCTGACCCTCATCCTGAAGACGGGGGACACGCAGCGGATCAACCCGGTCGTCCGCGACACGGGCGGCGCCGCCATCGAAGACCCGGCCCTCGTCTGGACATCCTCCGATCCGAAAGTCGCCTCCGTGCTGAACGGCGTCGTGAAGGCCGAGGGCCCGGGTACCGCGACCATCACGGTCGGCGCCGGAGTCCGAAGCCACCGCGCCACGGTCCTGGTGAATTGAGCCTCTCCGTCAGGCCTCCCGCGGTCGCCGGCACGTTCTACGAGTCCGAGCCCGCGCGCCTGCGCCTGACGGTGGACCGCCTCCTCGCCGCCCGGCGCACCGCGCCCCGCCCCGCCGGAAGCTGGCGCGCCCTCCTTCTCCCGCACGCCGGCCACGTCTATTCGGGGGGGATCGCCGCCGCCGGGGTCGCCTCCGTCGGCTGGCCGAAGACGGTTCTCCTCCTCGGGCCGAACCATCACGGCCTCGGCTCGGCGGCGGCCCTCTCGCCCGACCAGGCCTGGAAGACGCCGCTCGGCGAGGTGCCGCGCAGCGAGGCGCTGGCGAAGGACCTTCTCGCCCTCTGTCCGGCCCTCCGGGAAGACGACGCGGCGCATCGCTACGAGCACTCGCTCGAGGTCATCGTGCCGTTCCTCCAGGCGGCCGTCCCGGGGCTCTCGATCGTCTGCGTCTCGATCGGCGAGCCCGATCCGGGCCTCTGTCTGGCCGTGGGCGAGGCCGTCGCCGGCGCCGTCCAGAGGGCCGAGGCCCGGGGCGAGAGCGTCGCCGTCGTCGTCTCCTCGGACCTGAACCACTTCCTGCCGCGAGAGCGGAACCGGGTGAAGGACGACCAGGCCCTCGCGGCGCTTTGCGCCGGCGATCCCCGGGCGTTCTTCACCACCGTTCACGAGAAGGAGCGGATCTCCATGTGCGGCGTCCTCCCGGCCACGGCGCTCCTCCGGGCGCTTCAGATCCTCGGAACGGCCCCGGCGGTCATCGTGGCCCAGGGGGACTCGGGCGACGCCTTCGGCGACACGACCCGCGTCGTGGGCTACGCCGCCGTCCTCTGGGAGAAGCCGGCCGGCGGGCGGCCCGGCGCGTGAGGGTCACCCACCTCTCCGCCGAATGCGTTCCATTCGCGAAGACGGGGGGCCTCGGCGACGTCGTCGGCGCCCTGCCGAAGGCGCAGGCGGCGCGCGGACATGATGTCGACGTCTTCCTCCCCTTTCACCTCGAGGCGGCCGAGTGGTACCGCCGGCGGCTCAGCTGGCCCGAGCAGGCCCTCGCCCCGTTCGAGGTTTCCCTCCTCGGCCGTCGCCACACCGTCGGCCTCCTTCGGGGCACGCTCCCCGGAAGCACCGTCCCGGTCTATTTCGTCGCCCACGACCCGCTCTTCCACCGGACGCGCCTCTACGCGCCGAACGAGACGGGGCGGGACGACGGGCTCTGGCGCTTCACCCTCTTCGTCCGCGCGGCCCTCGAGGCGATGCGCCGGATGGGCCGGCGCCCGCAGATTCTCCACGCCCACGACTGGCACCCGGCGCTCGCCGTCATGCTCGCGGCCTGGAGCAGCTGGCGCGACCGGTGGTTCGACGACGTCTCCACGGTCCTGACCATCCACAACGTCACGTACCAGGGGGTCTACGGGCCCTCGGAGTTCCGGATTCTCGGGCTTCCGCCGGAGTCCTGGACGGGCGGCGGCGTGGAGTTCGGCGGCGACGTGAACCTCCTGAAGGGCGCCATCGTGGCCGCGGACATGATCACCGCCGTCTCGCCGACCTACGCGTGGGAGATCACGACGCGCGAAGGGGGGGCGGGGCTGGACGGGATTCTGCGGATGCGGAGCGACCGCCTCGTCGGGATCCTGAACGGAGTCGACACGAGCGTCTGGAACCCCGCGACCGACGACGTCATCGCGGAGCGCTACTCGCTCCGCGACCTCTCGGGCAAGCCCCTCTGCCGGCGCGATCTCTGCCGCATCGCCGGCTTCGACCCGGACGACAACGGCATGGTGCTCGGCTCCGTCGGACGCCTGACGGACCAGAAGGGCTTCGACCTCTTCATGGGGGCGGCGCCCGAGCTGATCCGGCGCGGCATCCGGATCGTCCTTCTCGGTTCGGGGGAGCCGCAGCTGGAGCACGCCATCCGGACGCTCGCGGCGCACCACCCGGGGCGGGCGGCGGCCTTCGTCGGCTTCAGCGAGGAGCTGGCGCACAAGATCGAGGCCGGGGCCGACGCTTTCGTCATGCCGTCCCGGTTCGAGCCGTGCGGCCTGAACCAGATGTACTCCCTCGCCTACGGCACGCCCCCCATCGTGCGGCGGGTCGGCGGCCTCGCCGACTCCGTGGCCGGTTTCGACGGGCGGAATCCCGACCAGGGCACGGGTTTCGTCTTCGACGACCCGTCCTCGCACGCCCTCGCGGCCGAGATCCTCAGGGCCCAGGGGCTCTTCAACCACCCCGCCGGCTGGCGCCGCCTTCTCGTCAACGGGATGGTCCAGGACTTCTCGTGGGACCGCTCCGCGGCCGCGTACGACGATGTCTACCGGCGCGCCCGCGAGGTCCGGGGGCTGCCGTGGTGATCCCGTAGGAAGGCCCGGAGCGCGGCCATGAGCCATCTGGCTCATGGACCCGGGAGCCCGAATTCGGAGACGCTTTCGCGGGCGCTTCAGAGGGGCGCCGGGGGGAATTCTCGATGAGCCAGTACCGGATCGCCTGGCTGCCGGGAGACGGCGTCGGCGTCGAGGTCATGGAGGCGGCGCGGATCGTCCTCGACGCCCTCAAGCTGAACGCGACCTACCTGCACGGGGACATCGGATGGGAGTTCTGGTGCCGCGAGGGAGACGCCTTTCCTCCCCGGACCGTCGACCTCCTCCGGAACGTCCACGCCGCGATGTTCGGGGCGATCACCTCGAAGCCGGTCCGGGCCGCCGAGGAGGAGCTGGCTCCCGAGCTCCGGGGGAAAGGGCTGACCTACCGCTCCCCCATCGTCCGGATGCGGCAGCTCTTCGATCTCTACGTCTGCCTCCGCCCCTGCAAGGCGTACGCGGGGAACCCGCTGAACCTGAAGGAAGGAATCGACCTCGTCATCTTCCGTGAGAACACCGAGGACCTCTACGCCGGCGTCGAGTTCTCGCCGGTGCCGCTGGAGCTGTCCGATGTCCTCGCGAGGCTGTCGAAACCGTTCGCGCCGTTCGCACCCCTCTCCGGCGAGCAGTACGCGATCTCGTGCAAAGTGAACACGCGGAGGGGCTCTTCGCGCATCGTCCGGGCCGCCTACGAGTTCGCGAAGGCCCACGGGCGGCGGAAGGTCACGATCGTCCACAAGGCCAACGTCGTCCGGGCCGCCGACGGCCTCTTCTTCGAGGAGGCGCGGAAAGTCGCGGCGGACTACCCCGGCATCGCCACCGACGACGCGAACGTCGACGCCATCTGCATGTGGCTCCTGAAAAACCCGTTCAATTACGACGTCCTCGTGGCGCCGAATCTGTACGGCGACATCATTTCCGACCTCGCGGCCCAGATGGTCGGCGGCCTCGGATTCGGCTGCTCAGGGAACATCGGCGAGAAGCTGGCGGTCTTCGAGCCGTCGCACGGCTCCGCACCGAAGTACGCGGGGCAGTACAAGGTGAACCCGCTCGCGACCCTCCTCGCCGCGAAGATGATGCTCGACTGGCTCGGCGAGACGGAGAAGGGGCGGCGCCTCGAAGCCGCCGTCGCGAAGGTCGTGGCCGAGGGAAAGGTCCGGACGTACGACATGGGCGGGGCGTCGAAGACGCTCGAGATGGGCGAGGCGGTCGCCCGGGCGCTGTAGGGGACGGCCGCCTTGCAGCTTCCGGCCGGCATCCGTCTGCACGAGGTCGGTCCCCGCGACGGCCTCCAGGTCGAGAAGACCGTCGTCCCGACGGAGATGAAAGCGGCGTGGATCTCGCGCGCCGCGGCCTCCGGCCTCGACATCGTCCAGGTCGGCTCCTTCGTCCACCCGGAAAAAGTCCCCCAGATGGCCGACACCGACGCGCTCTTCCGGAGGCTTCTGGCTTCCGGCGCTCCGACGAAGCGGGCCCTCCTCTCCGGCCTCGTCCTGAACGAGAAGGGACTCGAGCGGGGTCTCGACGCGGGCGTGGAGTATTTCTGCATGGGGGTTTCGGCCAGCGAGACGCACAGCCGGAAGAACGCCGGGATGGGGACTTCGGAAGCGACCCGCCGGATCGTCGCGATGGCCCGGCAGGCGCTCGCGGCCCAGAGGCCGGTCCAGGTCGCCGTCCAATCGGCCTTCGGCTGCGGGTACGAGGGTCCCATTCCGGAGGCGCGGGTCCTCGACATCTGCCGCACGTACGTCGACGCCGGACTCACGCGGATCAGCCTCGCCGACACGGCCGGGCATGCCCACCCGGAGCAGGTGGCGCGCCTCTATGCCGCCCTCCTCTCCCTCTCGCCGCGGATCGAGGCAGCCTGTCATTTCCACGACACCTACGGGGTGGGGATGGCGAACGTCTTCGCAGCGCTCGCGGCCGGCGTCACCTCCTTCGAGACGTCGTTCGCCGGGCTCGGCGGCTGTCCCTTCACGAAGGTGGCCGCCGGCAACGTGGCCACCGAGGACTTCGTTCACGCCCTCCACCGGATGGACGTCCGGACCGACATCGACCTTCAGGCGCTGATCTCTCTCGCGCGCGACGTCGCGGCCTTCTTCGGCCGCGAGATGCCGGGGCGGGTCTACAAGACCGGGCCGGTCCCGGCGGGACTCCCGGCGGAGGCGACCCCGTGACGAAGAAGCTCCTCGAGGGGGTCCGCGTCCTCGACCTGACGAACGTCCTCTCGGGCCCCTTCGCGACGCTCCACCTCGCCCTTCTCGGGGCCGAGGTGATCAAGATCGAGAACCCGAAGGACGGCGACCTCGCGCGGAAGCTCGGAAACGTCCCGGCGCTCAACCAGAAGCTGATGGGGACGAGCTTCCTCGCCCAGAACGCGAACAAGAAGTCGGTCACCCTGAACCTGAAGGCGTCGAAGGGGAAAGAGGTCTTCCGGAAGCTCGTCACGGCGGCCGACGTCCTCGTCGAGAACTTCCGCCCCGGCGTCATGGACCGGCTGGGCCTGTCGTACAAATCACTCGCGGCGACCAATCCCCGCCTCGTCTACTGCGCCATCTCCGGCTTCGGCCAGACCGGCCCCGACGCGCAGAAGCCGGCTTACGACCAGATCATCCAGGGGCTCTCCGGGACGATGGCCGTGAACGGCGACGAGAGGCTGAACCCGCTCCGGTGCGGCTTCCCCGTCTGCGACACGGTCGGCGGGCTCAACGCCGCCTTCGCCGTCATGGCCGCCCTCTACCACCGGGAGCGGACCGGTGAAGGGCAGATGATCGACGTGGCCCTTCTCGACTCGATCATGCCGCTGATGGGGTGGGTCGCCGCGAACCTCCTGATCGGCGGGCAGGCCCCGGTCCTCCTCGGGAACGACAACTTCACGGCCGCCCCGTCGGGGACCTTCGCCACGAAGGACGGCCACATCAACATCGCCGCCAACAAGCAGGAGCAGTGGGAGGCGGTCGCCGACGCGCTGGGCGTGCCGGAGCTGAAGAGCGACCCGCGCTTCGCCGAGCGCGACAACCGGAAGAAGAACCGCAAGGAGCTGACCGTGCTGCTCGAGCAGAAGCTCCGGACGCGGAAGACGGCCGACTGGGTCGAGCTCCTGAATGCGCGCGACGTCCCGTCGGGAGAGATCCTCTCGCTCGGGGCCGCGCTGGCGCAGCGGCAGCTCGCACACCGCCGGACCCTCCGCTCCGTCCCCGTGCCGGGAATCGGCGATCTGCCTCTCTTCGGCCTGACGGCTCTCTTCGAAAAGACGCCGGGGGCGATCGACGTCCCGCCGCCGCGGCTTTCCGAGCACACGGAAGAAGTCCTGACCGCCGCCGGCTTCACGGTGGAGGAGATCGCCGGGATGAGAAGCCAGGGCATCGTCTAGGGGGACACGAAGAATGGGCCAGACCGTCGCCGGGAAGATCCTCGAGAAGGCCTCCGGGAAGCGGGGGCTGAATGCGGGTGACGTCGTCGAGCCGCGCGTCGACCTCGCCATGTCGCACGAGAACGCCGCGCTCGTCATCAACCAGTTCCTGGAGGTCTGGAAGGGGACCGGACGGACTCCGAAGGTCTGGGATCCGTCGCGGATCGCCATCATCTTCGACCACCGCGTCCCCGCCGAGTCGCCCAAGACGGCGACGAACCAGAAGAAGGTGCGCGAGTTCGTGGCGGCGCAGGGGATCGGGCGCTTCCACGACGTCCGCGGCGACACGGGGGGCATCTGCCACCAGGTCCTCCCCGAGTACGGCTACGTCCGGCCGGGAACCGTCGTCGTCGGGACCGACTCGCACACGACGAGCCACGGGGCGCTCGGCGCCTTCGCGTTCGGCATCGGGGCGACCGAGATGGCGAGCGTCTGGACGCTCGGCGTGGCGCTCAACGTCGAGGTGCCGCCGACGATGAAGGTCGTCGTGAACGGCGCCTTCCCCGACTTCGTCGGCCCGAAGGACCTGATCCTCCACCTGATCGGGATGATCAGCGCGCAGGGGGCGAACTTCCGGGTTCTGGAGTTCCACGGCGAGACGATCCGGACGATGCCCACCTCCGGGCGGCTCGTCCTCTCCAACATGTCGGTCGAGGCCGGGGCCACCGCCGGGATCGTCCCGGCCGACGCCGAGACGGTCCGCTACCTGCGCGAGGAGGCCGGGCTCCGCGTGCCGCTCGACCTCGTCGCTCCCGACTCCGACGCGCCGTACGAGCGGGTCATCGAGATCGACGTCTCGGCGCTCTCTCCCCAGATCGCCTGCCCGCACACCGTCGACAACGTCAAGCCGGTCGAGGCGGTGGCCGGCACGAAGGTCCACCAGGTCGTCATCGGCTCCTGCACGAACGGCCGGCTCGACGACCTCGCCGCCGCCGCCGACATCGTCCGCGGGAAGAAGGTGGCGGCGGGGACCCGGATGCTCGTCTTCCCCGCCTCCGGCAGGATCTGGCTGGAGGCGCTGAAGAGGGGCTACCTTGGCGACTTCCTCGCGGCCGGCGCGGTCGTCATGAACGCCGGCTGCGGCCCCTGCCTCGGCGTCCACGAAGGAGCGCTCGGCGACGGCGAGGTGGCCCTCTCGACGACGAACCGGAACTTCAAGGGGCGGATGGGGAACCCGACCTCCGAGGTCTACCTCTGCTCCCCCGCCGTCGCGGCCGCCTCGGCCGTCGCGGGGGTCATCAGCGACCCGCGGAAAGGAGCGCGCTGACATGGCCAGGGTGATCCGGGTTTTTCCCGGGGACGTCTCCACCGACGTGATCTACCCGGGCCGGTACATGGCGACGGTCCTCCCGTCGGAGACGCCGCAGTTCGCCTTCGCCGATGACGCGTCGCTGAACGCCAAGCTGAAGGCGAACGAGGTTCCCCCCGGCTCCGTGATTGTCGCGGGGCCGAACTTCGGCTGCGGGTCGTCGCGGGAACAGGCGGTCTCGACGCTGAAGGGGCATGAGCTGGTGATCGTGGCGGGAAGCTTCGCCCGGATCTTCCTGCAGAACGCCATCAACCTCGGCCTCAACGTCGTGACGGCCCCCGGGATCGCCGCGAGCGAGGGGGACGAGATCGAGATCGCTCCCGGCCGCGTCACGAACCGGACGACCGAAAAGAGCTACGACGTCGTCCCGCTCCCCGCCGCCCGCCAGGCCATCATCGACGCCGGCGGCCTCATCGCCTACACACGCAAGAGGTTGCTGCAAACGCACGCCGAGGCGTGACAAGGATCTTCTTATCAGCCCGCTCGTCACCCACCGCCGGGATTGGATGCAGCCAGTGCAGCCCAAGCACATTCTCTCCCGGCGGCCGAATACTAGTTCGGCGGCTTTCCTCATGACTCAGCTTCACGTTCTTCGCTGCCTTCCCTTTCTCGCGTGGTTGCTTCTCTCGGGTCCGGTTCTGGCGCAGGCCGTCCCGCCTCCTCCTTTCCAAGACGAATATCGAAATCCTTCGCTCCGGTTCCGACCGGCAACCCGGTTATCGCTCGGTAAGTTCGTCGCATATTTCGAGAAGACGAAGCTCGCACAGGTTCGAAAAGCCGTCGGACGCGGCACCATCGCACACCAAGGCGACGCGGGCGACAGCATGTACTGGCTCTGCTATGCAGCTGCAAGCGCGGAGCCACCTCAAAGACTCTGGGTTATGTCCCATGGCGAAATGGGTGGTCCAGAGATGGAGATCGGGGGCGTGATGGCCGAAGAAGTTCCGCCCACAGCTACCGTCAATTCAGGATGTCCCGCGCTGCCATCCACGTCCATGCCTCTCTCTGTTGACCGAGGCATCTGGCTTGGAACTACGCAGCAAACTCTTCTTTCTAAGCTCGGACGACCTTCCGCCGTGCGCGGCGACTGGCTCGACTTTCTTCATGAGGGAAAACTCCGGGGGAAGGATCCGTTTGGAAGTAGTGAGACGGTCGACTTCTCGGAGCAAAGCTCGCTATCAGTTCGCCTCGTCTCTGGACGGATTGTGGCGCTGCAGGCCTGGAAGGTTACGGCCTATTGACTGGGTTCGGATGTCTGGAGCATGCGGACGAGCCGCCGCCAAAGCCCGAGTCGCAGCGGACTCGCTGCGCTCGCCGCT
>DATIWM010000029.1:0-2200 GCA_035519355.1 Thermoanaerobaculia bacterium | reverse complement strand
CGGCCTTCACGATGCGCTGCAGGCCCATGTGGCCGGTGCCGAGGTGGAACCCCTCCTCGCGCAGCATGGGTCCCATCGAACGGGCGAGCGGCGCGAAGCCGGAGGTCGAGAGCATGTTCAGCTGGAACTTGCCGTCCCGGTCCACGAACTCGGTGTACGTGAAGAAGTCGACCCAGTTGTCGACGTCCACGTTGAAGGAGCCAAGGAGCCGGTTGTTCTGCCAGGAGCGCCGCTCGAGGAGCTTGCGCGCCTCGATCTTGCCGGTCTCGCCGAAGTGGTTCACCAGGAGGTGGCACATCTGCCAGCCGTGGCGCATCTCCTCGACCATGATCCGGCAGCAGCTGTCGGTGTCGTAGTCGGAGGGCGAGGTCTCGAGCAGATTGCGCTGCTGCTCGACCGAGGCGAACTCCGTGTCGCCCTGGTAGACGATCAGGTTCAGAAGGGCGTCCCGGATCTGCTGGTAGGGGATCTGCGTGACCCGTTCCCACTTCTTCTGGCCGCGGAAGTCGCCGTACTCGATCTCGTCGGAACGGATGTCCCCGTACTTGGCCTCGAACTGGTAGTCGGCGTGCCTGGGCAGGTGCAGGCCGATGTCGCCCTGCCAGGCCCGGAAGGCGTCGATCCAGTCGTCGAACGTCGCTATCTTCTTCATTCCGTCTCTTGTCCCCCGAACCCCGTATCATATCGCGGCCATGGCTACGGAAGCCGAGATCGACTGGGAGGGCCTCGTCGTGGCCTTCGAAAACCGTTCCCACAAGATCACGCACTTCTTCGACCGCCAGACCGGGGACGTGATCCAGGTCCTCGACCGCGACGCCGAGCGGCACGCCGCCCTGTCCGGGGACTCGCGCTACGCGGCCCTGCCTCGCGACGCGGGCGAGCGCTCCCGCGGCGATCTCGTGGATTTCGCGGCGCACTGCGAGGACGCGGCCTGCCGGCGGGACCTCGAGGCGGCGCTCGCCGCCGACGACGCGGCGCCGGCCTTTCGAGCGGCGCTGCTGAAGCACCCGAAGGAGGAGGCCCACTTCTTCCAGTTCAAGGAGCGCCGGGCGAGGGAACGCGCCGTCGAGTGGCTCAAGGAGAAGGGGATCGCAAAGTAGGTTTCAGGGTTTGTGGTCCCTGGTTTCGGGTTGGCGCCGCCTCCACCAGAAACCAGAAGCCAGAAGCCAGAGGCCAGAAACCGAACCCTAGACCTCGAGCCTCAGGCGTCCAAACCGTTCCGGAACGTGGAAATCCGCCGGATCCGCGAAGGTCGGTGACCATGCGGAAAACTCGTCGCGGGCCCCGCGGTCGATCCGGTAGAAGTTGGCCCGCCAGCGTTCGGGTGCCGCGGCCTCGAGCGGCGCGAGGGGGATCCTCAGGCTCGCCGACCAGCGTCGCGGGCCGCGCGTCACGCGTGCTTCGTAGCCCGGGCAGTCCCAGGCCGTCTCGACCCGCATCGACACTCGGCGAAAGTCGGGCGATTCGATGCGAGCGTCGAAGAGAGTGCCGAGCGGGTTGACCTCGAACTCGTAGTAAACGTGCGGAGGGTCTTCGGAGGCGAGAAACACTTCGAAGACGTCTTCCTCCCACAGCGGATCGTCACGCCTGGTGTGCGTGGCCACGACGCCGGTGTCGTCGTCGCGCCCATCGAAGCGCACGCACAGAATGTCCCCGCGGCGTCCGACCCGGACGGCCGTCTTCAGCCGCGGCGGCACGCCCGTCCGCGCGTCGGTCAGGAAAATCGGAGGGAGCGCGACGAGCCGGTCCGTCGCGGACAGGCTCGGGACCGTGAGCTCGGGAAGCGGCGTCGCCATCCGGGGCGCATTCTGACCGATCCGGTTATTTGAAGTTCCAGGCCCGAAACAGGTTGAAGCCGAGGTAGATGTTGCTCGGCGATCGGCCCAGGGGCACGGCCTGCATGTACTCGTCCACCGTGGTCTGGCGCTGGTTTCCCGCGAAGAAGGCAAACCGGTGGCGCAGGAGCGACTTCTCCACGGTCACGCTCCAGCCCACGCCGTTGGAGTTGACCTTCGAGAGCCGGGGAATGACCTCGCCGTGCACCGTGATCGAGTGCGTGAGGGCGATCGATGCGGCGAAGGGGACGTTGAAGACGTTCTTGTAGTAGCCGGAGCACCGGTACGGATTGAACTGGTCGGGGACGAAGACGCACGACTGGTCTCCCGGGATCGGCTCCTGCACGAAGATCGGAAAGCCGTTG
>DATIWM010000028.1:0-2050 GCA_035519355.1 Thermoanaerobaculia bacterium | reverse complement strand
GCCTGGCGCGTCGGCGTCGCGAAGTGCTGGTTGCCCCAGCCGCCGTTGCCGCCCTTGACGAGGAGCACGCGCTCGCCCGCCCGCACGAGATCGGCGAGGCGCTCGCCGCTGTCCGCGTCGGTGACGACGGAGCCGAGCGGCAGGCGGACCTCGACGTCGGCGCCGGTCCTGCCATGGCGGTTCGACCCCATGCCGTGCTCGCCGCGTTCCGCGCGGAAACGGTTCTGGTGCCGGAGGTGGTAGAGCGTGTTGTACGCCGGGTCCGCGACCGCCCACACCGAGCCGCCGTGGCCGCCGTCGCCGCCGGACGGGCCGCCCCTCGGGACGAACTTCTCCCGTCGGAAGGCGACGCAGCCGTTGCCGCCGTCGCCCGCCTTGACCTCGATCTCGGCGGAGTCGATGAACATTCCGGAAACATTGCCGCCCGCGCGGGCGGGCGCGGGGGCGGGCTAGGAGGCGAGGGGCTCGACGGAGACGTGCCGGCCGAGCCGGCCCTTGTCGTGAAAACGGACGGTCCCCGTCACCTTCGCGAAGAGCGTGTCGTCCTTGCCGCGCCCGACGTTGACGCCCGGGAAGAACCTCGTGCCGCGCTGACGGACGATGATCGAGCCGCCGGGCACGACCTGCCCGCCGAACGCCTTCACGCCGAGCCGCTGCGAGTTCGAGTCGCGGCCGTTGCGGGAGGAACCCTGACCTTTCTTGTGTGCCATCGAGAACTCTCCTGCCCTAGCCTTCGATCGCCTCGATCCGGACCTGGATCATGGTCTGCCGGTGCCCCTTGGTGCGGCGGTACTGCTTGGTCCGCTTCTTCTTGAAGACGAGCACCTTCCGCGTCCGGATCTCCCCGAGGACCTTCGCCTGGACGGTGACGCCCTTCAACGCGTCGGCGCCGGTGCGCACGTTGCCGTCGCCGGAGACGAGGATGACGCTGCCGCCGGAGAGCGCGAGGGTCTCGCCCTTCTTGATCTTCTCGCCCGAGGGTCGCTCGATGCGGACGACGTCGCCCGCGGCGACCTTGAGCTGTTTTCCGCCGGAGCGGACGATCGCGTACATAAGAGCCGCGAATCATAAGGGTTTTCGGCGCAAAGTCAAGCCGCAGCGGGCTCAGCAACTTAGATCGGGGTCCGATTTCTCGAAATGGGACCTTCCTTCGCGCCCGGGGGGCCTCGCTCAGTCCCGGGTGATGTCGTCCGGGAGCTCGTTCTCGTCCTTCTCGCGCCGCGGGAAGTGGCGCGCCAGGACCTCGCCGACCCGCTCGACGCCCGCGACGACTCCCTCGGTCAGCCTCCCGTCCCGGAAGTGCGCCTCCATGGCGGAGGCGACCTCCTTCCAGAAGTGCTCGCCGCACTTCTCGTGGATCGCCGTGTCCCCGAGGATGCGGAACCGGCGCGCCCGCGGCGCGATGTAGATGAGGACGCCGTTGCGCTCGGCCGTCTTCGTCATCCCGAGGAGGTGAAAGCGCCGGACCGCCCGCTCCTCGAGATCCTTCGGGAAGCGGCGCGTCACGTGGACGCGAATCTCGCCGGACGTCGTCTTCTCGGCCGCGGCGATCGCGGCCACGATGCGCTCCGAGTCGAACTGCGCGAAGACGTTCGCCATGATTCCCTCGCCCGACTCACCAGCTCCCGGAGGCGCCGCCGCCGCCGAAGGAGCCGCCGCCGCCCGAGAAACCGCCGCCTCCGCCGAACCCTCCCCCGCTCCCGAAGCCGCCTCCGCCGAATCCCCCGCCGATGAAGGGTCCCCCGAACCCGCCCCACCATCCCCGTCCGCCGTGCGTCCGGAAGCGGTTCCGGCGGAAGATCACGGGCAGCACGAAGAAGATCCCGAAGAAGATCGCCATCGTCAGGCACGAGCCGAAGTGATCGTTCCTGCGCCGGCGTCCCTCGTCGACGGTCCGGCCGGTTCCCTTGTACTCGCCCTTGATCGCCGCCATCATCGCGTTCGTGCCCGCGACGATCCCGCCCGGGAAGTCACCGGAGCGGAAACGCGGGACGATCTCGCCGTCGATGATGCGCTTGGCGGTGACGTCCGGAAGCGATCCCTCGAGCCC
>DATIWM010000027.1:0-4746 GCA_035519355.1 Thermoanaerobaculia bacterium | reverse complement strand
CTGCAACCCCTCCGACGCCTACACCTGCTTCATGCGCACCGCGATGGACGCCCTCGTCCTCGAAAATCACGTCCTCCTCCGGGAGGAGCAGCCGGCGTGGAGCGAGGGAGACGAGTGGCGGAAGACCTTCACGCTCGACTGATTCCGATCACGGGTCCGGCGCTTGCCTGATTCAATTTCCTCATCGCGTCGCCGGGGGCGCCGGCCTACGATGCCGACCGGATGGCCGGCTCCCCGCGGCGCCTTCCCGGCGTCTCCAGCGACAGGCAGAAAAGAGGCTGATTTCCCATGAAGAGTGCATTCAATCCCTTCGAGATGGCGCAGGCGCAGTTCGACAAGTCGGCCGACATCCTCGGCCTCGACCCGGCGACGCGGGAGCTCCTCCGTTTCCCGCTTCGTGAGTACCACTTCGCGATCCCCGTCCGGATGGACGACGGGAAAGTGAAGGTCTTCCGGGGCTTCAGGGTCCAGCACAACGACGCCCGCGGGCCTTCGAAGGGCGGCATCCGTTTTCACCCGCAGGAGACCGTCGACACGGTCCGCGCCCTTTCGATGTGGATGACCTGGAAGTGCGCCGTGGTCGACATCCCGCTCGGCGGCGCCAAGGGAGGCGTCATCTGCGACCCGCACAACCTCTCGGCCCGGGAGCAGGAAGGGATCTGTCGCGGGTGGGTCCGGCAGGTGGCGAAGAACGTCGGCCCGCACCAGGACGTGCCGGCTCCCGACGTCATGACCTCGCCGCAGCACATGCTCTGGATGCTGGACGAGTGGGAGGTGATCCACGGGTACAAGGCACCGGGCTTCATCACCGGCAAACCGGTGGGGATGGGGGGCTCGCTGGGACGGACGGAAGCCACGGGCTACGGGGTCGTCTACACGCTGCGGGAGGCCCTGAAGCGGCTGAACCTCGACATCGCGAAGACGAAAGCGAGCGTGCAGGGCTTCGGCAACGTCTCCCAGTACGCCGTGCGCCTCTACCAGAAGCTCGGTGGAAGAGTCGTCGGCGTCTCCTCGTGGGACCAGTCCGACCAGACGAGCTACTTCTTCCGGAAGCTCGACGGCGTCGACCCCGATGTCCTGCTCGGGATCACGGACTCCTTCGGCGGCATCGACAAGAAGAAGGCCGCGCAGCTCGGCTACGAAGTGCTCCCGGGCGGGGCGTGGATCGAGCAGGACGTGGACGTCCTGATGCCCTGCGCCCTCGAGAACCAGGTGACGGGCGAGACGGCCCGGAAGATCCGGGACCGGGTCCGGATCATCGTCGAAGGAGCGAACGGCCCGACGACGCCGGAAGCCGACACGGTGATCCGGGAGCGGGGGATCTTCGTCATTCCCGACTTTCTCGCCAACGCCGGAGGCGTCACCTGCAGCTATTTCGAGCAGGTGCAGAGCAACATGAATCACTACTGGGAGCAGGACGAGGTCCTCGGCAATCTCGATGTGAAGATGACCGCGGCGTTTCACGCCGTCTCGGACCTCGCGGCGAAACAGAAGCTCTACATGCGGGATGCGGCGTACGTCATCGCCGTCAGCCGGGTGGCGAAGGCCTGTCACGACCGCGGCTGGGTCTGAGCCGATGTCCGGCCCGGAGCGGGCCAGGTCGATCCCGCCCTTCGACCGGACGTTCTTCGGGGCCGCGGAAAACCTGACCCGGATCGGCTCGGGCCCCCTCGGCGGCAAGGCCTCCGGGCTCCTCAGGCTCTCTGACGGCCTCCCGTCCCTTGCAGACGGCGGAACGTACCCGCTGCGGATCGCGATCCCCACGCTGACCGTCATCACCGCGGATCACTTCGAGCGCTTCGTCGACGACAACGGCCTCTGGGACGTCGCCCTCGCGGACGAGCCGGACGAGGCGGTGGCGCGGGCGTTTCTCCGGGGGTCTCTCTCCGGCGACCTGGCCGGGGATCTCCGCGCCCTCGTCGGGCAGGTGCATTCGCCGCTCGCCGTCCGCTCGTCGAGCCTCCTCGAGGACGCGCGGGAGCATCCGTTCGCGGGCGTCTACGCGACGAAGATGACGCCGAACGACCAGTTCGACGCCGGCTTCCGGTTCCGGAAGCTCGTCGAGGCGGTCAAGTTCGTCTGGGCGTCGACCTTCTTCCGGAGCGCACGGGCCTATCGGGAGACGATCGGCGCGACGCCGCGCGAAGAGCGGATGGCGGTCATCGTGCAGGAGGTGGTCGGGGTCCGGCGGGGCCAGCTCTTCTACCCGGACGTCTCGGGTGTCGCCCGCTCGTACAACTTCTACCGCTTCGGCGCGGCACGTCCCGAAGAGGGGGTCGTCCACCTCGCGCTCGGATTGGGAAAGACCATCGTCGAAGGGGAGGCGAGCTGGAGCTACTGCCCGGCACACCCGGGCGTCCGCCGGCCCTACGGGTCGCTCCGGGAGCTCCTGCGCGACTCGCAGACGTCCTTCTGGGCCGTCCGGATGGGACCCCCGCCGGCGGAGGATGCGGTGCACGAAACGGAGTACCTCGCGAAGGCGGAACTGCCGGAGGCGGAAGAGGACGGCTCGCTCCGCTTCACCGCCTCCACGCTCGATGCGGGGTCGGACCGCCTCGTTCCGGGAACGGGGCGGCCCGGGCCCCGGCTCCTGGATTTCGCGCCGCTTCTCTCCCTCGGGGAGTATCCGGTCAACGGGGCGATCCGGACCGTGCTGGCGCATGCGGAGCGGGTCGTCGGAGGCCCCGTCGAGATGGAGTTCGCGGCGACCTTCCATCCGCGGGAAGACCCTCCGGGGCGGTTCGGCGTTCTTCAGGTTCGCCCGCTCGTCGTCTCGACCGAGACCGTGGACGTCGATTTCGCGCCTCGACCCGGGTTGGTCCCTCTCGTCTTCTCGGAGAGCGTCCTGGGAAACGGCGTCGTGCACGGCGTTGCGGACGTGGTCCACCTGAAGCGGGATCTGGTCGGGACGCGCAGCTTCGCCGGGGCCGCCTCGGACGTGGCGGCCGTCAACCGGTCGCTCGTCGCCGAGGGCCGTCCCTACGTCCTGATCGGCTTCGGGCGGTGGGGGAGTGCGGACCCCTGGCTCGGCGTCCCGGTCGCGTGGGGCGACGTGGGCGGAGTCCGCGTTCTCGTCGAGGCGGCGCTCGCGGAACGCCGCATCGAGATGAGCCAGGGGTCGCATTTCTTCCACAACATCTCGAGCTTCGGCGTCAGCTATTTCTCCGTTCCGGACGCCGGCACGGCCCGGATCGACTGGGCATGGCTCTCCGCCCGTCCGGCCCTCCGGGAGACGCCCTGGCTCCGTCACGTCCGGCTCGAGACGCCTCTCCGGATCGAGGTGGACGGGCGAACCGGACGTGGGATCATCTTCCGGCAGGAGACGGGGAGATGACGCCGCCCGGAGGACCGGTGGACAGCATCCTCTTTGCCCTTCAGGAGAGGGCCAAGGAGCTGACCTGCATCTACCGGGTCAACGAGATCTGCAACAGCCCGCAGGCCTCGCTGGACGAGATCTTCCGGAGCCTCGTCGAGGTTCTGCCGCCCGGATGGCAATGGCCCGACGAGTGCCAGGCGCGGATCGTGGTGGACGACGTCGTCTACGCACCGGCGACCTGGACCCGGACTCCGTGGACGCAGTCTTCGCCGATCCGGGTGCAGGGGGAGATCGTCGGAAGTGTCGAGGTCTGGTACCGCCGGGAGATGCCGGCGTCGGACGAGGGGCCGTTCCTGAAAGAGGAGCGGAAGCTCATCGACACCGTGGCCGAGCGGCTCGGCGAGCTCCTCCTCCACCGGAAGCTGCTGGACAAGATCCAGACGTGGCAGGCCGCCGTCGAGGGGTTCGAGCACCGGCCGCGCGAGGACTGGTGGGTCATCATCGACTTCCTGCGGAAGACGGACCAGCACCTTCTGGTCCGCATCTCGCGCCGGATGATCAACTATCTCTGCTGGAACGGCGTGGGCGAGGCGCAGGAACTCCTGCCGCGCTTCACGGGCTCCCGCCCGGGGGAGGAGATCCTCGACGAGAACCGGCCCCTCGAACGCCGGAGCCCCGAGCCGATCCTCAGGGCGTCGGAGGAGGCCTTTCAGATCGCGGCGCGACACCTCTCGGCCGACGAGATCCTGTCGTGCATCCAGAAGTGGATCAAGGACGACAAGTCGGGCTTCCTCGTCGAGGCCGTCGAGAACCAGGGGACGTCGGTCACGGAGATCGCCCAGGCCCTCGGCCGGTTCCACAATGCCTCCCTCGACGACCGCGAGCTCTCCCGGACGATCCAGGTGGAGCTCCGCGTCTCGCTCGCCCGACGGTTCCTCGCGGACGATCTGGACTTCATCAACATCGCGAAGGAGCACATCGACGTCGGCGACTTCTACGACCTGGCGCGCCACATCATCTGTCCGCCCCGCGGCCACGGCCGTCTCGGCGGGAAGAGCTCCGGGCTCTTCCTCGCGACCCAGATCATCCGGAAGTCGACGGAGTTCGCCGCCTCCCTCGGGGAGATCCGGACCCCGAAGACGTGGTACGTCACGTCGGACGGAATCCTCGATTTCATCGAGTTCAACCAGCTCGAGGACATCTACAACCGGAAGTACCTCGAGATCGACCAGATCCGGCGCGAGTACCCGCACGTCATCCAGGTCTTCAAGAACTCCCACTTCTCGCCGGAAATCATCAAGGGCCTCTCGCTCGCCCTCGACGATTTCGGGGACCGTCCGATCATCGTCCGCAGCTCCAGCCTGCTCGAGGACCGGGTCGGCTCGGCGTTCTCCGGAAAGTACAAGAGCCTCTTCCTCGCCAACCAGGGG
>DATIWM010000026.1:0-2006 GCA_035519355.1 Thermoanaerobaculia bacterium | reverse complement strand
TCGCGAAGAAACGGGACCGTCGGCTGACCCGACTGAGCGCGGATTCCGTCCCCCCGCTCTGCCGGGCTCTGAACGATAATCCACGATCTCGCGATGAGCGCGCCGCCCGGTACCTCCTTGCGTCCCGCCCATCTCTTGAGGTACGAGGACGCCCAATCCTTCTTCCGGGCGTTCCGGGGCTGGGAGGGCACCTCGCCCGGCGCGTGGCGTCCGCGTCACGTCCGGTCGCCGCAATCGAAAATGGTCGCGCCAGCGCCATGAACTGAGGAGACTGCATGCAGAAACGCCGGCTCGGAAACAGCAACCTCGAAGTCTCGGCTCTCGGTCTCGGCTGCATGGGGATGAGCTTCGGTTTCGGTCCGGCCGGGGACACGCAGGAGATGATCTCCGTGATCCGGGCGGCCGTCGAACGAGGCGTCACGTTCTTCGACACGGCCGAGGTCTACGGTCCGTACACGAACGAAGAGCTCGTGGGAGAAGCCCTCGCTCCCTTCCGGGGACGGGTGGCGATCGCCACGAAGTTCGGATTCAGGCCCGATCCGAAGGGCGGAGCGGGTTGGTCGGCCCTCGACAGCCGCCCGGAGCACATCAGGGAGGTCGCGGAGGCCTCGCTCAAGCGGCTCCGAGTCGATGCCATCGATCTCTTCTACCAGCACCGCGTCGACGACAAGGTTCCGATCGAGGACGTCGCGGGCGCCGTGAAGGACCTGATCCGGGAGGGGAAGGTCAAACACTTCGGCCTGTCCGAAGCGGGCGCCAAGACGATCCGCCGCGCGCACGCCGTCCAGCCCGTCACGGCGCTCCAGAGCGAGTACTCGCTCTGGTGGAGGGAACCCGAAGCGGAGGTGCTGCCGGCCCTCGAGGAGCTCGGGATCGGCTTCGTTCCCTTCAGCCCTCTGGGCAAGGGTTTCCTCACGGGACAGATCGACGAAAGCACGGCGTTCGACAAGACGGACTTCCGCAACGTCGTTCCCCGCTTCACACCGGAGGCCCGGAAGGCGAACCTGGCCTTCGTCGAGATGCTTCGCCGGATGGCGGACCGGAAGAAGGTGACGCCCGCCCAGATCGCGCTCGCCTGGCTGCTCGCCCAGAAGCCGTGGATCGTCCCGATTCCGGGAACCCGGAAGCTCACGCGCCTGGACGAGAACCTCGGAGCCGTGGACCTCGAGCTCTCGTCCGACGATCTTCGTGAGATCGAGAGCGCCGCCTCGAAGATCACGGTGCAAGGTGCGCGGTACCCCGAACACCTGCAGAAGCTCGTCGGTCGCTGAGCGGTCGCCTTCCGTCGCCCAAGGATTGGCCTGCCCGGGCGGATTCGAACCGCCGACCCTCGGCTTAGAAGGCCGATGCTCTGTCCAGCTGAGCTACGGGCAGAGGCCGGGGAGAGTCTAGCGCCGCGCCGAGATCCTCTTCCGCAGGGCGTCCGAGACGGCGGCGCAGGAGGATTCCAGATGGGGCTCGTCGCACGCTCTCCTCGCGGTGCGGTTCGCGAGGAGCCAGTCGCGGAGGGCCACCGCGTCGGCGAAGCAGGAGTCCGCCCCGGTGAGGCCGCAGAGGGCGCCGTCGTGGCGGAAGGCATAGCCCCCGACGAGTATCTTCGTCGACGGGGAAACCCTCCGGATCTCCTCGACGGTCCGTATGCATTCGGCGAGGTGGGCCGTGAGGGCGAGCGACAACCCCACGGCTTCCGGCCTGTGGAGGGCGATGAACCGGATGGCGCATTCCCGCGGCGTGTTGGCCCCGAGCATCTCGGCTTGCCATCCCGCGCTCCGCGCCACCTCGGCCACGATCCGGATCCCCAGCTCGTGAAACTCCCCGGCGAGACAGGAGAGGACGAGGCGCGGGGCGCCGAGGGGCGGCGCCGGGAGCGAAGCGGCCTGCCGTGTGAAGGCCCGCGAGACGAGGGCGGTCGCGCGGTGCTCCTCGGCGACCGAGACGTTGCCCGCGTGCCACATGGAGCCCAGCTCCTCGAGCGCGGGCCCGATCAGGTCCCGGGCGACCTCCGC
>DATIWM010000025.1:0-2436 GCA_035519355.1 Thermoanaerobaculia bacterium | reverse complement strand
ACCGCCTTCGCGTCGCTCTCGATCGGATCGACCCGCAGATCTACCTCCCGGCCAGCCGATGGGACGCCGCGACGATGCCCGTTCTCTACGTGAACGCCGCGTTCCACACGCAAGACGCCCAGGTCTGGATCTTCTGGAGCGCCCCCGGCAGGGATTTCGACGGGCGCCATGCCCTGTCGTTTCCTGTGATCCCGGACGGTCGGTATCGAACCTACGCCTTCCCGCTGTCATCCTCGCCCGCGTACGCGGGACCAATCACGGGGCTTCGGATCGACCCGAGCGACGGTGGCCATCCCGGAGATTTCGTGGACGTCGGGTGGATCTCGTTTCAAACCGTGGGAGAGCCTCGCCGGCCTCGAATCATCGAACGGCCGGGGCCGCCATGAGTCTCCGCCGCGTTCTGGCCGCGCCCTCCTCGTTGACGGGCGAGCCTAGACCCCCGCCACCTCGTCCGTCCCCTCGTTGATGCCCTCGAAGAGGAACGTCGAGAGGTACCGCTCTCCCGTGTCGGGCAGCATCGCCAGGATGACCGCGCCCTTCGGGGCCTTCGCGGCGACCTTGCGCGCGGCGGCGAAGGTGCCTCCCGAGGAGACGCCGCAGAAGATGCCCTCCTTCGCCGCGAGCTCCCGGGCGGCGTCGCGGGACTCGAGGTCGGAGACCGTGACGATCTCGTCGTAGACGTCGCGCGCGAGAACGGCCGGGATGAAGTTGGGGGTCCATCCCTGGACCTTGTGGGGCGCCCACTCCTTGCCGGAGAGCAGGGCCGCGCCTTCGGGCTCGCAGACGACGACCTTCGTGTCGGGCCTCGCCTTCTTGATCATCTCGCCGGCGCCCGTGAGCGTGCCGCCGGTGCCGTAGCCCGTGACCCAGTAGTCGAGGCGCTTGCCGGCGAAGTCGCGGAGGATCTCGGGCCCGGTCGTCTGGCGGTGGTACTCGGGGTTGGCGGGGTTCTCGAACTGGCGCGCCAGGAACCAGCCGTTCTTCTTCGCGATCTCTTCGGCCTTCTTGACCATGCCCGTCGCGCGCTCGGCGGCGGGCCACAGGACCACCTTCGCCCCGAGGATCCGCATCAGCTTGCGGCGCTCGACCGAGAAGCTGTCGGACATCAGGGCGACGAAGGGGTAGCCCTTCACGGCGCAGACCATGGCCAGGGCGATGCCGGTGTTGCCGGAAGTGGCCTCGATGACGGTCTGGCCGGGCTTGAGCTCGCCGCGGCGCTCGGCGTCCTCGATGATGGCGATCGCGAGGCGGTCCTTGACCGAGGAGAGCGGGTTGAACGCCTCGCACTTGACGTACAGCGTGACGCCGGCGGGCGCGAGGCGGTGGATCTTGACGACGGGGGTGTTTCCGATCGTTCCCAGGATGTCTTCGTGGATCATGGATGGTTCCTCCAATGCTCAAAGAGAGCAGCTAGGATATGGGTTCATGACGAAAAAGCCCATCGGGTTAATGTTGGGTTTCAGCTTGTTGACGGCCTCCGCCACTTCCGCCGCCGCCCCTCCCCGCACGCTGCGGGTGGATTATTTCCACACCGGGAACGCCTCGGAAGAGGTCTTCAGCCTCGACCGACTCGTCCTCGAGCCGCTGCCGTGGCCGGGCAACCCCCGCCGGCCGCTCGACGAGACGAACCTCGGCAAGTACTTCTTCGAGGTCATCGACCGCGGCTCGAACCGAGTGATCTACTCCCGGGGCTTCGCCTCGGTGTTCGGCGAGTGGGAGACGACGGGGGAGGCGAAGGCGGCCCACCGGACCTTCTCGGAGTCGCTGCGCTTTCCCGCGCCCGAGGCTCCCGTCCAGGTGGTCCTCAAGAAGCGCGACGCGACGAACGCCTTCCGGGAAATCTGGAGCTTCGTCGTCGATCCGAAGGATCCGACCCTCGACACCGCGAGGCCCGAATCGCCCGGGCCGCTCCTCGAGATCCAGAAGTCCGGCGATCCGTCCGACAAGGTCGACTTCCTCATCCTCGGGGACGGCTACACGGCCGCCGAGCGCGGCAAGTTCGAGAAGGACGCGAAGCGCCTGACCGAGCTGCTCTTCGCCGTCTCCCCGTTCAAGGAGCGGCGTGCGGACTTCAACGTCTGGGGACTGTGCCCGCCGTCCGAGGAGTCGGGCATCTCCCGGCCCTCGACCGGCATTCATCGGCGCTCCCGCGTCGGCGCCACCTACGATGCCTTCGGCGTGGAACGCTACGTTCTGACGTTCGAGAACCGGTCCTTCCGCGACGTCGCCTCCTTCGCGCCGTACGAGGTCGTCGAGATCCTGACCAACTCGCGGACGTACGGCGGCGGAGGGATTTTCGGCCAGTACTCGACGGTCGCGGCGGACAGCCAGTGGGCGCCGTACGTCTTCGTGCACGAGTTCGGCCATCACATCGCGGGCCTGGCCGACGAGTACTACACGTCGGCGGTGGCCTACGGGACGGCGCCCGCTGATCGC
>DATIWM010000024.1:0-3972 GCA_035519355.1 Thermoanaerobaculia bacterium | reverse complement strand
GGCAGGTGCTCCAGCATGCAGACGTCCTTGCCGCTCAGGATCCCCTTTCCCACCGACTTCATGGCCCAGTCCCCCTGTTTCAGGAAGAGCTCCTTCTGGCAGAGGTCCGGACACTTGGTGCCCCACTTCTCCTCGTACTCCAGGAGGAAGCAGTAGTCGGAGACCCCGAGGGGCATCTTCCCGTGCACGAGGAGCTCCATCGGCGCGTCGCAGACGGCCGCGATCTCCCGGATCTCTTCCAGGCTCAGCTCGTAGTTGGGCGTGAAGCGGACGGCCCCGTACCCGCGCAGGACCTCGGCGCCGGCGGCGGTGTAGACGTTCGCGAAGCCTCCGATGTGCACCGGAAGCTCCGGGACCGCGTCATGGGCCATCTTCAGGACGCCCAGATTGTGGATCTCGACCGCCTCGGCGCCCGACGTCGCCGCGGCCTCCAGCATCCTCTGCACCTTGGGAAGGAAGTCGTTCCGGGGCGCCGCGTACGTCGTCACGTAGGCCCGCTTCCCCTGGTCCCGGAGGATCCGGAGTCCTTCCCGGAGGTCGTCGAGCTGCTCGAGGAAGTTCGCTTCGTAGAGCCGGCAGTAGATGTCGCCCAGGTAGACCCCGTCGTAGTCGGTCAGGTCCGACTCGCGGAGGTCTTTCAGATTCGCGATCGTCGTGTTCAGCTCGAATGAACTCACGGCTCCCCGTCCCTCGTTCCGTCCCCTCATCGTCCCACCACGGTCCAGGCCGCCGGCAGTTCCGCGGACCCCACGTCCGGGATGGTCCGGACCGCCCGGGCGTCGATCGCCTCCCGGTAGCTCCGGACGAGAGGCGCGAGGAGCTCGGGGGAGAGACTCCGCCCCTGGAGCTTCAGGACGTCGGCCCCGGCGTCGGCGAAGGCCCGGACCTCCGAGATCCGGCTGATCTGCCGGCTCGGGAAGAAGCGCGTGTCGAGGCGCCGCCCGCCGTCGAAGAGCTCCCACGGCTCCTGACAGATCCTGTAGCAGGCTCCGACGCCGCCTCGCTTCATGCTCCCGGTCTGCCGAATCCCGGGGTGCGCATCGTCCGGCAGATCGGCCTCGTCCGCGGCGCCGGGCGGGAGGACGGCCGGAAGCCGCGACGGCTTCAGATTCACGTAGCTGGGCATCCAGCACTTTCCGAGGAGGACGAACTCCTCGACCATGTGAACCATGATCTCGATCGAGATGTCCCGGATTCTCCGGATCTCCCTCATCTCCGCCGGGCTCACGGTTCCCGGCAGAACGACGGCGTCGGCGCCCAGATCCCGGAAGAACGCGGCGTCAGCGGCCGTCAGGGCCCCACAGCCGATGCTGGCGGTGAGCCGGAGCTCCGGGAAACGCCGCTTGAGGGCGGCGAGGATTCCGATGTCGTTCACGATGAGATCCCGGATTCCCCGATCGAGGAGCGCGGGAATCTGCTGGAAGAGCCGGGCGCGTTCCGCAGGCTTCGGGATGGTGTTCAACGCGACCCGGAGCTCTTTGCCGGCCGCGGCGATTTCCCGGTGGGCTTCGACGAGCTCGTCCCAGCCGAGCTCCCCCCGGGCCCCGCCCCGGCTCCAGCCCTTGAGGCCGACGTAGACGGCGTCGGCCCCGGCGACCAGCGCAGCGCGTACGGCCTCGGGACTTCCGGCGGGCGAAAGGAGCGTCGGAACGTCCGTCACGCCACGCCCCGGGGATCCTTTCCGGCGGGGGGTCCTGACGGGGGCAACGGGCCGAATACTACGCATCGTCGACTGTTCATCGCGTCGAGCGATTTTAGGTGTTGTGTCCCGCCCCGCGTCAAGCGGAATCGCCGGTTCGGCCCTGCCTATAATCGCGCGCAATGACCACGCGACGCCGCCTCGCGGAGAGCTATCGCACGATGGCTCAACTCAGGCGGTTTTTCGAATCGGTCCGGAGGACGATCACGACCGAGCCGACGGACGGCGGCCTCACCTCGGCCCAGCAGTTCGCCCTCCTGACGCTGGCCGGCAATTCCTCGAAGGATCCCCTCACGATCGGCGACCTGGCGCGTCTGACCTTCGCGTCGATGAACACGACGTCCGCCCTCATCCGGCGCATGGAGCGCGCCGGGCTCGTTCGCACGACGCGCTCGGCGACGGATCGCCGGTTCGTCCACGTCAGGCTGACCCGAACGGGAGAACGCCGGCTCCGCCCCTCGACGGCAGCGGTCGTGGAGGCCCTGCGCCGGGCGGCCGACGAGCAGGGGCGCACCCAGCTGCGCGCCGCGTTCGACACGTGGTTCGACAACTGGGGCGCCGTCATCAAGGCGCTCTCGTCCGGACGGCCCCGGCCGCGCCGGCGCCGCTGAGCCGCTGACCGGCTGACCCGCTGATCCCCCTCGGAGAAAGACGCTACTTCCGCTTGTGGCTGACCTCGACGAGGAGGGAGTCGCTCACGTGCGTGACGAGGCTGTGGAAGACGTGCTTCACCTTCCGGAAGCCCGGGTCCGTGAGGATCTTCTCGAGCGAGGCCAGATTCTCGAGGTCGACCTGGACGAGGCGCTGCGGGGAGGAGCCGCCGAGCATGCTCTTGTAGATGCGGACGGCCTTGACCCCCTTGAACTTCAGCCAGATGTCCTTGCCGGGCCCCTTGGTGTATCTCTCGTAGTCCCTCAGCCGTCCGGGGAGGACGTCGAAGCGGTACTCGAAGGTGATCATCGAAGAATCTCCTTTCTGTGTCCTATCGTCCCGTCCAGCAGGCGGCTCTCTTCTCGAGGAAAGCGGAGATCCCCTCCTGGGCGTCCTGGGCCAGGGCGTTGAGGGACATGATCTCCTTGGCATAGGCATAGGCCTTCGGCTGGTCGAGATCGATTTGAGAATAAAACGCCTGTTTTCCGACGGCGAGCGTGAGGGGGCTCGCCTCGGCGATCCTTACGGCGAGCTTCCGCGTTTCGGCGCGCAGCGCGTCCGCCGGGACGACGCGGTTGATCAGCCCCCAGTCGGCCGCCGTCTTCGCGTCGACCGGGTCCCCGGACAGGAGCATCTGGAGCGCGCGCTTCCGGCCGACGGCGCGGGAGAGAGCGACCATGGGCGTCGTGCAGAAGAGTCCCGTCTTGACGCCCGGCGTGGCGAACCAGGCCTCTTCGGCGGCCACCGCGATGTCGCAGGTCGCCACGAGCTGACAGCCGGCCGCGGTGGCGACTCCCTGGACCTCGGCGATGACCGGTTGCGGAATCGACTGGATTCTCGTCATCAGCTCGGCGCAGACGTCGAAGATCTCCCGGTAAGCGTTGATGTCCCTCCCGACCAACTCCGAGAGATCGTGTCCCGAGCTGTAGACCTTTCCGGCGGCGGCGAGAATCACGGCGCGGTGCTGCCTCTCCTGGCCGATCCGCGTCAGGCACTGCAGGAGCTCGCGCATGAGCGCCAGGGAGAGGGCGTTTCGCCGGGCCGGGCGATTGAGCGTCACGACGGCGACGGAACCCTCCGTCTCGAAACCGAGGTGTTCGTACGTCATCTCTCGCCCTTCCCTTCTAATGCCCGCAGTACTGCGGGAAATACTCCTCGTCGCCGATCCACTCGGGATACTGGGCGCGCACCTCGCCCAGCGGGCGGAAGTCCTCGTCGAATTCGAGCGCCACGACGCGCTGGTCCTGTCCGTCGTAGTAGCGGAAGACGAAGCGGCCGTCGGGGAGCGTCTGCGCGTCGATGGCGCGGCTGTCGTCGAAATTCAGCGCCATTCGGACCAGGAGGTCGGAGACGGAGTAGACCGCTCCCTTGATCGTCAGGGTCTGGCCGCCGCTCCCGAGGGCGCCGTATCGGCTCTCGATGAGTGCCGGGCCTTTCAACCCCGCCATGCCGGTCTCATGCCTCCGGCGTCGTCGCGGCGGGGCGCTTGAAGATCAGGTGGACGCCGATCGTCCCGTAGGCGACTCCGTCCTTGTTCGGGGCGATGAGAGGAATGGAAGAGGCGAGTTCCCAGCCTTCCGTTCCCACGTCGTTGATCCAGGCCTCCAGGCCGCTCACCATTC
>DATIWM010000023.1:0-2581 GCA_035519355.1 Thermoanaerobaculia bacterium | reverse complement strand
GCCGTCGCTGCGCGAGGCGATGGTCCGGTACACGGAGCGGGAGCTCACGCTCCGCTATCCGGTCGACTCGGTCGTGGTCGCCGCCGGCGCCCGGCCGCTTCTCTACAGCGTTTTCCGCGCCGTCGTCGATCCGGGCGACGTGGTCCTTTACTCCGTCCCCTCCTGGAACAACAACCACTACGTCTATCTCTCGGGCGCCCGGGGAGTCGAGCTGCCCGTCCACGAGACCTCCAACTTCTTCCCGACGGCGGAGCAGATCCACCCGCACCTCCAGACGGCCCGGCTCCTGATGATCAACTCGCCGCTCAACCCGACCGGGACCGTCATCGCACCGGACGCCCTGGCCGCCATCGCGACGCTGGTCGTGGAGGAGAACCGGCGGCGCGAGTCGGCGGGGCGGCGCCCGCTCTTCCTCTTCTTCGACCAGGTCTACGGGATGCTGACGTTTCACGGCGCCGTCCATTCGACGCCGCCGGAGCTGGTCGGGGAGGTCGCCCCGTTTTCCATCCTCCTCGACGCCGTCTCGAAGTCGTTCTGCGCCACGGGCCTCCGGGTCGGCTGGGGGTTGATGCCGCCCGGACTCCGGCAGCGCACGGCCGACCTGCTCGGGCACGTCGGCGCCTGGGCCCCGCGCGCCGAGCAGGTGGCGACGGCCCTTCTCCTCGACTCCCCGGACGCCTACCGGCCCTGGCGGGCGGAGATGAAGGAGAGGCTGAAACGGCGCCTGGACGCCCTCTACGACGGGCTCATGACGATGAAACGCGCCGGGCTGCCCGCCGATGCGATCGAGCCGCAGGGGGCCATCTATCTGTCCGCCCATTTTCCCCTGATCGGGCGGCGCTGGAAGGGCGAGACGATCCGGACGAACGAGCAGATCCGGAAAATCCTCCTCGAGGAGGCGGGATTCGCGGTCGTCCCCTTCCAGGCGTTCGGCCTGAAGGAGGAGACGGGCTGGTTCCGGCTCTCCGTCGGCGCCGTCTCGCCGGACGAGATCGCCCTCGTCCTCCCCCGCCTCGCCGCCGTGCTCGCCGCCGCCCGCTGAAAACCGTGCTCGCCGAACCCTCCGCTCTGGACGACCTGATCCTCGGCCGGGGCGTGAAGCGCGGCCGGCACGAGCTGCCGCCGGAGGTCTTTCCGCTCTTCCGCGAACGCCTCGTCGCCTGCGGCTTCGTGCCGACCGTCGTCGGGGCCGTCGAGATCGAGGTCGGCGTCCGCGTCCCGGCCTGGCTGCTGCACCCTCCGCTCGCCGACTTCGGAACGGTCTTCTGGGAGATCTTCACGCCCATCAAGCGCCGGAAGCTCTTCGGCTCCGTGATTCGCAACCGGAAAGGAGACTGGGCGATTCAGCTTGCGCCCGGATCGGAGCAGACGATCTGGGTCAGCGACGCCCTCGCCGAGCACTACGACGCGTCGCGACCCGTCGGGATGTGGTGACGGCCCGGCGTCCGCGGCGCGCGGGATGGACAGATTCGTCCCTGAAAATAGTGTTTCCTACATTCCTGTAATCATAACTTCTTTCGTTGTTCGCGAGGGAGGCCGCGCCGTGCGCCCTTCCCCCGTAGAAAACGGACGTCGCCCCGCCGGACACATGGCAGTCGTCGCGCAAGCGCCGGGCGGACCGGGACGCTCTTCCAGAGCGGAGAGGGCCCGCGGCGCCTGTCCGGAAGAGTCGGCAGGAAGCATGTCCAACAAGGACGTAGCTGGAAAGTCATGAAAATACAATCCTGTAGCCAGTCTGGTTCAGCTCCCGGGCCGAACGGACGGAGACAAGCCCGGACCCTGGAGTACTTTCGAAGAGATTTCCGTCCGAGCCGGCGGCCCGGCACGCCCTGTGCTCTACGGCACGAAACGCCGGCGACCTCCCGGCCGAAAGGAGATCGAGGAATGAGACGGAAACTGATCCTGGGGTTGGTCCTGTTCGGAATGCTGGCCACGACATGGGCCGTCCTGGCGGTCGACCCGTCCGGTGCGGCGACCGGAGGGATCGCCAACGTCCCGGCGAAGGAGGCCGGCAAGCCGACCCTCGAGGAGATCGGGGCGGCCGTCGGGCAGACGCGGGTGTCGCTGAACTTCGTCTGGACGCTCGTCGCGGGCTTCCTCGTCATGTTCATGCAGGCGGGATTCGCGCTCGCCGAGACCGGCTTCACGCGGGCCAAGAATGCGGCCCACACCATGCTGATGAACTTTATGGTCTACGGGCTCGGCATCCTCGGCTTCTGGGCGGCCGGCTTCGCCCTGCAGATGGGAGGATCCGGCGCGCCGGCCGGCGCCGCCGTCTCGGCGCCGGAAGGGCTGGCCACCCTCGTCGGGCCGACGATCGCGGGAAACCTCTGGGGACTCTTCGGAGGGAAGGGCTTTTTCCTGACCGGCCCGGCCTATGACGTGTCGGCCTTCTGCATCTTCCTCTTCCAGATGGTCTTCATGGACACCGCGCTCACGATCCCCACCGGAGCGATGGCGGAGCGCTGGAAGCTGTCGGCCTTCGTGATCTATGCCTTCGTCGCCTCGGCGCTCATCTACCCGCTTTTCGGCTGCTGGGCCTGGGGCGGCGGCTGGCTTTCGACGCTCGGCAAGTACGTCG
>DATIWM010000022.1:0-10157 GCA_035519355.1 Thermoanaerobaculia bacterium | reverse complement strand
TCGTGGACACGTACTCGTGCCGCGGAACCGTCTCCACGACCTTGCCGGAGTGGACCCTCTTGAGCGTGTTCACGAGCGAGAACGCCGCCACGGCCGCTCCCGTCCGGGCGCCCTCGCCCACGACCGCGCCCACCTCCTCGGGATCCACGAGAGGCCGGGCCGCGTCGTGGATCAGGACCAGCTCCTCGCCGGTGGCGCCCGAGGCCCGCAGCGCGTTCGCCACCGAGTCGCGGCGCGTGACGCCGCCCTCGCAGAGAACGTACGGCAGCGGCGAGGACGCGAGCGCCGACCGGAACGCGTCGTCGTAGCCCGCCGCGGCGGCCACGATCGCGCGGCTCACGCGACCCGACGCCGCGAGGCGCTCGAGCGCGTGCAGGAGGAGCGGTTTGCCCGCGAGGAGGACGAGGGCCTTCGGCCCCGCGTCGTGGAAGCGCGTCCCGAAGCCCGCGGCGGGGATCAGCGCCAGAGCCTCCGGCATCACTTCGCCATCACTTCGGATTCCTTGGTCTTCAGGACCTGGTCCACCTCGGCGACGAACCGGTCGGTCATCTTCTGGATCTCGTCGAGCCCGCGCTTCTCCTCGTCGGCCGAGATCGTGTGGGCCTTGCCCTCCTTCTTCACCTTCTCGTTCGCGTCGTGGCGGTGATGCCGGATCTCGACCTTCGAGTTCTCGGCGAATCCGTGCGCCTTCTTGACGATCTCCTTCCGGCGTTCCTCGGTCGGCGACGGGACGGGGATGCGCACGACCTTGCCGTCGGAAGCCGGATTCAGCCCGAGGTCGCTCGTGCGGATCGCCTTCTCGATCGCCGGACACAGCGACGGTTCCCACGGAGTCGCCGTCAGCAGCGTCGCGTCGGGCGCGGCGAGGTTCGCGACCTGGTTCAGCGGCGTCGGTGTCCCGTAGTACTCCACGAGGATGCCGTCCAGGAGCGCCACGGAGGCGCGGCCCGTCCGGAGGTGCTTCAGCTCGGTCTTCAGGGCGTCGATCGAGGTGCGCATCCGGCGCTCGGCTTCCTTCTTGATCTCGGCGATCGGCATGACATCGTCTCCTGCAGTTCTGGACCCTAGCCGTTGTCCACGACGCTTCCGACATTCTCGCCCAGGACGACCCGCCGGATGTTGCCGGGCACGAGGAGGTTGAAGACGCGGATCGGCATCCGGTTGTCGCGGCAGAGGGCCACCGAGGCGGCGTCCATCACGGCGAGCCGCTTCTCGAGGACCTCCTGATAGGTGACGTGCGGGAGGAGCCGGGCTTCGGAATTCGTCTGCGGGTCGGCCGTGTAGATCCCGTCGACCCGCGTCGCCTTCAGGATGGCGTCGGCCCGGATCTCGTTGGCGCGCAGGGCCGCGGCCGAGTCGGTCGTGAAGAAGGGGTTCCCCGTCCCCCCGGCGAAGATGACGGCCCGCTTCTTTTCCAGATGGCGGATCGCGCGGCGCCGGATGAACGGCTCGGCGACGGCCCGGACCTCGAACGCCGTCATCACCCGCGTGTGGACCTTCCGCTTCTCCATCGCGTCCTGCAGGGCGAGGGCGTTGATGATCGTCGCGAGCATTCCCATCGAATCGCCGGTGATCCGGTCGATCCCCTGGTCCGCCGCCGAGACGCCGCGGATGATGTTCCCGCCGCCGATGACGACGGCCACCTCGACGCCGAGGCGGCAAACGTCCGCCACCTCGTCCGCGATGCGCGCCACCATCGCCGGCTCGATGCCGAAGGGCTGGCTTCCGAGAAGCGCCTCCCCGGAGAGCTTCAGGAGGACCCGGCGGTAACGGGGCGCGTCACCCATGGCTACTTCGTCAGCGCGGCCACGTCGGCGGCGAGGTCGGAAGCCCTCCGCTCGACCCCCTCGCCCACCTTCAGCCGGACGAAACGGACGACCCGGGCGTCCTTCCCGGCGCGCTCGGCCACGACCTGCGAGACCTTCTTCGTGTCGTCCTTCACGAAGGCCTGGTCGACGAGAACGACCTCGCCGAACCACTTGTTCACCATCCCGTCGACCATCTTCTCGACGATGTTCGCGGGCTTGCCGGCGGCCGTCGCCTTCGCGCGGGCGATCTCCCTCTCGTCCTCGAGGACCCGGGCCGGAACGCCGTCGCGGGTGGCGTACGGCGGCGCGAGGGCCGCGACCTGCATGGCGAGGTCCTTCGCGAGCGTCTCGTCGCACCCGACGGTCTCGAGCACGACGACGTTCTTCTCCCCCGTGTGGACGTAGAGCGTCAGCGCCCCGCCCGGAGCGGCGACGAGCCGCCCCGCGCGGCGGAGCTGCGTGTTCTCGCCCGTCTTCGCCGTGAAAGCCTTCAGCCAGTCGGCGACCGTCCCTGACGCCCCCGGGAGCCCCGCCGGGGCCCGGAGCCTCTTCACGGCCTCGGGATCGAGGGCCGGAGCGTCGCCGAACGAGGCCTCGGCGAAGACGGCTTCGGCCAGGATCTGCCGGGCCTTCCGGAAATCGTCCGTCTTGGCGACGAAGTCGGTCTCGCAGTTCAGCTCGACGAGAGCCGCGGTGCCTCCCTCGACCTTGTAGCCGATGAGGCCGTCGGCGGCCGCCCGGCCGGCCTTCTTGGCGGCGTCGGCCAGTCCCTTCTTGCGGAGGATCTTCTCGGCCTCCGCCACGCTGCCGCCCGTCTCCTTGAGCGCGTTCTGGCAGTCCAGAAGGCCCGCGCCCGTCTTGTCCCGGAGCTCCTTCACCTGGGTCGCCGTGATCGCCATGTCGTGTCGTCCTCGCGTGAAAAGGGCCGCGCCGGGTTCAGACCCCGCGCGGCCCGTGGTCGTTCGGGATGCTGTTCAGGCCGGGACCGCGGGAGCGTCCTCGGGGGTCTTGGGCGCCTCGCCCACCTGGAAGTTGGTCGGCATCGGCTCGTCGTCGCTGTGCTCCACCCTTCCGACGAACCGCTCCTCCTGGGCGTGGAGCCCCTCGAGCACGGCGTCGGAGATCTTCCCGGTGAAGAGCTTGATGGCGCGGATCGCGTCGTCGTTGCCCGGGATGACGTGGTCGATGTCGTCCGGGTCGCAGTTCGTGTCGACGATGGCGACGACGGGAATCCCGAGCTTCCGGGCTTCCTGGACGGCGATCGACTCGTTCTTCGGATCGATCACGAAGAGCACGTCGGGCAGCTCTTCCATCTCCTTGATTCCGATCAGGTTCTTCGCGAGCTTCGCCTTCTCGCGGTCGAGCTGGATCCGCTCCTTCTTCGTCAGGATGGCGTCGGAGCCGTCCGCGAGCATCGCCTCGATCTCCTTGAGGCGCGAGACGGACTTCCGGATCGTGACGAAGTTCGTCAGGGTGCCGCCCAGCCACCGGTTGTTCACGTAGAACATGCCGCAGCGGTTCGCCTCCTCGTAGATGGCGTCCTGCGCCTGGCGTTTCGTGCCGACGAAGAGGATGTTCTTCCCCTGCGACGCCACGTCCGTGACGAAGGCGGCGGCCTCCCGGAAGCACTTCAGCGTCTTCTGGAGGTCGATGATGTAGATGCCGTTCCGCTTCCCGAAGATGTACTTCTTCATCTTCGGGTTCCAGCGCTTCGTCTGGTGGCCGAAGTGAACGCCCGCTTCGAGGAGCTCCTTCATCGTGATCTGGCTCATGCTGTCTCCCGTTACCGCTTGGAGAACTGGAAGCGGGCACGGGCCCCGCGCTGACCGTACTTCTTGCGTTCCTTCATGCGCGAGTCCCGCGTGAGGAGCCCGGCCTTCTTGAGGGCCGGGCGCAGCTCGACGTTGAAGAGGCAGAGGGCGCGGGCGATGCCGTGCCGGATCGCGCCGGCCTGGCCGGCGACGCCGCCGCCGTCCACGTTCGCGATGATGTCGAACTTCTCGGTCGTCTCCGTGAGCGCGAGGGGCTGACGGATGACCATCTTGAGCACGTCGTTCGGGAAGTAATCCTCGAACTTCCGGCCATTCACCGAGACGACGCCCGTGCCGGGGCGCAGGTAGACGCGGGCCACCGATTCCTTCCGTCGGCCCCGGGCGTGGTATTGCGGACTGGTCAAGGCTTCGGTTCTCCTTTGCGCGCTTCAGGCCGTCGCGGCGGCGGGCACCTGGGCCGCGTGCGGGTGGGCGGGTCCGGCGTAGACCTTCAGCTTCTTCAGCATCTTCCGGCCGAGCTTCGTCTTCGGGAGCATTCCCTGGACGGCCGCCTCGATGAGGCGCTCGGGGTGCTCGGTCCGCTGCCTCGCGGCGGTGACTTCCTTCAGGCCGCCCGGGAAGCCCGTGTGGCGGCGGTAGAGCTTCGCGCCTTCCTTCCGGCCCGTGAGGACGACCTTCTCGGCGTTGACGACGACGACGAAATCGCCCGTGTCGAGGAACGGCGTGTAGTACGGCTTCGTCTTCCCCGTGAGGTGGCGGGCCACCTGGGTCGCGAGCCGACCGAGGACCTTGCCGTCGGCATCCACGACGATCCACCGGCGGGAAAGTTCCGAGATCTTGGGAAGCGGCGTTCGAAGGCTCACGGGATTCCAACGTCTCCGGTCGGTGAAGAGGGGGGCGGACCCCCGGGGTTTGATCATCCGGGGCCGCAGTCTCTCCGATGCGGCCCGCGCGGATGCATCGAAAGACCAGAGCCCCGACGGCTGACGGCTGCGGAACCGGGCGAGCCCTTTCCCGCAAAGGGTCGAAAAGATACGCCACGGGGAAGGGCGTGTCAAGGATGAGGGCGGGCGTCACAATACGGCCATGACCGCCCTGCCCCTCGACGGAAAGAAGGTGGCCGCCCAGATCCGGGCCGAAGTGGCCGCGGGGGTGAAGTCCCTCGCCGCACGCGGCGTCGTCCCCGGCCTCGCGGCGGTCCTCGTCGGCGAGAACCCCGCGAGCGCGGTCTACGTCCGGAGCAAGGGGAAGGCGGCCGAAGAGGTCGGCATCGCCTCCCGGACGCTGAGATTCCCCGCCGACTTCGCCGAGGAGGACCTCCTCCGGACGATCGAGGCGCTGAACCGGGACGCGGCGGTCGACGCCATCCTCGTGCAACTCCCCCTCCCCTCCCCGATCCGCGCCGCACGGATCCTCGAGGCCGTCGATCCCGCCAAGGACGTGGACGGCTTCCACCCCGTCAGCGTCGGCCGGCTCGTGCAGAACCGCCCCGGACCTCGCCCCTGCACGCCGGCGGGCGTCATGGAGCTCCTGCGGCGGGAAGGGATCGCCCTCCGCGGGACTCGCGCCGTGGTCGTCGGACGGAGCGACATCGTGGGGCGGCCGATGGCCCTCCTCCTGACGCACGCCGACGCGACCGTGACGGTGGCGCACTCGAAGACCCGGGACCTCCCGGCGGTCTGCGGCGAGGCGGATCTCCTCGTGGCCGCGATGGGAAAGCCCGGCTTCGTGACCGGGGACTTCGTCAAGGACGGCGCGGTCGTCATCGACGTCGGCATCAACCGGATCACCGAACCGGCCGAGCTGCGGCGCTTCTTCCCGGGCGACGGGGCGCGGCAGGCCGAGTTCGAGAAGAAGGGGTCCACCCTCGTGGGCGACTGCGACCCCGTTTCCGTCGGCCGGCGGGCCGGGCGGCTGACGCCCGTCCCGGGCGGCGTCGGCCCCCTGACCATCGCCATGCTGCTCGCGAACACGCTCGAGCTCGCGACGGTCCGTCGGGGCGGCTGAGGGGCGGGACGTGGCGGGCCGCGTCCTCCGCGTCGGATTGACCGGCGGCCTCGCCTCCGGAAAGAGCACGGTCGCCGCGCGGCTCGCCCAGCACGGCATCCCGGTCCTCGACGCGGACGCGATCGTCCACGACCTCTACCTTCCGGGCGCCCCGGGTGCGCGGGCCGTCGCCGAGGCGTTCGGCCCCGACGTCCTCGACCGCACGGGGGGCGTCGACCGCGCCCGCCTCGCGCAGAAGGTCTTCGGCGACGCGCCCGCCCTCGCGCGCCTCACCGCGCGGATCCACCCGATGGTCATCGACCGGCAGCAGGCCTGGTTCGAGGAGCGCGAGGCGGCGGGCGATCTCCTCGGCGTCGTGGAGGCGACGCTCCTGGTCGAAAGCGGCGGACGCGACCGTTACGACGTCGTCGTCGTCGTCTCGGCGCCGCCGGAGATCCGGCTCGAGCGCGCGGTGCGGCGGAGCGGCGAGATCGAGCGCGAGGGGCTCAAGAAGCGGATCGCCGCGCAGCTCCGCGACGACGAGCGCGAGAAGGCCGCCGACGTCGTCCTGACGTCGATCGGGACGAAGCAGGAGCTCCTGGCGAAGGTGGACGCGCTGGCCGACCGGCTCAAGGCCATGGCCGCCGCGCGCGTCAGCGACCGAGACGCTCCCTGAGCGCGGCGAAGGCCCGCGCGCGGTGCGAATCGCGGTTCTTCTCCTCAAGGCTCATCTCGGCCCAGGTGCGGGTCGCCCCGTCCGGGACGAAGACGACGTCCCAGCCGAAGCCGTTCGTCCCGCGCGGCGACGCCGCGAGCGTGCCGCTCGTGCGGCCGACGACGACGAGCACGTCCTCCGGCCGGTCGCCGGGCGTCGCGAGGGCGAGCGCCGAGACCGCCGTCGCGCTCCGGTCGGGGAACGGTTCGAGCATCCGGGAGAGACCCTCCGGCCCGGGCGGCCCGGCCGTGATCCACTTCGTCATCGGTCCGGGGAAGCCGCCCCAGGCGGCCACCTCGAGGCCGGAGTCCTCCACGAGGACGGCCCGTCCCAGCGCCGCCGCCGCCGCGAGCGCCTTGGCGCGAGCCACCGCGGCGAAGTCGAGCGACTGGATCTCGGGAAGGTCGAGCGCCACGGCCGCGACGGGGCGCCCGAGGAAATGCGCCGCCTCGCGCGCCTTTCCGGGGTTCGACGTGACGAAGGCGATCTCCGGCGGAACGGGCAAGCGGGCCTCAGGTCCGGACGGGACGGACGGGGACCCCCTTCGCGTCGAGCTTCACGCGGAAGGCCGGAAGCCCCTTCGTCAGCCCCTTCAGCTTCACCTCGCCGAGGGCCTCGAAGGCGAACTCGGCCCCGGCCAGCTGCGCCGTCTCCTCGCCGACGATGATCTCGTTCGGCCCCGCCACGTGCTCTTCCAGCCGCGCCGCGACGTTCACCGTGTTGCCGAGGACGGTGTAGTCGACGCGCTGGTCCGACCCGATGTCGCCGACGATGGCGTTCCCCGTGTTGATCCCGATCCGCATCGCCACCGGCGCCTCGCCGCGCGCCGCCCGCTCCGTGTTCCACGCGAGGGCCGCCTCGATCATCCGGGCCGCCGCCGCCACCGCGCGCCGTGGGTGATCGGCCTGCGGAATCGGCGCGCCGAAGAAGGCCATGACCGCGTCGCCGATGAACTTGTCGAGCGTCCCCCCCTGCGCGAAGACGGCGTCCGCCGAGAAATTGAAGACCGTGGAGAGGAAGCGCGAGAGGGCCTCCGGCGCCATGGTCTCGGCGAGCGTCGTGAAGCCGACGATGTCGGCGAAGAGCACGCTGACGGGGCGGATCCGGACCTTCTCGAGCGCGGCGGACTCCGAAGCGATCTCCTCCACGACCGCCGGCGAGTGATAGCGCGAGAGCCGCTCGCGGATCCGCTCCTCGCGTTCGATCCGTCCCTGCAGCCGCGCCCGCTCGATGGCCACCGCGGCGAAGTTGCCCAGGGCCGTCAGCAGGTCCAGGTCCTCGGCCGTGAAGCTTCCGGCCTTCAGGGGTGTGTCGACGTGGAGGGCCCCGATGACGTGCTCCTGGTTCCAGAGGGGCACGCACATGGCCGAGCGGATCTGCTGGATCCGGATCGACTGCCCGGACTCGAACCGCCCGTCCGCCAGCGCGTCGGACGTCAAAACGGCGATCCGCTGTTTGACGACGGTGTCGACGATGGTGTGGGAGAAGGGCTCGACGCCCTCGATCCCCTTCTTCCCTTTCTGCCTGGCCAGCATCGGGACGGGGCGTCCCTTGTCGTCGAGGAGGACGACGGCCGCGCGCTCCGCGGGGAGAAGTCCGAAGAGGAGGTCGACGACCGTCTCGAGGATCTCGCCCACCTCGCGCGCGACGATGAGCGTCTTGGCGACCTGGACGAGGATCTCGAAGATCTTCTCCCGTCTCTGGGACGGCGGGACCCGTTTGCCGAGGAGCGTGCCCGACAGGTCGACCTTCGACGCGTCGCCGGCGTCGAGCTGAAAGTCCCTGTTGAAGTCGGCGATGGAGCGGACGAACGTGGCGCTCGGGTCGCCGAGCGAGGCCTCGTGGAGGGACCGGGGCTTCATCTCCTCGCGGACAGTCAGGGTGAAGGCCCCGACGTTCAGGACGTCCCCGGCCTTCAGCGCCGCCTTCCCGACGAAGCTGCCGTTGACCTTCAGGCCGTTCGTCGACTGCTGGTCCGCCGCCCACCACTGCCCCCCCTCGAACGAGAAGACGGCGTGGCGGCGGGAGACCGAGAAGTCGTTCAGCACGATCCCGTTGTCGGCCGACCGCCCGAGGGAGATCTCGGTGCCCTTCAGCGGCGTCCGCTGGACCTGGCCATCGACTTCGTAGACGAGCTCGAGCATGGACGTGAAGGGCGATTATCGCGCGGGGAGAGGCGTCGCCGCCGTCGACGGAGACGGCGGGACTCCGGGCGCGGGCGTGACACCGTCGCGCGGAAGCGGGTTGATCTGCGGGAGGATCTCGCGCCGGGGCCGCGGCGTCCGCGGCGTCTCCAGAGGACCGGGGAGGAGGCGGATCGAGCGGGCCGGGACGAACGCCAGCTCCCGATTCGCCGTCCGGACTCCGAAGAAGCCCGGTTCGGCGAGGATGACCTCCACCTCGGCGCCTTCCTCGAGGGTTCCGGCCACCGGGGCGCCGAAATCCGGCGCGCGGAGCACCGGGCAGCGCTCGGCGGCGATCCCCGCCTGGGCCGGGAACCCGGCGACCGCGGTCGCGCGTTTCTCACGCGCCGCCCGGGCTTCCGGGGTGTCCACGGCGCCGGAGGGCGGCGGCGCCGCCGGGGGGGCGGGGTGCGCGGCGCGGCGGCACCCGGTCCCGCCGGCGGCGAGGGCGGCCCCCGCGAGGAGCGCGAGAAGGGATCGCCGGAGCCGCGTCATCTCTCCCCCGGCCTCACCTGCGATCGCGGACGAGCGGCATCGTCATGCAGCGCGGGCCTCCGCGGGCTCGGGACAGCTCCGTGGAGGAGAGCTGGATGGCGACCCGGCGGGGCTTCTTCAGATCGAGCTCGGTTCGACCGAGGAGCAGGTCGTCGTCGCGGACGATCTCGAAGCCGCGCGCGGCGAGCTGCTCGGCCGTCCGCTCGTTCCGCTCGTAGCAGAGGATGATCCCCGGCGCGAGCGCGAAGGCGTTGGCGCCGTCGGTCCACTGCTCCCGCTGCTGGTCGACCGGGTCGGAGCCGCCGCAGGGGATCGGCGCGAGGTCCAGCCGGCGCGACCGGAGCGTCGACAGGAGGTCGCCCGCGGCCGTCCAGGAGATCTCCCGCTTCGTCAGGTCGGCCTCGTAGACGTCCGCCTCCTCGGCCCCGCCCTCGAGGATCATCGGCTCATAGCAGAGGGCCTCGCCCTCCGACACCATCGTGAAGACCGTGTCGAGGTGCATGTAGGAGCGCGCCGGCGGGATCCCCACGACGACGATCCGCCTCACCGGAGACTTCTCGCGCTTGAGGGCCTCCGCCAGCCGTTCGATCGTCGTCTTCTCGGTCCGCTCCGAGTAGCCGATGGCCAGGAGGTCCTCCCGGAGGACCAGGACGTCGCCCCCCTCGAGCGTCGGGCGCATCCGCGCCCAGGAGACCTGTGCCCCGAGCGACGTCGAGAACTCCCGGAACCAGAACGGACCGCCGGGGCGCGCGAAGCGCGGGTGATGCGAAAAGACCGCGCCCGAGAGGAGGGGCTCCCGAAGCCGCGCCGGGGTCGCCATCGCGGCCTGGATGACCCGGTCGCCCACGACGATCGCCGGATCGCGCTGGAAGAACCAGTTCGGGACCGGCGGGAGGTGAAAGAGCGAGTCGATCGAGTCCGAGATGGCCGGGCTCTCCCGCGGGAGGCCCTCGACGAGCGCGCCGGCGAGCGCCCCGGCGGGCAGCGGCTCGAGCCGCTCGACGAGCGCGGGACCCCACCCCAGCTCCCGCGCGAGATCTCCGACGACGACGGCCCGCCGCTCGTCGTCGGCCAGCACCTCCCCGAGGAGGTCCCGCACCTCGAGGACCTCCTCGGCCACGAGGCCGAGGATCTTCTGGAACCGGCGGTGCTCCTCGCGCGCGCGGGAGCCGAAGAGGATGTCGTCGAAGAGGAGGTC
>DATIWM010000021.1:0-4607 GCA_035519355.1 Thermoanaerobaculia bacterium | reverse complement strand
CGGCCGGCCTCCGTCGAAGAGCTGCGTGACGTGCTGGCCGGCTTCCGCCGGCGCGGCGAGAGGCCCGTCTTCCGGGGCGCGGGGCGCTCTTACGGCGACGCGGCCCTCAACCCGCGAGGGCCGGTCGTGGAGCTGACCGGGCTATCCGCGATCCGCGCCTTCGACGAGGAGTCCGGCGTGGTCCGCGCCGAGGCGGGTCTGACGCTCGGGGACCTCTGGCGCTTCTCCCTGCCGCGGGGCTTCTGGCCTCCGGTCGTGACCGGGACGATGCACGTGACCCTCGGCGGGGCGGTGGCGGTCAACGTCCACGGAAAGAACGGCTGGAGGCGGGGAACGCTGGCCGAGCACGTGAGGGAGTTGGCGGTGCTCCGGACGGAGGGGGGCCTCGACCGGATCCCGGCCGAAGACCCCCGGTTCGCCGGACTCGTCGGGGGCCGGCTGGAGGAGCCGATCGTCGAGGTGTCGCTCGGACTCAAGCGGGTCCCCACGGGTTACCTCGACGTCGAAGCCTTCACGACGCCGGACCTCGCCGCCACGCTCGCCGCGGTCGACGGCGCGAAAGAGACCTCGGAGTACGTCGTGGCCTGGACCGACTGTTTTGCCGGGGGGCGGGCGCTCGGCCGGTCCGTCGTCCACCTCGCGAACGAGCACCCGGCCGCGGACGGAGAGCCGAAGGGTTTCTCGGAGGCCGAGCAGCTTGCCGACGTGAAGACCGGCCCGCTGCCGCTTCCCCTGATGCTTCTCGGCCTCCGCCTCACGGCGAAGGGGCCGCAGATGCGCCTCGTGAACGCGGCCAAGTTCCTCGCGGGGCGGCTCGCCGGGCGGTCGCGCTACCGGCAGTCGCTCGTCGCCTTTTCGTTCCTTCTCGACTACCTTCCGGGCTGGAACGAGGTCTACCGCCCGGACGGCTTCCTGCAGTACCAGCTCTTCGTCCCGAAGGAGCGCGCCGAGGAGGCTTTCGCGCGCGCCATCCGGCTCCAGCACGAGCTCGGCGTCGTCTCGACGCTCGCGGTCCTGAAACGCCACCGGGCCGACCCTTTCCCGCACGCCTACGCGCCCGACGGGTTTTCCCTCGCCCTGGACTTCCCGATCACGCGGCGAAACGCCGAACGTTTGATCCGACTCTGCCGCGCCTTCGACCGGCTCCTCCTCGACTGCGGCGGGAGCGTCTACCGGGCGAAGGACGGCGTCGGAAGCGTGGAGCGCCTCGCCGCGGCGCGCAGCTCCGCCGCCCCGTAGAATCCGCCCGGAAGCGCAAGGGGCCCGGTGGCCCTCCTGGTCTTCAAAACCAGCGTGCTCGCCCCGAGAGGGGCGGCGGGTGGGTTCGACTCCCACACGCTTCCGCCACGTCTCGCTCGATCCGGCGGCCCGTCAGGGTCGTGTTACTGCGGGGATTCTATTTCACCGTTCGCTGGAGCCTGCCAGCTGCTGCGGGATCGGCTGTCCAGCCGATGTCCCGGTCCCGTGGAGCGTCCGCGAAAAAGGCCATTTTCGGCGGGTTCATGGTGCTCTTGACTCATACGAAGATCGGGGACTTCCATCCGGGTGCGGAGTATGATTTCGCCACGAAAAACCCACGCCTCGTGCGTGCCGTTCCGGCGAAAGGAGCGACTTGATGAACACGCTCTGGATCGTTGTCATAGCGGCCATCGTCATCTACACGGCGTACAACTACGCGCGGCGGGTGGATCGCAGCGTGATCCAGTCCGACGCCAAGAGGGCCACGCCGGCGAAGATGTACATGGACGGCGTCGACTTCATGCCGACGTCGAAAAACGTCCTCTACGGCTACCATTTCAAGTCGATCGCGGCGGCGGGGCCGATCGTCGGCCCGATCACGGCCGCGAACATCTGGGGCTGGTTCCCCTCGCTCATCTGGCTCGTCGTCGGGGTGACGCTCGTCGGCTGGGCCAGCGACTACTCGGCCATCATGGTGGCCGTCCGGAACGACGGCAACAGCCTCTCGGCGATCTCCCACAAGCTGATCGCGCCGCGGACGCGCAAGATCCTCTTCGTCTTCATCTTCTTCTACCTGATGCTCCTCGCCGGCGCCTTCGTCGGCATCCTCGCGGCCATCCTCTCGGCGCGGCCCGACGTCCCGGTCGGGATCGTCATGCTCGCGTTGATGGGCCTCCTGGCGGGGCAGATGATGTACCGCTGGAAGATGGACCTGATCCTCGTGACGGTCGTGACCGTGGCGGTCACGATCCTCGCCATGGCCCTCGGCCCGTACGGCCAGACGAAGAACGAGAAGGGGGCGCTGGTCCAGGGCCCCGTCGGCGGGGCCGTCGTCTCGCTGAACGCCAGCATCGACGACATGACCGGCAAGCAGCCGCTCATGTCGATCGTCGATCCGACGAACGCCGACCCCCGGGTCCCGGTTCCCGGGCCCGACGGGAAGCGGCCGACGACCGCCGTCTACGACGCGGCCACGGGACTCGTCCGGACGATGCCGAACTACATCCTCTGGATGCTCTTCCTGTTCGTCTTCTCGTACTGCGGCGCCAACATGCCCATCTGGCGGTTCGCCCAGCCGGTCAACTACATCGGCTTCTGGATCATGCTGATCACGATCGTCCTCTCCGCGGTCGGCATGTTCGTCGCGCCGCTGACGGGCGCCGTCGATGCGGCCGGAAAGGCGATCGGCGGCTTTGCGCTGGCCTCGGTGAAGGACCTCGGCTTCTCGGCGCCGGTGGCCGGCAAGGCCTGGCAGCCGCTCTGGCCGATGCTCTTCGTGACGATCGCCTGCGGGGCGATCTCCGGCTGGCACGCGCTCGTCGGCTCGATCGGCACGGCCCGGCAGCTCGAGTACGAGACCGACGGCCTTCCGGTCGGCGCCGGCTCGATGCTCGGCGAGTACTCGCTCGCCATCCTGTCGCTCACGGCGGTCGCCATCCCGGGCGTTGGAGGTGGCGGCGGCCGGTTCGCGGCGGGCGTCGGCAAGCTGATCTACGCGGGCACCTTCGGCGCCATCCCGGAGATCTACGGCACGGCGCTCGGTTTCGGGGCGTTCGTCATGATCGTCCTGACGGTCACCCAGCTCGTCTTCCGGGTCATGCGCGTGACGCTGTCCGAATGGCTGGGCGACACGGTTCCGATCTTCCGGAACATGCACGTGGCCTCGATCATCTCGATGGTGCTGACGGCGGCGCTCGTCCTGACGGGAACCTGGGTCTACCTCTGGCAGATGTTCGGGGCTTCGAACCAGCTGATGGCGGCGCTGTCGCTCCTGGTCGTGACCGTCTGGCTGAAATCGGAGAAGAGGAACCCCAGCTACGCCCTCTACCCGATGCTCTTCATGTACTTCACGACGCTCTTCGCCACGGTCGTCACGGCGAGGAACCTGTACGTCACGATCGCTTCCAACCCGAACATGAGCGGGCTGCCGGTGGCCGGGGCGTGGGCGATGATCATCGTCGCGGCGCTCCTCCTGGTCGCGGCGCTCGTGATCGGCTGGGACGGCCTGAAGGCGTATCAGAAGTACTCGGCGCAGCCGGCGGCGCCGAAGCCGGCGCCGGCAAGCGCCTAGCGCCGGCTGGCCAGCTCGCCGAGGGCGCGGAGAGTCTGGAAGAACCCCGCGGCGGAGACCTCCGCCGCGGGGAGGTCCACGTGGAGCTGGAGATGCGGCTCGCTGCGGCGGACCGAGAGACGCCGGACGGCGACACCCGCGTCCCGGGCGAGCGTGGAAAGAGCCTCTCCCTTCGCGAGCGCCGTCTCGTACTTGTAGAAGGACGCGAGGGGGCCGCCGCCTTCCGGCTCGCGGACCGACCACCGCTCGTCCTTCATCCCCCGGAGCGCGTCGCGCCCCGACCAGCTCCGGCGGTCGAGGAGCTCCAGGTCCAGGGCGGGCGGATGCCGGAGGCGTCCCCGGAGAATCAGCGTGTCGCGCCGCCCCCGCCGGCGGGAGAGCGCCCAGAGCCACGGCAGGTCGCGGGGCTCGAGGAAGACGACCACGACGGCCTCCTCGAAGGGGGCCTTCGCATCGGCCAGACCGAGCTGGACGGCGGTCGTCCCGATCCACCGGACCGTCGCCTTGTCGCCGACGAGCTTGAGCCCTCCCTGGAGCCACGCCATCGCGGCGTTCCCGCGGCGGACGTTCAGCGCGCTGCCGATCCCGAACCAGCCGAGGACGAGGACGACGAGGGCGATCAGCGCATCGGTCACGGCGAAGGGTCCGCCCGGGAAGATAGCAGAGAGCGCCGGGCGTGCTAGCGTCGCGCGGCGAAGGAGGAGGGCGGGTGTCGGAGGGCGGGGGGCGTTTCCGGGCGGTGCGCGAGTTCCTCTACGGGATGTTCGCGTACGAGCACGTCCAGGAGGCCCGCGAGAGGCACGCCAGGCTGGAGAGTCTCTTCCTCCTCGTCATCTTCGGCGACATGGTCGGATTGCCGGTCCTGCCGCCCTATTACGCCCTTCGGCTCCTTCCGCACACCCTCGGGGCCCTTCCGGGGTGGAAGCGCCGCGTCCTCCGCGAGCGGCAGTTCGGCGAGGACCACGAGCACCACCTCCACGGGGTCTGACCGGAGGAGGGGAGTGCGTTAGTCTTCGTGGTGCATTTGCATCGCGGCGGGGCCGCGAAGATTCCGTAAGCTCGGGGAGCTTCGGGAGAA
>DATIWM010000020.1:0-7898 GCA_035519355.1 Thermoanaerobaculia bacterium | reverse complement strand
GTAGACCGGAGAGACCGAGAAGTTGTAGAGGCCGAATCCCTCCACCCGCTCCGGGCGGGGCGGCGGGGCCGCGCTCACGGCGGGCCGAACCTCTTGAAGAGGAACCGCGGGACGTGATGCAGGGCGAGGCCGAAGAGGCCCCAGCGACGGTAGACGTAGAAGACCTCGTGCCGCCGCTCGAGCCGGTCCGCGATGATCCGCGCAGCCTCTTCGGGCGGCGCGACCCAGAAAAGGCCGCTCTTTTCCGCAGTCAGCTTCGTGCCGAGGAAGCCCGGCTTCACGGTCGAAACGGTCACGCCGAACGGATGGAGCCGGCTCCGGAGCCCTTCGAGGTAGGTCGTGAGCGCGGCCTTCGAGGCGTTGTAGGCCGGGTTTCCTTTCCGCCCGCGGTCCCCGGCGATGGAGGAGATTCCGGCGATCTGCCCCCGGCGCGCCTCCCGGAAGTAGTTCGCCGCCAGGCCCAGCATCTCGACGGCGGCCACGGCGTTCACCTCCATCGTCTCGCGGTCTTTCGCCGTTTCGGCCGTCAGGCCGTCCCCGTGATACATGACGCCGGCGTTGTAGATGAAGAGGTCGCAGTGGCCGATCGCGGCGATCGCCTCCTGGAAGGCGGGAGCGATCCGGTTCGTCTCGCGAAGATCGCAGAGGACGGCGGCAACCGTGGCGTCGGGGAACCGTGCGGCCATCTCCGCCCGGACCGTCTCGAGCTTCTCCGCACCGCGACCGACGAGACAGACCCACGCCCCGCGCGAGGCGTATTCGGCGGCGAGGGCCTTTCCGAGACCGTCCGTCGCGCCCACGACGACGACGCGCTTCACGGGCCGATTATCGGCTACGGCCAGAGGCGCTCCGTCTTCTCGTGCCAGTCCCGCGTCACGTCGAGCCAGAAGGCAAGGCCGGCCCAGGGCCCGAACGGGCCGTAGAGCCGCTCCACGCGCCGGTCGGGCACGCGCCGCGAGCGGAAGCGGAGCTCGGACACCTTCTTCCGCGACCACGAATCGAGGCCGAGCTTCGCGTGACGGCCGAGAAGGCGCAGAAGGGTCTGCACGGCGTACGGACCGAAGCCCGGCTGTGCGGCGATCTCCCGCTCGACGTCCTCGTCCGCCCGTGCGGCATCCTCCCAGCGGGCGACGTCGAGCCGCTGTGACGCGACCCGGCCGGCGAACGCAAGCAGGTAGCGGGCACGGTACCCGCAGCGGATCTCCTCGCGGAGGCTCTTCTCGGAGTAGCCCGCGAGGAACGGCGCGTCGGGAAACGCCCCGCCCCGACCGAAAGCCTGGACGAGGTTCCCGACCATCGCCCGCGTCAGCCCCCAGGAACAGTTCGTCGTCAGCAGGACCTTCACCGCGTCCTCGAAGGGCGTCGGCGCCCGCAGGACCCGCCCGGCCCCGCGCCGGGCGATCCACCCGAACCCCTCGGCCTCCTTCGCCCGGCAGAGGGCGTGGAAGGAAGAGAGATCGGAGGAAAGATCGAGGACCCGGAAAACGACCGATTGCACCCGGTCGGCTCCGCCGCCGCTCGCCCGTGCGAGAAGCGTTCCTCCCCGCTTCACCAGTTCGACAGCGACGGGTCTTTCCTCCTCTAAGAAGACGAACTGCAGGCGGCCTGCTTCGGCATCCCAGTCGAAGGGCGGCAGGTCGTACCAGCCGTGACTCCGGACCGTGAGGTCGAGGTCGAAGCGCCGGACCGGAATCTCGATCGAGAGCTCCGTCCGGGCGTCAGCGGACGCGCTCAGTGCCCGACTCCCGGTCCGGGCTGCACGTCGGCCAGCGGCGGGATCGGACTGCCGCCGTGGGCCGTGCACCGCTCCTTCGGCTCGGTCCCCGCGACGAAGACCTCGTTCCACGATTCCGGGCACGCCTCCGTCCAGAGCATCCCGGTCGTCGGGTCGATCCTCTCGGTCACGACGCCCGGCGCCATCGGGAAGGGCTCTTCGAAGTAGTGCGACGGAAGTCGCCGCGCGAAGTCGGCGAAGATCGGGACGGCGGCCATCGAGCCCGAGAGGCCGAGCCCCCGGTTGTCGTCGAAGCCGACCCAGACGGCCACGAGGAGCCGCGGCGAAAAACCGATGAACCAGGCGTCCCGCCCGTCGTTCGTCGTCCCGGTCTTCCCGGCGAAGATCCCCTGCGCGCCGAGCCGGCGGGCCGAGGCACCGGTCCCCCGGTCGACACCTCCCTGCAGGATGGAAACGAGGACGGCGAGGGCGTCGGGGTCGGCGGCCCGCTCCAGCTTCTCGTTCCGGCTCGTCACCCGCCGCCCCGACGGGCCGACGAACCCGAGGAGGGCTCCGGGCGAAACGCGGAACCCGCCGTTGGCGAAGGTGGCGTAGGCCGCCGCGATCTCGAGCGGGCTCGTCTCGAAGGAGCCGAGCGCGAGCGACGGATAGGGCTTCAGGGGCGACGTGATGCCGGCCCGCTGCGCCGTCTGGACGATGTCCCAGAGGAGAGACTGCTTCGGCCCCACCTCGGTGAGGGCGACGCGGACCGTCGGGATGTTGATCGACTGCTCGAGCGCGTGGCGCACCGTCATCGGCCCGCGATACTCGCCGTCGTAGTTGCGGGGCATCCAGGCCTCGTCCTCGCCGGCCCCCCAGAGAACCGCGATCGACGAGTCGTCGAGGATGGTGGCCGCCGTCACGGGCTTCGGGATGTCCCGGCGCGTGAAGGCCGTGAGGTAGACGAACGGCTTGAAGAGCGAGCCGGGCTGGCGCTTCGCCTGGACGACCCGGTTGAACTGGGACACCTGGTAGTCGCGGCCGCCCACGAGCGCCCGGATCGCTCCCGTCGCCGGTTCGAGCACGATGAGGGCGCCTTGGAGGGCTTCCTCCTCGTCGGTGGACCTGAGGCGCCGGTACTTCTTCTCGAGATCCTCGAGGCCCGCGCGCAGGGCCGCCTGGGCGGCCGCCTGCATCTCCGGGTCGAGCGTCGTGTAGATCGCCAGACCGTCTTCGCGCGTCTCCGGCTCCTCGGCCTTCACCTGCCGCATCAGGAAATCGACGAAATGCGGCGCCACGATGCCCGTGGCCGGCCCTTTCACGCGCGTCAGCGGCGCCTCCAGCGCCTTCTCGTAAGCCGCCTTGTCGATCTTCTCCTGCTCGAGCATTCCCTTGAGGACCACGGCGCGCCGCTCGAGCGCCCGCTCGGGGTGGCGGAAGGGCGAGTAGCGCCCGGGGGAGGAGATGAGCCCCGCGAGGAGCGCCGCCTCCGGCAGATCGAGCTGCGACACCGATCTTCCGAAGTAGAAGCGCGCCGCCTCCTCGACCCCCGTCACGGAGACCGACCCCTTCTGCCCGAGGTAGATCTCGTTGAGGTAGGCCTCGAGGATCTCGTTCTTCGAGTACTTCGTCTCGACGATCACGGCCATCAGCGCCTCGACGGCCTTCCGCCGGAACGTCCGCTCCGGCGTCAGGAACATGTTCTTCACGAGCTGCTGCGTCAGCGTCGAGGTGCCGCGCACGGAGCGGCCCCGGGTCACGCTCTGGACGACGGCGCCTGCGAGGCGGCGGAACGAGAGGCCCGAGTGCGAATAGAAATCGCGGTCTTCCGTCGCCAGGATGGCGTCCACGACGAGCGGCGGGACCTCGGCGAGCCTCACGAGCGTCCGGTCCTGCATCTTCTCGTCGTAGACCGACCCGACGACCTCCGGCTCGAATACCGCCCACGGCAGCGGCGCCCCCACCGGTACGCTCTTGACCGCCGCCACGCGGCGGCCCGAGAACTCGATCGAGACGGTGCTCCCCGGGAACCGCCCCTCGGCCGAGTCGCGCTCGCGGAGGCCGACGACGAGGCGCCCTTTCGCGAGGTGGAACTCCCCCGGCGCCACCTCCGCCTTTCCGGCCTCGGTGTACCGGAGGCGCCCGATCCGGCGAATGACGTCGTCCGGCCCGACGGCGTCGCCCGGGCGGACCAGCCAGACGTCGGAGAAGATCCGCGCCGGGAGCGTCCACCGGTGCCCGTCCATCGTCTTCGAGACGACCCCGTCGAAGTAGAAGACGACGATCGCACCGGAGACCACGAAGAGCACCAGCGTCGCCGCCGCAAAGAACAGGAACGGGTGCGGATTCTTCCGGACGACGCGGACGGCGCCGCTCACGGCCCCCCGCACCCTCTCGAGTACGGTCACCGGCGAAGTGTAGCTGCTAAGCTCGGCCGATGATCCGCCGATCGGCGGCGGCCGCTGCGCTGGCGCTGGTCGCCGGGATCGCCCCCGCCCAGCTCGCGCGCCCGGCCGGTCCCGTCCGGCCCGCGCCGTGCGGCGTCGTGCTCGAGGAACTGACCTGGCTCGAGGCCGAGAAGCGCCTCCGCCCGGAGACCGTGGTCGTGATCCCGCTGGGAGCCGCGGCGAAGGAGCACGGGCCCCACCTCCTCCTGAAGAACGACCTGATTCTCGCCGAGTACCTCAAGCGGCGCGTCGTCGAGGCGGCCGACGTGGTCGTCGCGCCGACGGTCACGTACAGCTTCTACCCTGCCTTCGTCGACTACCCGGGTTCCACGAGCCTCCGTTTCGAGACGGCGCGCGACTTCATCGTCGACGTCGTCCGAAGTCTTTCGCGCTTCGGCCCGCGGCGGTTCTACGTCCTGAACACCGGGGTCTCGACGAACCGGCCTCTCGCCGCCGCGGCGGAGGAGCTGCGGGGGGACGGGCTCCTCCTCCGCTACACCGACCTCCTCTCCGTGCTCGGGCCCGTCGAGAAGGCCGTGGCGAAGCAGGAGAGGGGCACGCACGCCGACGAGATCGAGACCTCGATGATCCTCTACATGGAGCCTGGAGCCGCCGACATGAGGAAGGCCGTCCGGGACGACCGCCCCGGATCGGGGCCGCTCTCGCGCGACCCGGGCGCGCCGGGCCACTACTCGCCGAGCGGCGTCTTCGGCGATCCGACCCTCGCCACGCGCGAGAAGGGAAAGGCCGTCACCGAGGCGTTGGTGGCGGCTCTCCTCCGGGAGATCGAGGCGCTGCGGGCGGCGCCGCCGCCGTAGCCGGCTTCGGCCGGTTCCGGTAGCGTTCCCAGAGCCGCTTGTGCCGGTCCGCGAGGTCGAGCGACTCCCCGTTCCGATAGAGGCCGACGAGAACGGACGTGATCTGGAGCGGGTCCCCCGTCCAGACGGACAGAGAGGCGTCCTTCCCGGGCGCGATCGAGCCGATCCGGTCGTCGAGACCGTAGATCCGGGCGGGGTTCAGGGTCACGGCGCGAAGAGCTTCCAGCGGGTCGAGGCCATAGGCCGCGGCAATCGCCGCGTGATTCGGCAGGTCCCTCACCTGCGCCGCGCTCCGCGAGCCGTCCGTGACGGCGACGAGGACCCCCGCTCTCGCCAGCTCGCCGGGCAGGGCGTACGGGGCGTCGTAAGCCTCGTCCGTCCGGAGCGGAAGCCGGAGCGTCCCGTCCACGATGACGGGGATCTTCCGCTCAACGAGCCTGGCGGCGAGCGTCGGCGCGTCGTGCCCGCCGAGAAAGACGACGCGGACCTTCTCGTTCCGGAGCTCCTCCTCCACGAAGCGAAGGGCGGCCTCCATCTGGGACTTCTTGTCGGCGCGGATCAGAAGAGGGACCTTCCCGTCGAGGGCCGGAACGAGAGCCGCCATCGGCAGGGCGTCGTCGTGCGCGGGGACGCCGGGCTGCCCGGCCGCGGCCTTCGCCTTCCTCCACGCGGCCGCGCTGCGGAACGCCTCGCGAATGGTCCGCAGCGCGTCGTCGCGTTTCCTTTCCTGCGCTTTCGCCGACGGGCGGGCGTCGGGCCGGCGGTCGATCATCATCTCCGGCCACTCGAGGACGAGGGCCGCAGGGCACTTCAGGCAGGCGTCGTCGCGCGTCCATCCCTCGAGGGTCAGAACGGCGGCCGAACCCGGAAGGACCGATCCGCGCGGGACGAGGGCCGCGAAGAGGACGCCGTTCGAGCGGGTGACGGGGAGCGCCTCCGAGTCGAGGTTCGCGGCGACCTCGGGCCGCGCCTCCGGGTTGATCTCCGCGATCTCCGTCACGTCGTTCGTGGCCCGGACGGCCTCGATCTCGGAGAGGCCGATGTTCGAGGCCGGGGTGAAGAAGGCCGGGGCGACGTGCCGGCCGGCTAGGTCCACCACCTCGGCATTCTCCGGGACCGGCGTTCCGGGGCCGCCGACGGCGGAGATCTTTCCGTTCTCGATGACGACGACGCCGTTTGGAACGGCGGGCCCCTCGGCCGTGTGGACCGTCGCACCCTTCAGGACGAGGACGGCGGCGAGAAGAGAAGATCCGCTCACCGGATCACCTCCCCGTTTCCGCGGTCTTCAAGGTCGTCGCAGGCATGGGTCTCCTCCGGGGGCCGGGACGACGGCGCGCTGCCGGCCCTCTCCCCGCCCCGGGAGGCGGCCGCCCGCGCTTTCGCCGCGAGGTCGCTCTTTTCCGCGGCGAGCATCGGCCGGAGCTTCTGGTCGGCCTCGCGGTCGAAGTACTTCTTCCCGTCGATCCAGGTCTGGAGACAGACCGTCCTCGTGTCGAGCGGGTCTCCCGACCAGAGGACGAAGTCCGCGTCCTTCCCCGCTTCCAGCGAGCCGATCCTCTTCTCGACGCCGAGCTGCTTGGCAGCGTTCGCCGAGACGAACTTGAACGCCTCCTCGCGCGGGACGCCTCCGTACTTCACGGCCTTGGCGGCTTCGAGGTTCAGCCGGCGCGCCAGCTCGTCGGAGTCGGAGTTCAGGGTGACGAGGACGCCCCGCTCGTGCATCAGGGCCGGGCTGTACGGAATGGCGTCGTAGACCTCGAACTTGTAGGCCCACCAGTCGCTGAACGACGAGGCGCCCGCCCCGTGCGCGGCGATCTCGTCGGCCACCTTGTAGCCCTCAAGGACGTGCTGAAACGTTCCGACTCGTATCCCGAATTCCTCGCAGACCCGGATCAGGTCGAGGATCTCCTGCTTCACGTAGGCGTGGGCGTGAATGGCCCGCTTCCCCTCGAGGACCTCCGCGATCGCCTCGAGCTGGTCGTCGGTCCGGACGGGCATCACGGTCTCGCCCCGCTTCTTCGCCGCGTCCGCCTCCTTCTGCTTCCGTCGGTAGTCCCGCGCCGCGAGGAATCGCTCGCGGATCAGCGCGGAGACCCCCATCCGCGTCTGTGGATAGCGCGGGCGCGGGCTCGGCCAGTTGGACTGCTTGGGGTTTTCGCCGAGGGCGAACTTGATCCCCGCCGGCGCCCCCGCGAGGAGGATCCCGTCGGGCCCTTCGCCGAAGCGCATCTTGAGGACGGCGTTCTGGCCGCCGATGGCGTTGGCCGAACCATGGAGGACGTTGGCCGCGGTGAGGCCGCCCGCCAGCTCGCGGTAGATCGCCACGTCGAGAGGATCGACGACGTCGACGATCCGGACTTCCGCCGAGACGTTGTGTGTCGCTTCGTTGACCGACCCGTCGATGGCGGTATGGCTGTGGGCATCGATCAGGCCCGGCGTGACGGCCTTTCCCGCCGCGTCGATCTCGACGACCGAGGCCAGGAGGGCCGGCGGCACGGCCGCATCGGCGCCGACGGCCGCCACCTTCCCGTCGACGACGAGAAGGTTCGCGTTCTCCAGGTTTCCCTGCGGCCCCGCGGTCCAGACCGTCGCGTTCTTCACGAAGACGGCCTTCGGCGCGAGCAGCGGCGCCGCGAACCGCGAAGGCAGCGGCCGGACGTCGGAGTCCGGCTCGTCCTCGGCCCCGGAGCCCGCGGACTCGGCGCCCCGCTCCGGCCGTCCGACGGCCCGCCGCTCGCGCTCGCCGCGGCGGACGCTCACCGTTCCTCCCTGGGAGACTTCCAGCTTGAGGAAGTCGCCTTCGACGACGGCCACGACCCCGGCGGCGCCCGGCGACAGCCCCAGGACGGCCCCCTCGATCTCGAACCCGGCTCGGGCGCCGTGCCGCGTGGCGGCCGACGCCGCCACCGGCTTGCCCCC
>DATIWM010000019.1:0-2231 GCA_035519355.1 Thermoanaerobaculia bacterium | reverse complement strand
GACCTTCACCGACGTGACGGCGAAGTCGGGCATCCGGAACCCGCCGTGGGGAACGAGCGCGGCCTGGGGCGACTACGACGGCGACGGCAACCTCGACGTCTTCATCGGGCAGTACGCGGACGACTCCCGCGACAAGGACCTCTTCTGCGGCGATGCCGCCACCGGCGTGCGGGACTACTGTCCGCCGATCATGTACGAGGGCACGCTCAGCGCGCTGTACCGCAACAACGGCAACGGCACGTTCACGGATGTCACGCGCGAGGCCGGGCTCGGGCAGGCGCTCGGCAAGGCCCTCGGGGTCCTCTTCGTCGACGTCGACCTCGACGGCCGGCCCGACATCTACGTGGCGAACGACCAGGTCATGAACCACCTCTTCCGGAATCTCGGCAACGGCCGGTTCGAGGACATCTCGGTCAGCTCGGGGACCGGCTTCGGGCTCGAGGGCCAGCCACAGGGAGGCATGGGCGTCGACGCGGGGGACGTCGACGGGGACGGGGTGCCGGACATCGTCGTCGCCAATTTCGAGGGCGAAACGAACGAGTTCTACCGCAACCTCGGCGCCGGACTCTTCGAGGATCTCTCGGTGTCCTCGGGCTTCGGCCCTCCGACGCTGAGGTACGTCAAGTTCGGCCTGAATCTCGTCGACGTGGACGACGACGGGGACCTCGATGCGTTCGTCTCGAACGGCCACATCTACGACAAGCCGCGGCGTCAGGGTGCGAAGGCCGAGCAGAAGCTCCAGCTCCTCTGGAACGACGGCAGGGGCCACTTCCGGGAAGGCGGCTGCGGACCCGGGTTCGACCGGGAGCTCGTCGGCCGGGGATCCGCCGTCGCCGACTACGACAACGACGGCGACCCCGACGTCGCGGTGTCGAGCTCCGGGGGCCCTCTGCGCCTCCTCCGCAACGACGGCGCCCACGGCAACTGGCTCGGCATCCAGCTCGTCGGCCGGAAGTCCAACCGGGAGGGGATCGGCGCCCGCCTCGTCGCCGAGACGGCCTCGGGACGAAAGCTCACGCGCATCGTGGAGGCCGGCTCGAGCTACCTCTCGTCGTCCGACCCGAGAATCCTCTTCGGCCTCGGCGAGGAGAAGTCCGTGCGGAGGCTGACCATCACGTGGCCCTCGGGTGCCGTGCAGGTCGTCCCGAACCCCCCGGTGGGTCGCTACACGACGGTCGAGGAGCCCGCCTCCCCCCGTCCCTGATCCGGCGTCAGGTCTCCCGCCCGCGCCCCGCGGAGACCCGCGACGCCACGGCGCCTCCCAGGAAGCCCGCCGCGGCGTCCGTCACGGCATCGGCGAGCTCGCACGACCGGCCCGGAATCCACAACTGGTGAATCTCGTCGAGAGCGCCCCAGGCCGCCATGACGGCGCCGACGACCAGGGCCCGGCGCCACGAGACCCGTGGCGGTCCCGGCTCCTCTCCGTCGCGTTTCCAGCCGATCGCGAAGTAGAGAAGAAATCCCTCGACGCCGTAGAGGACGGCGTGCACCAGCTTGTCGAAGTTCGGGATCGAGGAGACGACCGGCACCTCGGGCGGCGAGGGCCACGAGGTCAGCCCGAGGAGAAGGAGCCCCCAGGCGACGGCGAGGAACCGGGCCCGGCGGACGGGAAGCGCGGCCGGCAGGCTCACCGGACGATCGCGGACGGGCAGAAAAACGAACCCCGGGCTCGCGCCCGGGGTCGGAAGGAGCATGGAGGAGAGAGGGTCACGCGCCGCGCTTGGACGGACCGGTCCGCGACGGACCCTTCTTGGGCGCCGCCTTGGTGGCCGGCTTCGTGCGTTCCTTGCCGCCGGAGGCCTTTCGGGACGGCTTCGGCGCGGCCTCCCGGGCCGCCTCCTCGCCCTCGCCGCCTTCCGGCTTCTCCTTGCGGACGGTCTCGACGCGGCCGCCCGAGGCGCGGCGCGCCCGGTCGGCCAGAGACTCCTTCTTCGGACCGGACTCCTTCGCCTCGAACTTGAAGTCGACGAATTCGAGGATCGCGGCCTCCGCCGCGTCCCCCCGCCGCGCGCCGAGCCGCAGGATGCGGGTGTAGCCGCCCGGGCGATCGACGAAGCGCGGCGCGATCTTCTCGAAGACCTTCTTGACGGTCGTCCGGTCCGGAATCCAGCGGGCGACGCGGCGCCGCGCGGCGACGCCGTCCTTCTTGGCCACGGTGATCAGCCGCTCGGCGAGCGGCCGGAGCTCCTTGGCCTTGGGCAGCGTCGTCTGGATCCGCTCGTGGTTCATCA
>DATIWM010000018.1:0-7773 GCA_035519355.1 Thermoanaerobaculia bacterium | reverse complement strand
GCCATCGCCTCCGTGGCCCCCCTGCGCATTTCATCCGTCATCTCCTCGGACGTGGAGGTCGACGAGGGCTGCCTCGTCTGGACCTTCGACCTCCGGCTCCCCGACAAGGGGGGCGTCCAGGAGGTCTTCGTCGACGCGGGCGACGGCAAAGTGCTCGCCTCCAGCTTCGAGGCGCAGAACAGGCCGTAGGGGACGGGACGCCGGCCAGACGCCCCCCGCACACCCCGGGGTCCTGAAGCAAGCTATCGTGTACCCACTTGAATCCCGGTGTGCGTCTCGGCCCCTATGAGATTCAGAGCCCGCTTGGTGCGGGCGGGATGGGCGAGGTCTACCGCGCCCGCGACACCAAGCTCGGCCGCGACGTGGCCGTCAAGGTCCTCCCTGCCGATCTGGCGGGCGATCCCGAGGCGCTCTCCCGCCTCGAGCGCGAAGCGCGCGCGGTCGCCCAGCTCTCCCACCCGAACATCCTCGCCATCCACGATTTCGGGCGGCAGGGTGAAACCGCGTTCGCCGTCATGGAGCTTCTCGAAGGCGAGACGCTGCGAGCGCGTCTCGATCAGGGTGCGCTTCCCGCCCGCAAGGCCGTCGATCTGGCCGTCCAGATCGCCGATGGGCTCGCCGCAGCCCACGAGAAAGGGATCGTCCACCGCGACCTGAAGCCGGAGAACGTCTTCGTGACGCGCGAGGGACGGGTGAAGCTCCTCGACTTCGGCCTCGCGAAGAGAACGGACCCGGCCACGGGGTCGGGCTCGGGCCTGCTGACGTTCGAGAAGCAGACCCAGCCCGGCATGGTGATGGGAACCGTCAGGTACATGTCCCCGGAGCAGGTTCGGGGCGAAACGGCGGATCACCGGTCGGACATCTTCTCGTTCGGTGTCGTGCTGTACGAGATGCTGACGGGGCGCCAGGCGTTCGCCCGCGAGACGGCAGCGGAGAGCATGACGGCGATCCTCAAGGAGGAGCCGCCGGAGATCGCGGCCAGCGGCTCCGGGCCGTCGCCCGCGCTCACCCGCATCGTGCAGCACTGTCTGGAGAAGAAGCCGGGCGAGCGGTTCCAGTCGGCGCGGGACATCGCGTTCGCCCTTCAGGCTCTCTCCGGATCCGCCATCGCGAGCGGGCCGTCGGTCTCCGTCACGGGCAGGAGGCCGCGTCGGCTCACCGTCGTGGCCGTCATGGCCGTCACGGGCATCCTGGGGGTCGCGGGTCAGGCGTTGTACCGAATGGGACAGAAGGCGGAGCGCCGTTCGACGGCTGGAATTGCGTTCCGACAGATGAGCTTCCGCCCTCAGGCGATCTTCCAGGCGGCCTTCGCGCCGGACGCCGACACGATCGTCTACAGCGCGGCGCTCGAGGGCAATGTCCCGGAGCTGTTCGAGATCCGTCCCGAGTATCCCGAGCCCCGCCGCCTCGGCCTTCCGCGCACGCACCTCCTGTCGATTTCCTCCCGGGGAGAGCTGGCCGTCCTGATCAACGCCCGCTTCATCGCCCACCGTCTGTTCACCGGCACGCTCGCGCGGGTCTCGCTCGGGGGCGCGGCCCCGCGAGAGATCCTCGAGGAAGTCCGTCAGGCCGACTGGTCGCCGGACGGCTCCGAGCTGGCCATCCTCCGTGCGGTCGAAGGGAAGGACCGGCTGGAGTTCCCGATCGGCAAGGTCCTCTATGAGAGCGCCGGCTACCTGAGCGACCTTCGTGTCTCTCCCCGAGGCGACCGGATCGCCCTCCTGGAGCACCCCGTGCAGTGGGACGACCGCGGCTCGGTCATCGTCGTGGACCGGACGGGACGGCGTACCTTCCTTTCGGGCGACTACTGGGGGGAAGAGGGCCTTTCCTGGTCCCGGACGGGTGACGAAGTCCTCTTCACCGCGAGCACGGCCGGGAGCGCTCAGACCCTCTATGGCGTCGATCTCGCCGGGCACCGGCGGGTGGCCCTGAACAGCGCCGGGGGGCTGACGATGCACGACGTCTCCCGCACCGGGCGCTGGCTCGTGACTCGTGACGACAGTCGCTACGAGATCTCCGTCCTGGCCCCCGGCGCAAGCGCCGAGCGCGATCTCTCATGGCTCGATGCCTCCGTGGACGCGTACCTCTCGGCGGATGGGCGCCTGCTGCTTTTCGACGACGAGTCCGCTGCCGCCGGCCCGAACTACGAGGTCTGCCTTCGGAAAACCGATGGGGGTCCCGTCCTGCGCCTCGGAGAGGGTCGGGCCTTCGGCCTCTCGCCGGACGGGAAGTGGGCTCTCGCCATCATCTACTCGCCGCCGCAGCTCGTCATCTACCCGACCGGCCCTGGAGAGGCGAAGCGCCTCCCTCGAGCCGCCCTGGAGGCCTTCCAGACGGCCAGCTGGTTCCCGGACGGAAAGAGCGTCCTGGTTTGTGGCAGCGAGCCCGGCAAGGCCTCGCGGTGTTATGCGCAGGAGATCGCGGGTGGCCTGCCGCGGGCGGTCACGCCCGAAGCAACGACCAACGGCTCGGTTTCTCCGGACGGTTCGCAATTCCTCTACTCCAAACCGGGTGGGGCCTGGTTCCTCCAGGGGGTCGCGGGCGGAACGCCTCGGACCGTACCCGGGCTGACCCCGGACGACCTTGTCATCCGATGGAGCGCGGACGGGCATTCCGTCCACGTTCTTCGCCCGGCCAGCATGCCGTTCCGGATCGAGCGGCTGGACGTCGCCTCCGGCCGACGCGTCCTGGTACGGGAGGTCGCCCCGGCCGACAGGACCGGCGTCCTCTCCAGCCCGGGGGCCGCGCTGACGGACGACACCAGGTCCTACGCGTACAGCTACGAGAGAACGACGTCACAGCTCTTCGTCGTGGAAGGCGCGCGGTGAGCCTCCGACCCGGCTCGCGCCTCGGCCCGTAGCAGGCCGCTCCGCTCACCCCGAAAGCGGCTCCAACCGCTGCCGGAACCAGATGGCCAGCGCCTCGGCCGTCACCTCGCCGCGCGCCACCGAGACGGTGACCTCCTCGAGCTGCGCGTCCGAGACGCGAAGGCGGTGGCCGTTCACCTCCACGACGAACTCCGCCGCCGCCGCCCCGACCCGCTTGTTCCCGTCGACGAACGGGTGGTTCACGACCAGCGAGTGCATCAGAGCCGCGGCTTTCGTCGCGAGGTCGGGATACAGGTCCTCGCCGCCGAACGTCATGCCGGGGCGCGCGACCGCCGCCTCGAGGGCCGCCCGGTCGCGCAGGCCGCCCCGGCCGCCGAAATTCTTCAGCAGCTCCCCGTGCAGCGCCGTCACTTGCGCCGCCGAGAGGGTGACGATCACTTCGCGAGGGCCCGGTAGGCCGCGGCCCGCTTCTTCAGGAGAGAGGCGACGCGCCGGCGGAACCGCGGCGTGACCTCGCCGTCCTCGTACTGCGCGGTCCCCGCGCGGACGATGACGGCGCCGCTCACGGGGTGCACCGCCACGTCCACTTCCTGCCCCTTCTTCAGGGCGAACGCGTGGACGACGTCAGCCGGGAGCGTCACCGCGAGCGAACCGCCGGCCTGGACCAGCTTGCGCTTCATATATGTATTTAATACTTATCTCCCGGGTTCGGCAACCGGCCGGTGCGAGCCGCGGGACCGTCCCCTTTTCACTGCACCATTTCGTGCATCGACGTGACCCGGGGCGGATGGCCGGAGGGGCCCGGAAAGTATTTTTCCTCCTCCGGGGCCGTTCGGTGGGATCATTCGGCGCCATCCGCCGCTGGCACCGGACTTGATTCAACTCACGGGGATCCGATTCACGGATCACCGAATCAAACGGAGGAGAGAGATGAAGAAGACCACCGCCGCCGTCGTCGTCACCCTCACGAGCATCGCACTCGGCAGCTCCGCCCTCGCCACCATGGACATCCTCAAGGAGTACAAGGCGAAGGACGCGAACGCCAACTGCACGACGTGCCACAAGGACAAGATGCCGAAGAAGGACGCCCACGAGCTGAACGACTTCGGAAAGACCGTCCAGACCGCCAAGGGCAAGGACGGGAAGATCGACTGGACGAAGGTCAAGGCTCCCGCGAAGGGCTGACGCCTCGCCGGAACCGGCCGGAACGCTCCGGCCTCACGCGCCCCCGGATCCTGTGGACGGGGGCGCTTCGCTTTTCGGGGCGGGCCGTCCCCCTCCTCCGTGCCACCTCCGCGGCGAGCCCGGCCCTTCATCTCTCGACTGCCGGAACCGGAACTCCTCGCTCGACCCGTCCTTCGTCACCGTCGCCTTCAGGCCGTCCCGGTCCCGCTGGTAGCTGACCGTCACCGCGCCCTTCCCGCCGGCGGCCGGCCCCGAGAAGCGCGCGTAGCGCTCGCTTCGCTCCACGAGCGGCAGGGCGACGGGCGCCCCCTTGTCCTCCCTCGCCACGAGGTCCGCGTCGAAGTGCCGGATCCGGAGCACCGGCCCGCCCGCTTCGTCCCGGATCGAGAGCAGCTCGATGACCTTCGTCTTCCCCTCCGACATGTAGCGCCACATTCCCACCATCGAGTCGCCCGACGACTGCGACCAGACCTCCTCGGAAAGGTGGCGCTCCGAAGAGTCCACCCAGTGTCCCGCGAGGAAGCCCAGGTCCTTGAGCGTCGGCTTCGGCGGCGCGGGTGTCTGCGCCAGGAGGGGGAACGAAACGAGCAGCGCCAGGCCGAGCGCGGCGGTCAGACGTGATCTCATGCTGTCGGTTCTCCTTTTCGCACGGGGCGGAGTCTACGGAATCGGCGGCCCCGCCCGCCAGCCCCGGTACGATACGCCACGCACGCTTCACAAGAGGAGGGGACCATGACGAAGGCCCCGTCGTCCCGCCAGCCCCAGAGCCAGCGCGCGAGCCGGCTCTCGCGCGACCTTCTCGTCAAGTTCGCGAATGCCGGCGACGCCCTCGACAAGGCGCACGCCCTGGCCATGAGGCTCCAGAAGGCCGCCCCCGGCGCCTCCACGGCACGCCTCGCCGGCGAGTTGGCCGCCCAGATCGAGACGGCGAAGAAGGCCCTGTCGCAGGCGGGCGGCCCCCCGCCCGCGCGCTCGGCCGCTCGACGGCCCGCAAGAAGGCGGCGACGCCCGGGACCGACGCCGGGAAGCGGACGGCGAAAAGCCACGCCGGGCGGCTGACTTCCTTCTTCAGGCGATCTCGAGCCAGTCGAACCAGACCGGGTGGTTCGCGCGGTACCACGTCAGGACGTTCCGGATGGTCTCCTGCTTCTCACGCGGGACGACCCTGTCGTCGAGGCGGTCGAAGTGGACCCGCACGGTGTCGCCATCGTGCTCGAGGGCCTGGGAGAGCATCGTCTGCAGCTCGTTCCGGATCCGTCCCGAGTCCGAGACCTTCACGGGGCGCGTCGTGTAGTCCACCCCCGACATGAACCGGACGAGGAGCGGGCTGAAGACGTGGCGCGCCACGTCGAGCGGCTCCATCAACCGGAAGGTGAACGTGATGCGGCTCGCGGCCTTGTGAGTCGCCAGCCGCGTCGTCACGCGGTAGACCCCGTCGGCGAGCCGCGTCACGCCGCACGTTCCCGTGTACGGGTCGTCGCAGATGTAGCCGGTCGAGGCCAGCACGTGCCAGTGCTTTCCGGGGAGGAAGTCGTCGGGCCGGAGCGCCGGCCGGCCCAGCGGGACGTTCGAGGCCGCGGCCTCGCGGATCGCCTCCCCGTACGACCGCACCTTCCCCGCGTCCACCTCCCGCCCGCCCAGCAACTCCGCCAGCTTCCGCCCGAAGTCGCCCGCGGCGGGGTCCAGCTGCATCAGCTTCCCTTCCACGTGGCAAGCCTGCTCGAAGCTGGGGGAAAACAGGGCCATCGAGCAGTCCACGTCCAGCACTTCGGAAAGGCTGGACGCCTGCATCGCCTCGGCCGTGGCGGCGTAGCCGTCGCACAGGAAGACGTGAGTCGCCCCCGAGGCGTCCTTCCAGCTTCCGACGAGGAACGTGGGGGCGTACGTCCCCGAGTCGGTGAAGACCGGGAGGCCCGACGGCGCCTTCCACCCGTCGTCGACCAGGTGCACCCCCAGCGCCGTCCACTCCTCCCAGAGCTTCCCCAGCCTGGCCAGGCGGCTCTTCCCCCGCAGCGTCCAGACGTGGACGTTCTCGCGCGCAACCCCCGGGTAGGCCGCCTCGATCGCCTCGACGACCTGCGCGCGCGGGGTCCGGTAGTCGAGCAGCAGCGAGAGGCGGTCGGCCGCCTCGGCCACGCGCCGCGGCACCGACAGGCAGCCCATGTACGACTCGTACGGGCGCGAGAGGATGAGCGGCGAGTCGAACAGGTGGAAGACCGCCATCGGTCCCGTCGCCTTCCCCTCGGCGAAGCGCGACGTGTTCTCCAGCGTGTCGACCGCGGCGCCCCAGAGCGTGATCCCCCGCTTCTGCAGCCAGCCGTAGAAGTGCTCGAAGGTGTGTCCGGGCTCGTTCAGCAGACGCCGCACCCGGCGGTCCACCATCCGGGCCACTTCCGGACGGGCGTAGACGCGGCCGAAGCCGAGGAGAGGGTTCGCGCCCATCTCGGGGCTCTCCCCCGCCTTCGGCATCAGCCCCTCGCCGAGGGAGACCATGATGGCGTGGTTCTCGGGCAGGGTCCGCGTCAGGTGCCAGAGCCCCTCGCTCATCACGTAGGCGCTGATGGCGTCCGCCCCCTTCTTCACCTGGTTGTAGGTGGCCTTGTCCTTGCCCGCCCCCTCGCCGTAGCCGCCGAACAGGCGCGTTCCCAGCGCCGTGGCGGCGGAGGTCATCGCCAGGCACCGCGCGATGCCGCGCGGCGCGAACGAGAACTGGGAGACCGGCTGGGCCTGCGACCGCTCCACCTCCACGTCCTCCAGCCAGAGGTGAAAACGGAGCAGCACCGGCCGCGTGTCGAAGGCCCACTGGGCGATCAGGTTGCGCTTCTCGATGTCCGTCATGGCAGCCTCTCGAAGCGGTGGCGGTGATCTGTCGGGAGAAGTATCTCAGGGGAGCGGGAACTCCGGCGTCCGGAAGTCACCCGGTTTGCTCCCGGAGACAAAACGGCGAGAATGCGCGCGGGGGGACATCATGAGACCCGTACTCGCCAGCCTTCTCCTCCTGGCGTCGGCGTCCGCCGCACCCGCGGCCGAAATGCTCGTCACGCCCGCCTGGCTCCTGGCGCACCAGGGGGACCCGAACCTCGTCCTCTTGCACGTCGGGGTGAAGGCCGAATTCGAGGCCGAGCACATCTCCGGAGCCCGGTTCGTCGCCCCGTCGGACCTGTCGATTCCGCGGGCCGAAGGAGCCCTGATCCTGCAGCTCCTTCCGCCCGAGGCCCTGCGCGCAAAGCTCGAAAGCCTGGGCATCGGCGACGACTCGCGCGTCGTCGTCTACTTCGGCAAGGACTGGGTCTCCCCTTCCACGCGCGTCTGGTTCAGTCTCGACGCCGCGGGCCTCGGAGACCGGACGTCCCTCCTCGACGGCGGGATGCCCGCCTGGAAGAAGGCGGGCGGCCCGGTGACGGCCGAAGCGCCGCCCCCTCGCCCCAAGGGAAAGATCACGGCGGCTCCACGCCCGGAGCTGGTGGCGGACCTCGACATGGTGAAGGCGAACCTCGGAAGGCCCGGAGTGGACATCGTCGACTCGCGGAATCCCCCGTTCTTCGACGGCACCGACGCCGGCGCGATGCCCCGCGCCGGCCACATCCCCGGCGCGAAGAGCCTGCCGTTCGACACCCTGGTCACCGACGACAATCTGATGAAGAGCGAGGCGCAGACGGCCGAATTGTTCAAGGCCGCCGGCATCAAGCCCGGCGACACGGTCGTCAGCTACTGTCACATCGGCCAACAGGCCACGCTCGTCTACTTCGCCGCGAGGCGC
>DATIWM010000017.1:0-3113 GCA_035519355.1 Thermoanaerobaculia bacterium | reverse complement strand
CCGCGCCTCCTGACGATCCAGGTACCCGAGGACAAGATCCGGGACGTCATCGGATCCGGCGGCAAGACGATCCGGTCCCTCCAGAAGGAGTTCAGCTGCAAGATCGACGTGCAGGACGACGGCACCGTCACGGTCGCATCGAACGATCTGGTCACCGCCGAGAAGTGCCTCGACGCCATCCGGGCCCTGACGACCGTCCCCGAGATCGGGACGGAGTATCTGGGCACGGTCAAGCGGATCGAGCCGTACGGCTGCTTCGTCGAGATCCTCCCGGGCCTCGACGGCCTCGTCCACATCTCCGAGCTCGCGCCGGGGCGCGTTCGCGAGACGACCGACGTCGTCAAGATGGGTGACAAGGTGAAGGTGAAGATCATCGCCATCGACCCCGTGAACGGGAAGGTGAAGCTCTCCCGGAAACAGGCGCTGACGCCGGAGGAGAGCGCGGCGGAGGTCGAGCGGCTCGGCCTCGCGGCCGTCGCGGCCGGCGGCCCCGGCGAGGGCGACGACCGCCCGCCCCGGCGCTTCGACCGGGATCGCGACCGCGGCGGGCGACCGGGCGGAGGGGGGTTCCGCGGCCCGCGCCACGGTGGCGGACACGGAGGCCCGGGGGGCCACGGTCCGGGCGGCGGATACGGCGGCCCGCGCCCCTGATGACCCCCTAGCGTCCCGTCCCATCCGCCGTCGCGCCGTACCGGCGATTGGGAGGCGCGATCCCTCCGGGCGCGACGCGCGTGAAATCACGCCGTCCCGTCAGCCAGACATCGGTCCCTTTCTTCCCCTCCTCCCGCTGCGGATCGTCCCGCCCTTCTTCGAGGTATCGGCGGATCTCCTGCTCGCCGGCCCGGGGCCCTTCGCGCGCCTCCGCGAGGGTCGCCGCGACGATCGTGTCGGCCCAGCGGTGACGCGGCGTGGGGATCGGCGACGGGAGAAACGCCGAGAGGCCGCCGACGAACAGGGCTGCCGCCCCCCGTAGCACGACCCGCGCGCGCCGGCGCGCCCGCCAATCTTCGAAGGACAGAAGAACGAATAGCCCGAAGCCAAGAGCCAGGGGCGGTACGACACCCACCCGGTAGCGCGATGTCGTCTGGACCAGCAGGCACGCGGCCAGCGGCGTCGCGATCGCGACCGCCATGAGCCAACCCTCCTCTTTTCGAAGAACGCCGCGCGCGAGCGCGGCGACGAGGCCGACGAGGCCGGCGCCGACGAGGCAGGGAAAGACCGGCAGAACGCGCAGGACCGGCAGCCGGTCCCGGAAGAAGTACCAGTTCGAGTTGTCCGGGACCTCGTACGAAAGGAAGAAGGTCAGCGCTTTCTTCGCCCAGAGGATCGGCAACTCCCACGGCGCGTCGGCGTAGCCCTTGAGGACGAACCACGCGGTCCTGGACGTCGAGCCGCCCGCGTTTTCGAGGATCGATTTCATCGCCTCGGGGGGCGCCGTCGTTCCGTCGGCTCCGCGCGCGTTCCCCCAGGCGAGGCCGATCGCCTGCCGTGTGTCGAACGTCAGGGGCGGAACGCCCGCGGCGAGGTTTCTCGCCGCGAGAGCGAGCAGAGGAATCGCGAGGCCGAGAGCCCCGAGGGCGAAGCGGCGCTTCGCGCCGACCGGAGATTTCTTCGAAAAGAGAAGGACGGAGAACAGAGCCAGAGGCAGGAGCGTCTGCTTCAGGAGGGCCGCGAGGCCACCCAGAAGCCCCAGGAAGAACCCCTTGGACATTCCCTTCGAGGAACCCTTCCGGTCTTCCCTTTCTCGGGCTCCTTCCAGAAGCGGCAGCGCCAGCAGGAGCGCCGAGACGTGGGCCACGGGTCCGTCGCGATAAGCGAATCCGTCGTGGAAGACGAGAGGGCCGTAGAGCCCGTAGAGAAGCCCTGCAACGAGGCCGGCCAGGAGGGGCGATACCGAAAACGCTTCGACGTTCCTCTTCGCATCGCCCTCTCTCCCCCGTCGAAGAAAACGCAGCGATGCAGCCTGAACGGCCGCTGCAATTGCCGCTGCGGCGATTCCGGCGAGGAGAAGCTGAAGCAGCCGCACAGACGGCACGAGCGGCAGCCCGGCCATGCGGATCAGGGCGAGCGTGTACGGATAGAGCGGCCCGGCAAAGTAGGCGTTCTTCCGATAGAGGGTCTCCCACGCCTCGGGCGAACCGTACGGCTCCTGCCAGGAGAAATACGACCTCCAGGCGGGGACGTCGAGCCAGTTTCCGGCGGCGAGCCGCGCCGACCAGTCCATGTAGCCCCACTCGTCCGTCTCCGTCCAGAGCGGCCAGGCGGAGAGCGGCGAGGCCTCGAGGGCCCGGTAGGCCGCGATCCGGAAGGCCAGGACCACGAGGAAGACGACGGCCGGTCCTCCCCGGCGCCGAAGCCGGTCGCCGTTCCTACTCCGGGCGGGAAGATCCATCGATACCGCGCATCCGGTCGAGGTAAGCCAGGAACCGGAGGTAACCGTCGTACGCGGGGATCAGGAGACGCGGCGGAAGGAACTCCAGCGCCGACTCCTTCCACGAGTGGGCGCCCCTCCGGGACCAGGCCGCCACGATGCTCTGGATCGCGGCCGCCGCTCCCTCGTCCTGAAGCGCCCCCTTCGACGCGATCCCCAGGACGGTGTGGGGCAGGCGCGCGAGGCCGCACATGGTGATCGCGACGGGCTCGAGCCCCTCGAACAGGCTCCGGAAACCGCTGGCCGTGAACCGCCAGTAGTCGTCCGGGTAGGCGTGGATCGGGAAATACCAGTGTGACGTCATGACCACGAGGCCGCCCGGCTTCAGGCATCTCCGGACTTCGGCGAGGGCGCGCCACGGAATGCGGACGTGCTCGATCGTGTCGAACAGGAGCGCCGTGCCGACCGAGTCGTCCGGGAGCTTGAGATCGTGAAGATCCTGCACTTCGTCGACGCCGTCGCCCGGCTGAAGATCGCAGCCGTGAAACTCCCGGCCCGGAAAGAAGCTCCGGACGGGTGCGAGGTGACGCTGACCGGGGACGCGGAAGGCCCCGAATTCGTAGATGGGCCCGGGGAGCTCCACGCCGCGCGTGAGCTGCTCCAGAAGGGCCAGAACGGTGACTCGCATCAGCGGCTCCTGTCCTTCGCGGCCGGTTCACCCGCGCCCCGTTCGTCAGGGTCC
>DATIWM010000016.1:0-12517 GCA_035519355.1 Thermoanaerobaculia bacterium | reverse complement strand
GCCGGGTCCGGGCCCGCGGGAGGACCCGGCGCGCGGTCTCGAGAAGGCCGGCGGCCGCTCCGGGGCTCGCGGCCGCGAAAGCCGTCCGCCCGCTTCGGCCGAGCCGGAGCGCGAAGCCGCGCTCGCGCGACACGAGGACCCGCTCCCCGTCGTCGTCCTCGGATACTTCGAGGGCGGCGCCCCGTCGCTCGTAGAGCTCGGCCCCCTCCCCGTCGCGGGCCGCCTCCCGAACGGCCGCCGCGAAGAGCTCCTCGAACTGCCCGTCGTCGGGCGGCGGCATCACGGGGCGTGTCATGAGCGCCCCGGCGTGACGAGGAGTCCGCGGAGGAGGATGGCGGGTGAGGAGCCGCCCACCGGAAGGGCTTCGCCCCCCTTCACGCAGAGGCCGAGCCCCTCGGCGGGTCGGGCCGTGCCGCCGCGCGCCGGGTCGAGACGGTGGAGGGCGGCGAGGACGTCGCCGGAGAGCGCGAAGGGCGAGACGGGTGCGCCGGCCCGGCCGCGCCGGATCGTCTCGGCGGACGAGACGAGGAAGAAGAAACGCCCGGACTCCGGCTCCAGGCTTCCGGCGGAGATCTCGCGGATGAAGAGTCCCGAGCCGCAGCGTTCGAGGAGCTCCTCGAGCGGCGACCCGCCCGGAGAGACGACGAGATTCGACAGCCGCGGCCGCGGCGGCCGGCGGTAGTCGGCGGCTCGTCCGTGACCGTTCGACTCCGCGCCGCCGGTCCGGCGATCCGTCAGGACGCCGACGATGCGTCCGTCCTCGATCAGGGGGACGCGCCGCGCCGCCGTCCCTTCATCGTCGAACAGGTAGCTCCCCGGCAGATGCGCCGCCGTCGGGTCGTCCGTGACGTCGAGGCCCGGCGGCGCCACGGCGGCGCTCGGGACCCGGGAGAGGGCGGACTGGCGATGTCCCCCCTCGGCCTCGAGCGGATGACCCACCGCCTCGTGCCAGAAGACCGACGCGGCGGCGGGTGAGAGGACGACGTCGACGGTGCCGGGGGACGGCGGCGCCGTCGGGACCGGACGCACGGCCTCGCGCAGCGCCCGCGAAAGGGCCTCTGCGGCGGCGGCGAAGGGCTGCGCCGACTGGAAGGCGAACGAACGCGTCGCGTCGGAGCGGCGGATGACGCCCGACGCGAGGAGCCGGCTGGAGCTGCCGCAGCGCAGGAAGTCGCGCGCGGTGATCACGGCGCGCGTGACGACGGTTCGCGTGAGGGTCAATTGAAGAGCGAGGCCGCGCGGATCGGGAAGCGCGCGGGCGAGCGCCGCGGCCAGGACCGCGGCGTCGCCCTCCTCGGCGGGAACGGGCGTCGCGGCGGCGGGAGCGGGGGCGGGACGGAGGCGGGCTTTCAGGAACGGCGAGCCCCCCGCCCGTCGGGAGGCGTCGCGGACCACCTCGCGCAGCGACTCGGGCCCGTCTCCCTCCCGGGCGAAGCAGATCGCCTCGCGGCCGTGCCGGATCCGGACCGCCGTACCCCGCTCCTCCGCCACGCCGGGGGTGAGGAGCCCGGCCTCCGAGACGGCCCAGGAGACGGCGCGCCGCCGCTCGCGAAACGCCTCGCCGTGATCCCCGCGGCGCAGGAGCCCCGAGACGATGCGAACCGCGTCCTCGGCGTCCTCGGCGAGTTCCCGTTCGACGCTGATCAATCTGAAGGATTGTAGGAGGCTGCCTCGTTTCCGCTATTCTCCGCGCGATGGCCCTCTCCGATACGCGGATCCGGGCGCAGGCCGCCTTCGTCGCGCGAAAGCTCCTCTCGGACGGCCTCGTGAAGACGGCCGCGCCGGCCGAACTGCGCCGGGCGCTGGAGGCCGTCCTCCTGTTCGACCGGGACCGGGAGCGGCAGCTCGACGACGAAGTCAAGACGATCCTCCAGAAGAACGCCCCGGCGATCCGCGGACACAACGTGGACTACGCGGAGATGTTCCGGAAGGCGAAGCGGATGCTGGCGGAGAAGAAGAAGATCCCGCTGTGAGGGGCGTGCCGTGACGACCATCGAATCGAAGCAGGAACGTCTCGCCGAGCTTCGGACCGCCTCCCGCGAGGGGGGCGGCGTCGAGAGACTCAAGAAACAGCATGCCTCCGGGAAGCTCTCCGCGCGCGAGCGCGTCGAGCTGTTGGCCGACCCCGGCTCGTTCGAGGAGATCGACCCGTTCGTCGTCCACCAGTGCCGGGACTTCGGCATGGGGGAGCCCGCCCTGCTGATCCCCGGCGACGGGGTCGTGGCGGGCAGCGTCCGGGTGGACGGGCGCCCCGTCTACGTCTTCGCGCAGGACTTCACCGTCTTCGGCGGGTCCCTGTCGCTGACGAACGCCGCGAAGATCTGCAAGATCATGGATCTCGCGATGAAGATCGGGGCCCCGGTCGTGGGCCTGAACGACTCCGGCGGAGCGCGGATCCAGGAGGGCGTCGGGTCGCTGGCCGGCTACGCCGACATCTTCCTCCGGAACACGCTCGCCTCGGGCGTCGTCCCGCAGATCTCCGCCATTCTCGGTCCCTGCGCCGGGGGGGCCGTCTACTCGCCCGCCATCACCGATTTCATCCTGATGGTCCGGGGCACCAGCTCCATGTTCGTGACCGGCCCCGACGTCATCAAGACGGTCACGCACGAGGACGTCACGAAGGAGGAGCTGGGGGGCGCCGACACGCACGCCGGCACATCCGGCGTGGCCCACCTCGTCGCCGACAGCGACGCGGACTGCCTCCTGAAGATCCGGACGCTGCTCTCCTTCCTCCCGCTGAACAACCGCGAAGACCCGCCCCGACGTTCCGTCTCGGACCCGGTCGACCGCGAGATCCCGGAGCTCGACACCTTCATTCCCGACTCGCCGAACCAGCCCTACGACATGACGATCCTGATCCGGAAGGTGGTCGACGACGGGGACTTCTTCGAGATCCACGCCGACTGGGCGAGGAACATCGTCGTCGGATTCGCGCGGCTCGGCGGCCGGCCGGTCGGCGTCGTGGCCAACCAGCCGGACCACCTCGCCGGCGTCCTGGACATCGAATCCTCCGTCAAGGGAGCCCGGTTCGTCCGCTTCTGCGACGCGTTCGGCATCCCGCTCGTGGTCTTCGAGGACGTCCCGGGCTTCCTCCCGGGGACGAAGCAGGAGTTCGGCGGCATCATCCGCCAGGGCGCCAAACTCCTGTTCGCGTTCGCCGAGGCGACCGTCCCGAAGCTGACCGTGATCACCCGGAAAGCGTACGGCGGCGCCTACTGCGTCATGGCGTCGAAGCACATCCGGACCGACTTCAACGTCGCCTACCCGACGGCCGAGATCGCCGTGATGGGTCCCGAGGGCGCCGTGAACATCCTCTACGGGAAGGAGATCGCGGGCGCTCCCGACCCCGTGGAGCTGCGCCGGGAGAAGCTGAGGGAATACGAGGAGAAGTTCGCCAACCCCTTCGTGGCCGCCCGGAACGGATACGTCGACGACGTCATCGAACCGCGGACCACGCGGCGGCGGCTCATCCGGGCGCTGGAGCTCCTCGGAAACAAGCGCGACACGATGCCCCCGAAGAAGCACGGAAATATCCCGCTATGAACATTCGGGGGGTGCGACGTCCGTTCCCGCAGTGGAGAGGCCGGGGGCGCACCCCCCGTGCCCCCCTTTCCTTCTCCTTATGAATCGGCCTCGGCTTCTCATCGCGAATCGGGGCGAGATCGCCATCCGGATCATCCGGGCCTGTCGCGATCTCGGCATCTCGCCCCTTGCCGTCTACTCCGACGCCGACCGGATGTCCCTTCACGTCCGTCTCGCCGACGCCGCGGTCCACATCGGTCCCGCGCCGGCCCGCGAGTCGTACCTCGTCCCCGGGAAGATCCTCGACGCGGCGAAGAAGACCGGCGCGACGCTCGTTCACCCCGGCTACGGATTCCTCGCGGAGAACGCCGCCTTCGCGCAGGCCGTCCTCGACGCCGGACTCCTCTGGGTCGGCCCGTCTCCGGCCTCGATCTCGGCCATGGGCTCGAAGACGGCTTCGCGCGCGAAAGTCCTGGCGGCGGGCGTTCCGATCGTGCCGGGCATGACGACGCCCGCGAGGGATCCCGCCGAGATCGCCGCCTTCGGCGAGAAGAACGGCTTCCCGCTCCTGCTCAAGGCGGCGGCGGGGGGCGGCGGGAAGGGGATGCGCATCGTCCGGAGCCGCGAGGAGGTCCCGGAGGCGTTCGCCCGGGCGCAGGGCGAGGCGAAGTCGTACTTCGCCGACTCCGCCGTCTACGCCGAGCTCTACGTCGAGCACGCCCGGCACATCGAGATCCAGGTCCTCGGCGACACCACCGGAAAGGTGATCGCCCTCGGCGAGCGCGAGTGCTCCCTGCAGCGGCGCCATCAGAAGGTGCTGGAAGAGTGCCCGTCCGCGGCGGTCACGCCCGAACTGCGCGCCCGGATGGAGGAGGTCGCCGTCGCCGCGGCCAAGGCCGTCGACTACGTCTCGGCCGGAACGGTCGAGTTCCTTCTCGCCCGGGACGGCCGCTTCTTCTTTCTGGAGATGAACACGCGGATCCAGGTCGAACATCCGGTCACGGAGGTCGTCTACGGCGTCGACCTCGTGGCCGAGATGATCCGGATCGCGCGGGGCGAGCCGATGTCGATCGGGAAGCGACCGGAGCCGCGCGGCCACGCCCTGCAGTGCCGGATCTACGCCGAGGATCCCGCCCGCGGATTCGCCCCGTCGCCGGGAAGGATCCGTCGCCTGCGGCGGCCCCAGGGACCCGGCGTGCGCGTCGACTCCGGCGTCGAGGAGGGGGACGTGGTGCCGCTCGACTACGACCCGATGCTCGCGAAGTTCGTCATCTGGGGACGGGACCGCGACGAGGCGATCCGCCGCGCGCGTCGCGCCCTCGCCGAGGCGCGGGTCGAGGGGATCGAGACGTCGATCCCGTTCTTCATCGCGATGCTCGAGGACCCGGACTTCCTCGCCAACCGCGTCTCCACCCAGTTCCTCGACACCTGGACCTACCGGTCCCATGCCGAAACCGGGGAGCAGCGGACCGCGGCGCTCGTCGCGGCGGCGCTCGACGCGGCCGAGGCGGCGCGGGTCTCGCGGCCCCCGGAGACGGGCCGCGCCGGGCGGAGCCACTCCGCGTGGCGGACGGCCCGCCCCACGTTCGGGGTGCGCGAATGAAGTTCCGCGCCCGGCTCCCCGGCAACACCGGCGAGGTGATCCCCGTCGAGGTCTCCGAGGCCTCGCCGGACTTCCGGGTGACCGTCGGCGACCGCCTCCTCACGGGAGAGGCGGCCTCCCTCCGTCCCGGCGTCTGGTCGCTCGTCTTCGACGACGGGCGGCAGGTGGAGGTGAGCCTCGAACCGGGCCCGGACGGCCTCACCCGCGCGCGATTCGGCAACGCGCTGTCGGCGTTCGAATTCCAGGACGAGCTGACGGCTCTCGCGTCGGCCGCCGGGGGGAAGAGCAAGTCGAAAAAGGGCGACGTCGTCACGGCCGCGATGCCGGGCCGCGTCCTCCGTCTCTCCGTGGAGCCCGGAGACGCCGTCTCGGCGGGCCAGGGCCTGCTCGTCCTCGAGGCGATGAAGATGGAGAACGAAGTCAAGTCGCCGCGCGACGGCGTCGTCGAGTCGATCGGCGTGGCCGCCGGCCAGGCGGTGAGCGCCGGCGAGGTCCTGATCCGCCTGAAGGCCGAAAGCTGAGGCGCCGGGCATAATCCCCTTCCCCCCAGGCGGGATTCGGAGGATGCCGACGTGAAGAAGACGTTCCTCTCTCTCGGGGCTCTCGCGACGCTCGTGGCGCTCGGGCCCGCCCCGGCTCTCGCCGGCCAGGACCCGGCGAAGGGAAAGGAGGCTCCCGTGCCGTCGGCGCCCCGGGCGGTCGACGGCAAAGTCGATCCGCTCGCCGGCTGGCTGGAGGGGATCTTCGGCTGGGGCCCGGGCGACTTGAAGATCGAGGAGATCCCGATCCTCAGGATTCCGGGGTACCGCGCTCTTCGCGTCCAGAAGAACTACACGATCGACCCGAAGCCAGCCGACCAGTTCTTCGCCGCGGTCGAGGAGGGGGGGAAGAGCCTCCTCGTCGGCGACGTCCTCGCGGACGACGCACGCCTGAAGTCGCCGGCGCCGGTCCGGAGCGACGCCGACCTGAACGGAATGCGCGAGCTCCTGAAGAAGTACCTCCCCGGCACGCCGCGCGTCTCGTTCGATCCGTCGGCCGACCGGAAGGGGTGGAGGGGAGTCGTCATCCGGCGGGAGACCGGCTACGGGGACTATTCGGTGCCGGCCTTTCTTTCGGCGCACGACGGCGCCGTCCTCGTCGTCGGCCGGTTCTGGGACCGGTCGCGCAGCCCGGCCGATCAGCGCCGCGAGCTCATCCGGCTGGACGACACGCCGGCCGTGGGGCCCGCCGACGCGCGGGTGACCGTCGTCGAGTATTCGGACATGGAGTGCCCGTCCTGCAAGAAGAGGACGTTCGACTGGGATGCGCTCCAGGCGAAGCTCGCCCCCGAGCTCAAGGTCCGCCGGTACATCAAGAGCTTCCCGCTGACCGACTCCCATCCCTGGGCGTTCCGCGCGGCCTCCGCGGCCCGCTGTTTCTTCGAACGGAGCCCGGAGCTCTACTTCCGCTACAAGTCCAACGTCTACGCCCGGCAGGAGGAACTGAACGTCGCGGCGGTGGACGCCTTCTCCCTCGCCTTCGCGGTCGACAGCGGCGTTCCCGAGCGCTCCTTCACGGGGTGCTACCTGCAGGCGAAGACGAACGACCGGGTTCTCGCCGACCTGGCGGAAGGGTGGCTCGTCCGCGTCCGCTCGACGCCGACCTACGTCATCGACGGCGTGGCGGTCACGTGGTTCGCCGATTCCCTGATGGAGGAATTTCTCCGGAAGACCTATCTCGGCGGGAAGGGCTTACCGCCCGCGCCGGCGAAGGTACCGGCTCCGAAGGCTCCCTCGGGCCGCTGATCCCTTCTATTGCACGACGAAGGGGACCGGGACCGTCGTCCAGGTCCTGACGTTCCGTCCGTCCTTCGTCGCCGGCTTCCAGGTCCATCGCTCGACGGCGGCTTTCGAACTCTCGGCGAGCCCGACCCGGGGCGACGTGTCGCGGAGGATCTCCACGGCCCCCGTCTGCCCCTTCTCGTTCACGAGAACGCGCAGGAGCACGGTCCCGCCCACCTTTCTCATGCGGGCCAGCTGGGGGACGACGGGTTTGACGCTCGTGACCACCTCGGGCTCCGTGTCGACCTGCGCGATGTCGACGAGGTCCCCTTCCTTCACTGCGGGACTCGCCGCGGCCCGGGCCGCGGCGGCCGCCTCGTCGGCGCGCCGGCGGGCCTCCTGCGCCTCCTTCGCGAGGCGCAGCGCCTCTTCGCGGTCGTTCCGATCCCGGGCGGCCCGCAGCGCCTCCTCGGCCTCCTTCGCCTTGCGGGCCTCCTCGGCAGCCCGGTCGACGTCGGCCTGCCGCTTCTTCTGCTCCTTCTGCTGCTCGAGCTGGCGCTCCCGTTCACGCTTCTTGAGCTCCTCCTGCAGGCGGGCCTGCACGGCCGCCTGGAAGAGCGGGTCCTCCTTTCCGACGACCACGGGCGTCGGCGGAGCCGGGGGAGTCGGGACGGCGGTCGGGACAGGGACCGGGGTCGGGGGAGGCCCGGCGCCGAGGCGAAGCTTCGTGGCGAGGAATCCGGCGGCCACGAGAACGACGACGGCGGCGGCGGCGACCGCCCAGATCGGCACGCCGCCGAGCGGGCTCTTCTTCTGAGCGTCCGCCACGGTGCGGGACGGAAGACGCCGCACGGCCGGTGCGGGGCGTGTGGCGGCGGAGTCGTCGACGCTCCGCCCGCGAGGCGCCGGGGGACGTACGGGCGGGGCGGTCGGAGGCGGCGCCAGGACGGGCCGCGCCGGGCTCGAGGGGGGGCGGGGCGCTCCGAGCGTCTCCTCGGCCTCCCGCTCCCGCTTCTCGGCCTGGATCGTCCTTTCGAACTGCTGCTGCACGAAGAAGGCGAGGTTGAAGGTGGAAGCCGTGAAGGGGCCGCCGTACAGGAGGGTGTTCACGGCCTTCCGGAAGGTCGTGAGGTCCTTTTCCCGCCGGGCCGGATCCGCGGCGAGGCCGCGGCGAAGGAGCTCCCGGACCGGATCGGGGACCGGTGCGCCGTCGGCGGCGAGCGTCGCGCCGTCGACCCCGGCCGCCGCGGCGCCCGGGACGGGCGGGCGGCCGGTCAGCGCCTCGTGGAGGATCGCCGCGACGGAATAGGCGTCGCCGGCCGTCGTCGGCTGTCCCGACTCGAGGACCTCGGGGGCGATGTAGGGGGCGAAAGGCGGCCGCGCCTTCGGAAATCGGAGCGCGGGAAGGAGGCCGCTCCCGAGGCCGAAGCCGAAGACGCGGATCTCGCCGTCGTAGGAGATGTGGACGAACGACGGGACGAGGAATCCGTGCGGCGCCCCCGCCACGAGCTCGACCGGCCGCGCGGCTTCGAGCGCGGCCAGAATCCGCTCCGTCACGAGGAGGGCGTGCTCCGGAGGAAGCCCGGCCCCGGCGGCGCGGGGCGCGAGCAGCACCTCCAGCGTCTGACCCGGGAGATCCTCCACGCCGGCAAACGGCACGTCGTCCACCGCGCCGAGCACGGCGCCTCCGGCGACCGAAGGGCCCCGGATGCCTTCCAGGACGTCGACCGTCACCTCCATCGCGCGAAGGAGCGCGGGGCGGTCGACGGCGGCTCCGTCGAAGACCCGAAGGTGGACAAACGGCTTGAGACGTGGCTGGCCGAGCGTCCCGGCGCGGTAGACCGTGCCCAGAGCGTCGGCCCCGGTGGTCCGGAGAAGAAGGTAGGGCCCGAACGGCCGGATCGACGGCGCCGTGCTGCTCATCAGGGGATCGTTCCTCTTATTCTAGCGTTGGACCCGAACCGACTCGCGCTTCTCCCGCTTCGACTCCAGGTAGCGCGCCACGTTCCGTCCGTGCTCGTCGAAGCTCGACGAGAAGAGGTGTGACCCGTCCCCGGCCGCCACGAAGAAGAGGTAGTCCGCTTCGGCGGGCAGGACGGCGGCCTCGAGCGACGCGAGGCCCGGATTGCAGATCGGACCGGGGGGGAGTCCGGGGTGCGCATACGTGTTGTACGGCTCCTCGACGCCGAGCTGGGAGCGGGCCAGGGCGCCGCGCCACTCTCCGAGGCGCTTCAGCGCGTAGATCGTCGTCGGGTCGGCCTGCAGGTGCATGCCCCGCCGGAGTCGGTTGTGATAGACGGCCGAGACGAGGGGGCGCTCCTCGGGAATGGCGGTTTCCTTTTCGACGAGCGAGGCGAGCGTCACGGCGGCGAGGAAGCTCAGACCCTTCTGGCGGGCCAGCTCCTCGTATTTCGGCGGCAGCCTCCGGGCGAAGGCGCGCGTCATCGACGTCACGATCTCGCGCGCGGACATCGACCGGGTCACCGTGTAGGTCTCGGGGAAGAGGAATCCCTCGAGGGACGGCGCGCCGGGGGGCACGCCCTCCAGCTCCCCCGGCCGCTGGAAGAGATACTGGTAGTCGGCCGGAAAGCCGAAGCCCTGCGAGGTGAAGAGCGCGAAGACCTCGTCAGCCGTGAAGCCTTCGGGCACGGTGATCCGGTAGGTGACGACGTCTCCCGCGACGATGGAAAGGATCACCTGCTCCGGCGTCCGTTCGCCGGCGAACCGGTACTCGCCCGCCTTCAACGTCTTGCCCGGGTGGAGGAAGCGAAGGGCGACGAGGCCGAGCCGCCAGTCGCGCAGGGCGCCGGCCGACTCCAGGGACGTCAGGATCGCGACGGTCGGCGTCCGGGGCGCGATGTTGAGAACCACCGACTCTCCGGCGTAGCCCTTGTAAGGCATCTTCACGGCCACGAAGACGAGGCCGGCGAACGCCGCCGCCACGACGAGAACGGCGACGACCGCCCAGACGAGGATCGGGTAGAAGTGGCGCTTGCGGTCCTGGGGGGTCCGGAGCACGCGCTCTCTCCCGCCGCCCTTACGGGCCGCCTCGCGCGGCGAGATAGTCGCGCAGGAGCTCGGCCGCGGCTTCGGCGTCGCGGGCGGCGGCGCGGCGCCCGTGCGGCACCGAGGCGCTGGCGAGCGCCTCGTCCGCGGCGCGGGACGTCAGCGCCTCGCCGTGGAGCTCCACCGGAAGACCGGAGGACTCCGCGAGCCGCCGGGCGAAGTTCCGCGCCCGCCGCGCGAGCAGCGTTTCGACGCCGCCGGCGCGGACGGGATGTCCGACGACGATGCGGGAGACGCCCCGCTGGCGCGCAGCCGCCGCCACGGCGGCGGCGGCCGCGGCGTCGCTCCTCCGGGCGAGGACGCCGACGGGGACGACGACGTCCGCGCTCTCGCCGGAGACGGCCAGCCCGATCCGCTTCTCCCCGAAATCGACGGCGAGCCAGCGCATGGAAACATCGTATCAGCCGGTTCCCGGCCGGTGCCGCAGGGAGAGGCAGCGGATACAATCGCGTTCCACGCCCCGCCGGCCTCTGCCGGGCGGGCCCCCAGGACGGAGGATCCCCTCTCATGAACGACGTTCTCATCCTCTCCGCGGCCCGGACCCCCATCGGGTCGTTTCTCGGGTCGCTCTCCTCGCTCAGCGCCCCCCAGCTCGGCTCGATCGCCATCAAGACGGCCCTGGAGCGCGCCGACACGGCCCCGGACCTCGTCGAGCACGTCTGGTTCGGCCACGTCCTTCAGGCCGGCATCGGACAGGCTCCGGCGCGCCAGGCCGCGCTGGGCGCCGGTCTGCCGAAGGGAACCGGCTGCGTCACCGTTCACAAGGTCTGCGGGTCGGGGCTGCGCGCCGTCATGGAGGGCGCCAACGCCCTCCGGACGGGCGAGTTCTCGGTCGTCGTCGCGGGCGGAATGGAGTCCATGTCGAACGCGCCGTACCTCCTGCCGAAGGGACGGAACGGCTACCGGATGGGGCACGCGCAGCTTCTCGACTCGATGATCTCGGACGGACTCTGGGACCCCTACAAGAACGTTCACATGGGCAACTGCGCGGAGACCTGCGCGGCGAAGTACGCGTTCGCGCGCGAGGCGCAGGACGCCTACGCCCTCGAGAGCTACCAGCGGGCGCGGCGCGCGAACGAGGCGGGCGACTTCAACGCCGAGTTCGCCGCGGTGACGATCGAGGGAAAGAAGGGGGCCACCGTCGTCGACCGGGACGAGGAGCCTTTCGCCACCCCTCTCGAGAAGCTGGAGAAGATGGGCTCGCTCAAGCCGGCGTTCCAGAAAGACGGGACGGTGACGGCGGCGAACGCCTCCAAGATCAACGACGGAGCCGCGGCGGTCGTTCTGGCCACCGAGGAGGCCGCGGCGGCCAACCGGGCGCGGCCGATCGCCCGGATCGTGGCGCAGGCGTCGCATGCCCAGGAGCCGGAGTGGTTCACGACGGCACCGGTGGCCGCGACGCGGAAGGCGGCCGAGCGCGCCGGACTGTCGCTCGGCGAGATCGACCTCTTCGAGGTGAACGAGGCCTTCTCCGTCGTGGCGATGGCCTTCATCAAGGACCTCGACCTCGACCCGAACCGGGTCAACGTGAACGGCGGCGCCGTGGCGCTCGGCCATCCGATCGGCGCCTCCGGCGCGCGCATCCTGACGACGCTGGTCCACGCGCTCCGGGCGCGGAAGAAGAAGTACGGCCTCGCATCCATCTGCATCGGCGGCGGCGAAGCGGTCGCGGTCGTCGTGGAAGCGCTCTAGAGGCGCGACGCCGGGAAGGGGACCGGAGGGCGCGCCGCGTCCTCCGGGGGAGGCGACATGATCGACAAGGTGGTGAAGGCGGCCACGCCCCGGGAGGCCGCCGCGGCGGCGGTGGCCGACGTTCCGTCGGGGGCCTCGCTCATCGTCGGAGGCTTCGGCCTCTGCGGCATCCCGGAGAACCTTATCCTCGCCCTCGCCGAGCGGGACGTGAAGGATCTCGTCTGCGTCTCGAACAACTGCGGTGTCGACGACTGGGGCCTGGGAATCCTCCTCGGGAAGCGGAAGATCCGGAAGATGGTCTCCTCCTACGTCGGCGAGAACGCCGAGTTCGAGCGGCAGTTCCTCGCGAAGGAGCTCGAGCTCGAGTTCTGCCCGCAGGGGACGCTGGCCGAACGAATGCGCGCCGGCGGGGCCGGGATCGCGGGGTTCTACACGCCGACGGGGGTGGGGACCGTCGTGGCGGACGGAAAGGAGACGCGCCTCTTCGAGGGGCGCGAGTTCGTCCTCGAGCGCGGCATCCAGGGCGATTTCTCGCTGGTGGCCGCGTGGAGAGGGGACCGCCTCGGGAACCTCGTCTACCGGAAGACCGCCCGGAATTTCAACCCGATGGCCGCCACGGCCGGACGGATCACGATCGCCGAGGTCGAAGAGCTCATGCCGGCCGGCGCCCTCGACCCCGACGAGATCGACACGCCGGGCATCTACGTTCACCGCGTCGTGGTCGCGCCGCGTATCAAGCGGATCGAGCGCCGGACTGTGCGGTCGCGGGGGGCTGCGTCGGAGCCCCCCGCACCCCCCGGCCGGAAGGGGTGACGCCATGCCGAAGCTGGACCGCGACGGGATCGTGAAGCGCGCCGCGCAGGAGCTGCGCGAC
>DATIWM010000015.1:0-13019 GCA_035519355.1 Thermoanaerobaculia bacterium | reverse complement strand
ATCCGCGGCCTCGTCGACCGGCTGGCCGGCAAGAAGGACTACAACGCCGCCCAGAAGGCGCGCGTCGAGAACGCAGGCGTCCTCGCGGCATCGGGCCTCATCGCCGGCGAGGCGCTCATGGGGCTCGGCGTGGCCATCGTCGTCCTCCTCCGGGACGACAAGAGCTTCCCGCAGGTGCCGGGCTTCGCCGGGATCGCCCCGTGGCTCGCCATCCCGGTCTTCCTCCTTCTCGCGTGGTACCTCGTCCGGATTCCGCTCTCGAAGGCCGGCGCGGCCGACGAGCCGGCTCCGCCTGTCGCGATGATGTAAGTCGCTTGTCCGCCGGTCCTCTTCCTCCTACGCCCGCAAACTCGCTTCGCTCAGACAGTGCGGGCGGGAGGCGGGAGTCCGGCCGGCGGGTATCACGCCTCCTGGGCGCGCAAACTCGCTTCGCTCAGACAGTGCACGCCGGCGTCGGCATGACACCCGCCGGCCGTTTCGTTAGCGCTGCCTTGGTCTTTCTCATCTGCGGAGTCGTTCTCTTCCTCTTCGATCCCGCGACGACGGCCTTCTATCCTCCCTGCCTCTTCACAACGGTCTTCGGCCGCGCCTGTCCCGGCTGCGGGAGCCTCCGGGCGATGCACCAGCTCCTTCACGGGAATCTCGACGCCGCCTGGGCGCTCAACCGCCCGATCTTCATCGCGATACCTCTCGCGCTGCTGGCTCCTTTTCTTCCGAGAAGGAAGAACAAGATGGTCCCGTCTTCGTGAGGCGCATCACGTGGCTGTCGCGTCAGGCCAACCACCGGCACCCTGTTTGCGTCCTCCCTTGCAGTCCCGGAAAAGAGACGACGCCGGGGCGGAAAGAGAGGCTGGTCATGAACAGGGGAAAGAAAGTCCTGACGCTCGCGGCCGCCGCTCTCGCAGCGGCCATGGCAGCTCCGAAGACCGAAGCAAGCCCGAACGTCTCATGGGGCGTTTCGGTGGGGCCCGTGTATGCCGCCCGGTACCACAATCCGTACCGCGTCATCAACGGCTACCGTTACTACCACTACTGCCCTGGCCCCGGCTACGTTCGCGTGACGTACGGTTGGGGCTTCCGCCCTTACCCGAGAGCGGTCTGGGTCGCGCCGCATCGCGGTCCCGGCGGCTTCTGGGTCGAGGGGTTCTGGCGCTGAACGGCGCCCTTCCCGGAGACGGCGGGCGGCCTCAGGACCGCCCGCCTTCGCGCTTCAGGATCTCGCGCTTGCGGTCGACGCCCCAACGGTAGCCGCCGACGCCGCCGTCGCTTCGGACGATCCGGTGGCACGGGACGACGAGCGCGACGGGGTTCCGCGCACAGGCAGAAGCCGCCGCGCGGACCGCCGTGGGGCGGCCGACCGAGGCAGCGAGTTCGGCATAGGAGCGGGTTTCGCCGCGCGGGATCGCGCGGAGGGCCTCGAAGATCCGCCGCTGGAAGGTGGTCGCGCGGAGGTCGAGCGGGATCCCGGAGAGGTCGACGGTGCCGGAGAGCGAGCCGGCGATGAGGGAGGCCCACCCGGCCAGCGCCTCCGGCGCCCGCTCGATCAGAGCCTCGGGGTACTCGCGCCGAAGGTTGGCCTCCAGGGCGCGGTCGCCATCCCCCAGCATCACGGAGCAGACGCCCCGGTCGGTCGCCCCGACGAGGAGGCGGCCGATCGGCGTCGGGAGAGTGGTGTACCGGACATGGAGACCGCTTCCGCCCCGCCGGTACCGGGCCGGCGTCGTCCCGAGGTGGCGGGAGGCGTGCGTATAGGCGCGGCTGCTCGAGCCGTACCCCGCCTCGAAACTGGCGTCGGCGACGTTCGAGCCGCTCCGGAGAAGCGCGCGGAGACGGTCGGCGCGCTGGGCGTCGGCGTAGCGCTTGGGCGAGACGCCGACGAGCCTCCGGAAGGTCCGCTGGAGGTGGAACGGCGAGAGGCCCGCGGCCCGCGCGAGGGCCGGAAGCGGGACGTTCTCGCCGGAATGCGATTCCAGAAAGGCCAGGGCCCGCTGGACGGCCCGGACCGCCGCAGCCGGCTCGGCGCTCGCCGGGCGGCACCGGAGGCACGGGCGGAAGCCAGCCCCCTCGGCCTCGGCGGGGCCGGCGAAGAACGAGACGTTCTCCCGCCGTGGCCGACGTGCCGGACAGGAGGGGCGGCAGTAGACGCCGGTCGTCGAGACGCCGAAGACGAAGAGTCCGTCGGAGGCGGCCTCGCGCGAAAGGACGGCCTTCCAGGCGCGGGCGGGGTCGGGCGCGGCGGGGGCGGGCGCGGTCATCGCTGCGATCATCATGCCCCGAAGATGTACCTTCCAGGGCCGGCTCTCTCCCCGGATCTTGCGCTCGAATCTCGATGGACGGCTTCTGCGGGCCGGCCGGCAGATCGCCCTTGACAAACACGAACGGTCGTACTAATTTGTCTCCATGGGAAAGGGGGAGCTGACCCGGCAGGCCATTCTCGAGAAGGCGACGGAGGTCGCCAGCGCGGTCGGCCTCTCCGGCCTGACCATCGGAAAGCTGGCCGAGGAGCTGGAGCTTTCCAAGAGCGGACTCTTCGCCCATTTCGGTTCCAAGGAGAGCCTGGAGGTCGCCATCCTCGAGCATGCGGCCGAGCGCTTCGTCGAGCTCGTCGTGAAGCCGGGGCTCCGGGCGCCTCGCGGCGAGTCGCGCCTCCGTTCCCTCTTCGATCGCTGGCGGCAGTGGCCGAAGCTGAACCCGATGCCGGGAGGCTGCATCCTCGTGGCCGCGGCCATCGAGCTGGACGACCGGCCCGGGCCGGCCCGTGACCTCCTCGTCAAGCAGCAGCGCGACTGGCGGGACCTCCTGGCCGCGACCGTCCGCGGCGCCGTGGCCGAAGGACAGTTCCAAAAGGAGGTGGATCCCGAGCAATTCGCGCACGACGTCTACGCCGTGATGCTCGGCTACCACCACGCATTGCGGCTGCTGCGCGACCCCAAGGCCGAGAAGCGTGCCATCCGCGCGTTCGAAAACCTCGTCGAGGCCGCCCGCCGGCCTCAATGACCGGGCTCCAGAGGATCCGCGTCGACACGAAAGGAGAGCGCCATGGAAGAAATCACAGTCCCCGGGGCCGAAATTAGCACGAACGATCGATCTTTCACCTCCGTCGGGCTTCTCCCGCGCGCGTTTTCAGTTCTGTCCCGAACGGCCCCGTCCCTCGCGGCCGAAGCGGCGTCGAGGCTCTTCGTCCTCGCGCCCCGCGTTCCCCGCCCGCGAGGCGAGGCCGCCGCGTTCCTCGCGTCCGGTGACGCGTTCACGGTCCCGAGCGCCGGCCGGCGCCTCGCGGCGTGGAGCTGGGGCCGCGGCCCGGCGATCTTGCTGGCCCACGGCTGGGGGGGGCGGGGCGCCCAGATGCGTGCCTTCGTCCCGCCGCTGGTGGAGGCGGGGTACCGGGCCGTGGTGTTCGACGGGCCGGCGCACGGCTTCTCCGGCGGCTTCTCGACGAACCTCCCCGCCATGGCTGACGCGATCGCGGGGGTGGCCAGAGCAACGGGCGCGCGAGGCGTCGTCGCCCACTCGATGGGAGGCGTCTCGACGCTCGTGGCCCTCTCCCGCAGCCTTTCGCTCTCGCGGGCGGTCATCGTTGGCGCGCCCTCGAGCGCCGAGAGAATCTGGCGCGGGTTCAGCCGGGGGCTCGGCCTCCCCGACGCCGTGGCAGCCGACGCCCGCCGGCGGCTGGAGCGGCGAGTCGGCGTGAATTTCGGCGAGCTGAACGTCTCGAGCTTCGCCTTGCGGATCACGGCCCCCGTCCTGGTCATCCACGACCGAAAGGACGAGGAGGTCCCGTGGAGCGAGGGAGAGGAAAACGCCCGCCTCCTTTCGGGCGGACACCTCGTGACGACGCACGGCCTCGGGCACCGCCGCATCCTGCGCGACCGCGGCGTCGTCGAGCAGGTGGTCCGCTTCCTGGAAGAGGGGATCGCCCCGGAACGCTGCGAAGTCTGCAGCCGGGGTCTGGGAACCGCCGGAACGGGGACGCTCTGCGGAAGCTGCGGCCTGGGGAGAGAGCTCTTCGAGCCGGACAGCCGCTTCGCGGCGTGATGGATCGCTCGCTATTTCCGGAAGAGCGGCAGGAGCGTGGTGTCGAGCCGGCGGAAGAGCTCGGCCGTCGCCTCCACGTCGCGTCGGCAGTATTCGAGGATCTGGGCGAGGCGCCCCTCGAGATAGGCGTCGCCGACAGCGTACCCGTGCATCTCCTCGCTCTTGGGGGACGGGATTCCGAACGCCACACAGGCGGCGTGGAGATTGGGCGTCTGGTCGCGGGAGACGGCGCCATAGAAGGTCAGGACGTCGATCAGGTCGACGTGGCTGGACATCGAGTACCGGTAGGGGACGAGGTTCGTTGAAGGCTGAATTCCGTGGACGGCACTTCGTACCGACAGGAACGGACCGTCGAAGCTTCGTCCGTTGAACGAGACGAACCGCTGGTACTTCTCGCACGTCTTCCAGAACTCCGAGAGCATCGTCGCTTCGTCGCAGCCGATGTACTCGAAGAGTCCGTCGTCTGAGGGGCGCGAGCGGCGGCCCCCTGTCTCCTCATACCAGACGAGTCCCCTACGGCTCTCGGGATTCAGCATTCCGATGACGACCACTTTCCCGGTATAGGGAGAAAACGACCCTCCTTTCTTCCTTCTGAGAAAGTCTTCGTGGTCCTCCGCATACCGGACGAGCTTCTCGCGCTGCATCGGGTCGAGGTCGAGCCACGGGAACGACACCGTCTCGATGTCGAAGACGACGGTTTTCATGACGGCGCCGAGCTTATTACTTCGCGGCCGGCGGGGGGACGGGGGAGGGAAAGGGCGTCGGGGTGCTCAGGATCGGGAGCGGCCTCGCGCCGAGGCGCGCCACGAGCCAGTCGAACATCGCCGCCTTCGCTTCGGGGTGCTCGGTGAAGAGAACCAGGTTGTGCGCCGAGCCCGGAACCAGGAGGAGCTTCTTCGGCTCGGCCGCCGCGGCGAAGAGGGCGCGGGCCGACTCGGCGCGCTGCGGCGCCTGCTCGGCCGCGATGAACAGGGCGCCCCGGGCGGCCGTGGGGCGGCCGCCGGCGAGCGGGGGGAGGCGCTCGACGTTCGAGGAGACGACCACGACCGCGTCGGCGAGGCCCTCCGCCGAGGCGAGGAGCGCGAGGTTTCCGCCGAGGGAGAGGCCGACGATCGCCGTCTTCGGCGAGCGCTCCCTGAGCCAGCGGGCGGCGGCCTCGACGTCTCGCGGGAAGCCGTTGGGGTCCGACATCTGACGCGGCGAGATCGCGAGAGGCGTCCCGTTCTTCTTCGTCGACTCGCCATGGGCGCGGAGGTCGATGGCGAGCGTGGCGATCCCTTTCGCGGCGAACTCGGCGGCCAGGGGGTCCCAGTCGCGGCGCTCGCGCGAGAAGTCGTGCAGCAGCAGGACGGCCGGGGCGCCGGGGTCGTCAGGCAGCGGCCGCCACGACGCCGCCAGCGGGACGCCGTCCGGCGTGAGGATCGTCACGCGGTTCGGGTCGGGCGGGCGGGGGACGGCCGTCGGTTCGGGGGTCTTCTTCTTTTTCTTCGCCGCGGCGGCGGCCTCCGCGGAGAACGCCGGGAAGACGACGGCCGCCACGAGGGCGGCCGTCAGGATCCGCGAGGAAGCGGCCGGCCGCGTCACGCCGGGGAGGGCTTCGTCCCGAGCGAGAAGAGAAGCGCGTCGTGGCAGTAGTGGGTCAGGAGGAACGACAGGACGACCGCGTAATAGCACTGCTCGATCGGAAGCCCCACGAGGTAGACGAGGATGCCGATGAGAACGGAGGCGCCCAGCGTCCAGAGGATGTTCCAGCCGTAGAAGCGGAAGAATGCCCCGGGCTGCGCCATCTTCTTCACGAAGCCGGCCGTCACCTCGCCGGCGGGCCGCCCGAGATTCAGAAGGAGGAACGTCAGGCCGAGGTACTGGAAGGAGTGCCAGGCGTTGAAGCCCTGGAAGGCGACGGAGAGCTCGCCGATCCGGGTGATGACGAAGGCGACCCCCACCGTGAACGCCATGAAGACGAGATAGGGGAAGGCCAGCTCGCCGCGCCGCCACTGGTTCCAGGTCTTCACGGCCCAGGCGGCGATGAGCGCCGCCGCGCCGACGGCGAAGGCATGCGCGAACCAGTCGTGCTTGAGGAACGGCGGGAACCAGAGTGTCCTCTCGCCGATCACGAACGTCCCGGCCACGTGCCGGTACATCGCGACGGAATAGAGGGCGGACGCGATGACCGAGAAGTCGAGCAGACGTTCCCAGGGCCGGGCGGCTCCGCCCTTCTGGCGGTAGAGGTAGGCGATGTAGGCGGCCTGGTCGCAGACGTGGAGCGAGGCGACCGTGAAGAAGAACGTCAGGAGCCCCGTGAAGGCGAAGATCGCACTCGTGACGACGAAGACCGGGACGAGGAAGACCGGCGCCCAGACGAGCGCGGGATGCAGCCGCCGGAACCTCGGCTCGAAGACGGTCCGGAGGAAGGTGGCGTACATGTGCGGGCCGCCGATGAGGAGCGTCACGAGAAGGTCGACGCCGGTCGCTCCGACCTTCCAGTAGGTGTGCACGAGGGGCGGGACCGCGACGAGAAGGCACGAAAGGGTCAGCCAGCTGAGGTCCCAGCGCCGGCTGGTGATCCAGGGCGAGAAGGCCGGGGCCGCCATGGCAGGGGCCTGAGCGCTCATGAGTCCTCCAAGAAAGCGGGTTCGTACGCCGGGCCGGGCGAAGTCTAGCAAAGGGATTCCATCGGCCGTCCGGCGATAAGATGACCGGCGTGAGCGTCGTCCTGCCCGGTCTCGCAACGTCTTCTCCGGTTCTGCCGGGCCTCGATCTCGAGCGCGAGATCCGGAAGCTGGCGAAGGAGCGGGGAGCCGTCATCCTCGCGCACTACTACCAGGAATCGGAGATTCAGGACCTGGCCGACTTCGTGGGCGACTCGCTCGAGCTGGCCCGCCGCGGACGGGACGCGAAGGAATCGGTCATCGCCTTCTGCGGCGTCCACTTCATGGCCGAGACCGCGAAGATCCTGACGCCCGAGAAGAAGGTGGTCGTTCCGGACCTCCTGGCCGGCTGTTCGCTCGCGGACGGCTGCCCGGCGCCGCTCTTCGCCGAGTGGCTGAAGAGGTATCCGGGGCACACGGTCGTCAGCTACATCAACTGCTCGGCCGGCGTGAAGGCGCTCTCCGACGTGATCGTCACCTCCTCCTCGGCCGAGCACATCCTCCGGCAGCTCCCCGACCCCGTCGTCTTCGCCCCCGACCGGAATCTCGCCGCCTGGCTCGAGAAGAAGCTGGGGCGGACCTTCGCCGTCTGGCCGGGGACCTGCGTGGTCCACGAGACCTTCTCCGAGAAGAAGCTTCTCGAGCTGATGGTCCGGCACCCCGGCGCGGAGGTGATCGCGCATCCGGAATGCGAGGAAGCGATCCTCCGCCACGCCGCGTTCGTCGCCTCGACCTCGGGTCTCCTGAAGCACGTCGCCGCCTCCCCGGCGAAGGCGTTCATCGTGGCGACGGAAGAGGGGATCCTCCACCAGATGCGCCGGGCCGCGCCCGACAAGGAGCTGATTCCCGCCCCTCCGGACGAGAACTGCGCCTGCAACACCTGCCCGCACATGAAGCTCAATACGCTCGAGAAGCTCTACCTCTGCCTGAGGGACCTCGCGCCCGAGATCCACGTCGAAGAGGCGGTCCGCCGTCGCGCCCGGCTCTCCATCGACCGGATGCTCGAGATGACGGCCGGCCTGTCCGCGCCTCCCGCGCTGGGACGTGGCTGACTCCGCCCTGCGCGTCCTTCTCTTCGTCGCCCTGGCCTCGGGAATCGCGGTCCCGGCGCCGCTTTTCGCCGCCGGGGAGGACGGTCCGAGACTGAGCGCGTCCTCGTCGGCCCCGGGCCACCCGCCCGGAGCGGCGATGGACGGCCGCCGCGAGACGTGGTGGCAGAGCGAGGCCTCCGGCGAGCAGGAGCTCCGGGTCGACCTGGGCGCCGTTCGGGACGTCGGCGGCCTCGCCGTGACGTGGGAGCCTGAGCTGGGCGCGGGCCTCGTCATCGTCGAGGCGTCGGAGGACGGAACGGCCTGGAAGACCCTCCGGCGCCTTTACGGCGCGACGGGCGAAGAGAGCTGGACGCGTCTGCCCCGAACCAGCGGGCGCTTCTTCAGGCTCCGACTCCTGGACGGGAGCGGCCCCGCCTACGGGATCCGGGAGGCCGATTTCCTTCCGGGCGACGTCGCGAGATCGGCCGAGGCGCTCTACGGCGTCATGGCGAAAGGCGCGCGGCGCGGGCTCTTTCCGCGCGGAGTCCGGGGCGAGCCGGTTTCATGGATGTCGGCCGGTTCGGAAGGGGGTCGCCCCGTCGCGTTTCTCTCATCCGACGGCGCCTTCGAGACGGAAAGCGGGCTCTTCGTCCTCGAGCCCTTCGTCCGCGTCGCCGGTCGCCTGCTGACCTGGGCGGACGTGGCGGCCGAGACGTCGCGGGAAGAGGGCGAGCCGGTTCCGACGGTGAAGTGGACCTCCCGGGAGGTGGGCCTCGACGTGACGGCGCTCGTCGAAGGGGCGCCCGGCGCATCCCGGCTCCTCCTCCGCTACCGCATCCGGAACCGGACGGCGGGACGGCTCGTCGCGACGCTCGTTCTCGCGGTCCGCCCGCTTCTCACGAGGCCGACGGGGAACGCGGCCTCGGCGCCGTGGCGGGTCTCGTCGATCCGGACGCTGGAGTGGGACGGCCGGCAGCTGCTCGTGAACGGTCAGAGCGCCCTCGTTCCAAGTCAAGCGCCGGCCTCGTTCAACGCGGCGGCCTTCGCGTCGGGGGACGTCACGACGTATCTCGAGGCGGGACGGGTCCCTCCCGAGCACGGCGTCGAAGATCCCTCGGGCCTCGCGTCGGGAGTCCTCGCGTTCCCGCTCTCTCTCGAGGCCGGCGCCCGTGCCGACGTGGTCGTCGAGATTCCTCCGGCGGCGGGACCAGGGACGACGAAAACCCGGTAGGTCTCTTTCGCGTATCGTGAGTGAAATGAGCTCCGCATCGATGCGGATCCCTCGCGGGCCTCTGGCCGTCGGGGGACTGATTCTTGCCGCGGGGCTCGGCGCCGCCGTCGCCTTCCTTCCCGAGTGGCGCACGCGCCCCGTCGCCGACCCCGGTGCCGCGACCCGCGTGCGGGGCGACGTCGAGGCGCTCGGCGGAACGCTGACACGGGTCCGCGCGGTACTGGCGTCGCGCCCCGACCCCGGTCGGACCTGGGAACGCGCCTTCCGGAGGCTCGGGGACGGCGCGTGCGCCTGGCTCGCCGCCACGGGCGGGGCGTCGGTCTGGCGAGTTTCCGGGACCCTCGAGGTTCCGGGCGGGGGCTCGGGACCGATGGACGTCTGGCTCGCGCCCGACGGCGAGCCCTTCCGCGTGGCGTGGCTTCCGGGGGGCTCGATGTTCCAGTTCACGGCTCCGGACGACGCGACACGGGCGGCGCGCGAGGCCTTCACTCGAAAGCTCGAGACGTGGATCGCCGGCGGGCGGCCGCCCCGGGGCGCGCCGACCTCGTTCGTCGTCAGCAACACGCCGGTCTCGATCCGGAAGCTCGTGCCACGGGCCGGGGAGGCTCCGGAGGCGCTCGTGACGGTCGTCCCGGCCGGGGTCCTGTTCCAGGTCTCGAGGGACCTCGCGGATGCCGAGGCTCTCCAGAAGAGGCTGACGGAGGAACAGCTGACGCGAGGCCTCTGGAAGGCCGCGCCGATGGCAGGGGTCGTCGTCGTGACGTGCGTTCTCTTCGGTGTCCTCCTGTCGAAGAGAAGGCTCCATTTCCGGATCGGCCTGGCGCTGGGGGCGGACGCCGCCCTGGCCATGTTCGTCGGCGGCCTCGGCATCGATGCCACCTCCGGGGGGGCCTGGACGATCGTTCCCCTCCTCCTCAGCCGGGCGGCCAGCATCCTGTTCCTCGTCGGACTCTGGGTCGTGGCGGAGTCGCTCCTCAGGGACACGGTCCCCGGCTTCACGACGAGTCTCGACGCCTACGCCGGGGGACGCCTCGGCCCTCGCGGAGGGCGGGCGCTCCTGGCCGGGCTCGGCGCCGGAGCGGCCCTCTGCGGCGTGACGCTGCTTGGTTTCGCAGGCGCCGCGAGGGCGGCCGCGGCCGACGTCCGTCCCTCGGCCCCGTCCTTCGCCTTCCCGCTCTACGTCGGCACGGAGAATCCGTTCTGGGAAGCGACGTTCCGCACGGCTCTCTTCGTCCTTTTCGTCGCGCTCCTCCGCTTTGTCCTTCCGCGACGCTGGGCCGGACCGGCCGGCGCCACGCTCTTTGCGCTCTATCTCTCCGTCGGAATGCCCCTCCACCCGTGGGGCGCCGCTCTCGCGCTCTCCCTCGCCCTCGCCGCGATCTTCCTCGCCGCCTTCGACCGCTTCGGGCTCGCGTCGCTCCTCGTCGCCGCCCTCTCGGCACCGCTTCTCCGGGACGTCGCGGTCGCCCTCGGGTCCTTTCCCGACCAGCTTCTGGCCGGTTTCGTTTCGCTCGCCCTCCTCGCGACCATCGCCCTTCTCGGAGCGATCGGTCTCCGCCGCCCCGGGCGCGAGGACGAGGCGCGCGTGGCGGTGCCGGAGTACGTCCGCCGCCTCGAGAGCGAGCGCCGGGTGAAGTACGAGATGGACCTCCTCGCGCGGATGCAGCTCGCGCTCCTCCCGGAGCGGCCCCCGGACGTGCCGGGGCTCGAGACGGCGGTCAGGACCGAGCTGGCGACCGAGGCCGGCGGCGACCTCTACCACTTTCTCCGGGACGAGGACGGACGCTTCTGGATCGCCGCCGGCGACGTCTCGGGACACGGCTACTCCTGCGGCATCCAGCAGGCGATGGTGATGGCGGCCCTCGGAAGCCTCGTGAAGGCCGGCCGCTCGCCGTCGGGGATCCTCGCCGAGGTCGACCGCGTCCTCCGGATGGGGCGTCACGAACGGCAGTTCACCTCGCTCGTTCTCCTCCGCCTCGACCCGAGGACGGGGGAGGGCGTCTTCGCGAACGCCGGGCATCCCTATCCGATCCTGGTCGTCGAAGGCCGCAGCCGCGAGCTGACGGCGGCCGGACTTCCGCTCGGCCAGGGGCCGGAGCGGACCTACGCCGACACGCCGTTCCTCCTGCCGCCGGGCGGGCTTCTCGTGCTCGCGTCCGACGGGCTCTTCGAGGGGCCCGACCGGTTCGACGTGCCGTACGGCTACGAGCGCCCCCGCTCCGTGCTGGAGGGGGTCGGCCTCTGGCGGCGCCCTCCGGACGCGATCGTCGGAGCTCTTTTCGCGGACTGGCGTCGTCACGTCGGGGACGGGCCCCCGGCGGACGATACGACCGTCCTCGTCGTCAAAAAGCCGCTATTCTGACGGGCACGAAAGGGAGGTTTCCGATGTCCAAGAAGACCCTCATGCCCCTTCTTCTTCTTACGGCGTTGATCGTCGGATGCTCCGATTCGCCGTCCGCATCCACCGGCGCGCCGGCCGTTCCCGCGGCCCAGATGGCGCCGCCCCTCAAGGTCACGGGCGTCATTTCCGCCATGGGGTCGACGGGCCCGCAGACGGTCATGCTGCAGGCGGAGGCGACGACTCTCACCACCGACGCCGAGATCGCGCAGCTCAAGGGGATCCTGGCGAACAAAGGGCAGACGGAAGCGGTCAACACGATGTACGCCTGGAGCGACACGAACCAGAAGGGGTGGGTCCGGATCGGCCCTAGCCTCGGCTACCCGATCGCCGTCATCCGGTCGAAGACGCTGGCGAACGGCGGCCGGCAGCTCGCCTTCGTGTCGAGCCGGCCGATCTCCTTCGCGGGCGCCTATGCGGGTGTGGCCTCGACCAACTATCCGATCGGCATCGTCATGTTCACGGTCGGCGCCGACGGGAAGGGGGAGGGGAAGATTTACGGGGCGATTCAGGCCACCGTCAAAGACGGCGAGTTCGACCTCTCGAGCTACTCGGGGGGACAGCCCCAGCTCGTCACCAACGTCCTTTTGACCTCCGGCAAGTAGAGATCCGTTCGGGCGCGGGGGCGGAGCGGCTGGTATCCTCCGCCCCCCCGGGATGAAAGTCGCCTTCATCGGGACCCACGGCGTCGGAAAGACCACTCTCTGCTACGACCTCGCGGCCGGGCTGAAGAAGCGCGACCTTTCCGTCGAGCTGGTCCGGGAGGTGGCCCGCGAGTGCCCCCTCCCGATCAACCGCGACACGACGGTGAAGGCCCAGGCGTGGATCCTCCATACCCAGATCGCGTGGGAGCTCCAGGCCGAGGCGAAGGCCGACGTCGTCTGCTGCGACCGGTCGGTCCTGGACAACTACTGCTATCTGAAGCGGGCGGCCGCCGGCGACCCGCTGGTCGAGGTCCTCGGGCATCTCGTCCGCGCCTGGACGGCGACGTACGACGTCCTTTTCCGCGTGCCGGTCCTCGGCGACCTGCGCTTCGACGGGGTGAGGGACACGGACCTCGCCTTCCAGCACGACATCGACGCCCTGATCGCGGCGACCCTCCGCGAGTGGAATGTCCCGCACGTGGCCCTGAACCCGTCGGCCCGGCCCCGCTGGGCCGAGATCGTCGTGGGAACCCTTCTCCCGCGCCTGAAGCCGCAGGCGCTCCTCTTCCCGGAAAACGGGACGGCCTGAAACGAGTGCACGTCGCCCCGCCGCGGGCGCCCTTGACAAATCAATAAATCTAGATATATTGATCTGTATGGCGGCCGTACCCATGACGAGGCGGCTGGGGAGCAAAGAGGAGCTGGGGCGGCTGGCCCGGCTCTTCCACGCCCTCTCCGACGAGACCCGCCTGAAGATCATCGCGAAGCTCCTCTCGGGCGAGCAGTGCGTCTGCAACCTGACGGACGCCCTCGACGCCGGCCAGTCCCGCCTGTCGTTCCACCTGAAGGCGCTCAAGGAGGCCGGCCTCGTCACGGACCGGCGGGACGGCCGGTGGATTCATTACTCGCTGAACCACGAGGCCCTCTCCGGCATCGGCGCCCTGCTCGACGCGCTCGCGGAGAAGGCCGAAACCGTCTGCAGCCGGAAGTGCTGCGGATGAGACATTCCGGATCGGAGGACGTCATGAGCGG
>DATIWM010000014.1:0-8031 GCA_035519355.1 Thermoanaerobaculia bacterium | reverse complement strand
CGAGGCGGCCGGCCTCCTGGCCGTCACGCCGGACGGGCGCCCGCTCGGCGTCGTCAAGGACCTCGTGGAGGTGGCCGGGCGTCCCCTCCTCGTGCTGGAGACCCCGCGCGGCGAGCGCGAGGTCCCGTTCTCGCGGCCGATCGTCGTCGCCGTCGACCTCGCCGTCCGCCGGGTCGTCCTCGACCCGCCCGCGGGACTTCTGGACTGACGGCGGTCGCGGCGCGTTACGCTTGGCGCCGATGCGCTTCGACATCGTCACGATCTTCCCGGGCTATTTCGCCTCGCCGTTCTCGGAGGCGCTCGTGGGGAAGGCCGTCGACGCGGGGCTCCTCGAGATCCACCTCCTCGACCTTCGCGACTTCTCGGACGACCCGCATCGGAAAGTGGACGACGAAGCTTACGGCGGCGGGCCCGGCATGGTCCTCGCGGCACCGCCGGTCTTCGCGGCCGTGGAGGCCCTCCGGGCAGAAGCGCCTCCGCCTCACGTCATCCTTCTCTCCCCGCAGGGAGGGCGGTTCGATGCGGCCGCCGCGCGGGCGCTGGCCGGTCGGCCCCGGGTGGCCCTCGTCTGCGGGCGCTACGAGGGGATCGACGAACGGGCGCGCGAAGCCGGGCTCTTCGACCAGGAGCTCTCCATCGGGGACGTCGTCCTGGCCGGCGGCGAGGCGGCGGCGCTGGTCGTCGTGGAGGCCGTGTCGCGTTTCGTCCCGGGCGTCGTGGGGGACCCGGGCAGCGTCCGGGCGGACAGCTTCGAGGAGGGCCTGCTCGACCACCCCCATTACACCCGCCCCCGGGAGTTCCGGGGCCTCGCGGTCCCGGAGGTTCTCCTCTCGGGTCACCACGACCGGATCGAGAGATGGCGGCGGGAGCGGCGCCTCCTCGCGACGGCCGAGCGGCGGCCGGACCTGCTCGACGCCGAGACCCTCTCGGCGGAGGAAAGGGCTCTCCTTCTTCGACTTGCACGCCGTGGAGAATCCTCATAACATCGGGGAACGGGTTTTCGGTTTCGGGTCAACGGTCTCCGTGTCCCCGTGCAGCCAGGCCCGCCACGACGTTCGGAGGTATCTCGTCATGACGGACAAGCTCTTGGTGGCTGAGCGGGTCAGCCTTCGAGGCGACATTCCCCTGTTCGGCCCCGGCGACACGGTGAAGGTCCACGTGAAGGTCAAGGAAGGGGAGAAGGAGCGGATCCAGGTCTTCCAGGGACTCGTCATCGCCCGCAAGGGCGGCGGGGCCCGCGAGACCTTCACGGTCCGGAAGGTCTCCCAGGGCATCGGGGTCGAGCGGACGTTTCCCGTTCACTCGCCCGTGCTGGAGCGGATCGAGGTGGAGCGGCACGGCCAGGTTCGGCGGGCCAAGCTCTACTACCTCAGGCAGCGCCGCGGCAAGGCCGCGCGGATCGCGGAAAAGCGGGAAAACTAGCGCGGCGATCCCCAACCCGGGGCGGGACGATGCGATGCCCCGGAGGCGGACGCCGGCCGGGAGGGAGCGGAAAGGCGTGGCCAGAAGGCGGCTCGTGGCGTGCGACCTCTCGAGCGAACGGCGGCGCGTCCTTCGTCTCTTCTCGGTCGAGGACGAGGCCCGCGCGGACGGCTTTTTCATCGTGGCCGGCGTCGACGAGGTCGGGCGCGGCTGTCTGGCCGGGCCTGTCTGTGCCGGGGCGGTCGCTCTCGACTCCAACGACCCGATCCCGGGCCTCGACGACTCGAAGGCGCTCTGCCGGGAGGTGCGCGAAGACCTCGCCGGCCGGATCCGGCGTCGCGCACGGGGCGCGGCCGTCGGCGCGGCCAGCTCGTCCGAGATCGACGCGCTCGGGATCGTCCCCGCCACGCTGCTCGCGATGCGGCGCGCTCTCGAAGGCCTTCGGGCCGGGGGCGCGGCGCCGGACCTCGTGCTCTTCGACGCCGTGACCCTGCCCGGTCTCGACGTGCCGCAGCGCTCCTTCGTGCGGGGCGATTCGCGCGTGGCGTGCATCGCGGCCGCTTCCATCGTCGCCAAGGAGGCACGCGACCGGCTGATGGAGCGACTGGACCGGGATTGGCCTTTCTACGGTTTCGCGGAGCACCGCGGGTACGGAACCTCGGCCCATCTCGGTGCGCTCCGCCGCCACGGCCCCTCGCCAGAGCACCGGCTCACGTTCGAGGGCGTCCTGCCCGGCCGCGGCCGGAAGGCGGCCTGAGGGAGCGCGTCGGTGGCCACCAAGCGCGAGAGCCTGATCTCCTCGGCTGAAAAGTCGCTCCAGAAGGGGAAGGTCGATTCGGCCCTGAAGGACTACCTGAAGGTCCTCGAGGAGACGCCGGGAGACATCAACGTCCTCAACAAGGTCGGCGACCTCTTCGTCCGCTTGAACCGGAACGAGGAGTCGATCCCGTACTTCACCCGCATCGCCGAGCACTACTCGCGCGACGGCTTCTTCCTGAAGGCCATCGCGATCTACAAGAAGATCAACAAGCTCGACCCCGCGCGCCTCGACGTCTACGAGAGGCTGGCCGAGCTCTACGCCAAGCAGGGCCTCACGATCGAGGCCAAGAGCCAGTACCAGGTCCTCGCCGACTACCACGCCAAGAACGAGAACGTCATCGGCGCGATCGGGATCTACCAGAAGATGGTCGCGACCGAGCCCGGGAACATCCAGCAGCACGTGAAGCTGGCCGACCTCTACACGCAGGCGCGGCGGACGGCCGAAGCGCTCAAGGAGTACGCCGCGGTCGCGACGCTCCTCCGTGAGCGGGGCGCCGCGGACGAGGCCGCGCAGGTCTACGACAAGGCGCTCCGGCTCGGCCCCGACAACGGAGAGATCCTCCGGACGTACGTCCCGATGCTCCTCGAGTCGGGCCGGGTCGCCGAGGCCCGCGAGCACCTCCGGCGGGCGCTGGAAACGACGCCTCGTTCCGTGCCGCTCTTTCTCCTCGCCTCGGACGCCGCCCTCACGGCCGGCGACACCGAGGAGGCCCGCCTCTACGCGGGCAAGGCGCAGGCCGTGGAGCCCGACAGCGAGGAGGTGCTGCACGCCGTCGTCCGGGTCAACGTCAAGACGGGGGCGCCGGGCGCGGCGCTCGGAGCGGCCGTCTCTCTGGCGGACCGGGCGATGCGGCGCGGCGAGGCCAAGAAGGCGCTCGGCCTTCTCTCCCCGCTCGCCGACGCGGCCCAGGGCAACGAGGGCTTCCTGGCCAAGCTGGTCCAGATCGCCGAAGCGGCGGACGGCGCGTATGGCGGGATACCGTACCGCTCGCGCCTGGCGGACCTCTGGAAGAGCCAGGGACGGTTCGACGACGCGGCGGATGCCCTCCGGATCCTGACGCGCCTGGCCCCCGAGAACGCCGAGTTCAGGACCCGCCTCTCGCAGCTGGAACCGTCGCTTCCGCGCCGCGAGGAACGGTCGGGGCCGGTCCCGGAGAAGCCGGGCTCCGCCGGCGGCCGCGCGGCAGCTCCGCCGCCGGCCGCGCCGCCGGTTCCCGTCCCGCCACCCCGTATTTCACCGATGGTGGCGCCGTCCGGTCCGCCGGAAGAAGTTCACTTCGAGATCACGGACCACGTCGGGCGGGGGGTGGGGGTGCCCGCTCCCGCCGCGCCGCCCGACGGGGGAGAGTTCGTCCTCGAATTCGACGACGAACAGCTCGTGCGCGATCCCGGCTCGACCGGACCGGTGCCGAGCGCCGTTCGTCGGGCGTCCCAGGTGGAGGTACCGGCCCTCCCGCCGCCCGTCTCGGTCTACGGGCCCCCGGGGGACTCTTCACTCGATTTCGCCGGCCACAGCCCGGCCGCGCTCCCCGTTTCGGGTGAGGCGGTCGCGGGATGGCCGGCCGGGGCCCCGCCCTCTCTCGAGGAGGCGCAGGAAGTCGAACCGGTCCCGGCTCCGGGCACGCCGCCTGTCTCCGGCGCATCCCCTCTCGAGGAGGCGCAGGAGGAGCCGGGGGAGGCGTTGGCGGCCGAGGCGCCGATCCCGAAGGCGGCGCCGCCTCCGGCCCGCGCGCCGCTCACGGCCTTCGACATCGACACGAATCTCGCCGAAGTGGAGGTCTTCAGGAAATACGGCCTCCTCGAGAAGGCGATCGACCAGCTCCGACTCGTTCTCCTGAAGCACGAAGAGGCCCTTCCGCTCCGCGAGAAGCTGTTCGAACTCTGCCTGGAGGCAGGCAAGAAGTCAGCCGCAGTCCGGGAAGCCGAGATCCTGAAGGAACGGTACCGAGCGGACGATCGGCCGGACCGGGTGCTGGCTCTCGACGCACTCCTCGTGGAGCGGACGTCGGTCGAAATGGGCGAGACGCTGGAGGACAGCGTTCCCGGAGCCTTCATCGACACGACGCCGTCGGCCCGGACGGGTGGCCGACGCCGCTCGGCGGAACGCCGCGCCGAGCCGGAGCCGCCTGCCGCGGAGGCGGCCCCTGCCGTTCCGGCGGCGCCTCCGGCCACGCCGCCGCCCGCACCCGCGGACGAAGAGCTCGCGGAGATCGATTTCTGTCTCGATCAGGGGATGGTGGTCGACGCGTCCGAGCGGCTCCGGGCTCTCGAGGCCCGCTACCCGGGCCATCCCCGGATCGCCGAGCGGCGAGCACGCCTCGAGGGGTGGAGCCCCGTGGACGAGGGGCGTCCGGCTCTCGAGGAGATTCTCACGGGCGACTTCGAGTCGGTCCTCGACGAGGAGCTGGGCCGCGCGCTCACCGACGAAATGGCCCGCGGCTCGGCTGTCCCGGCGCCGCCGGCTCCCCCGGAGCCCACCGCGGCGGCGGCCGCCGCTCTCGCGATCGACGAGTCGTCTCTCTTCTCGGACGAACAGGAGTTCTTCAACTTCGCGGGCGACCTCCAGGCCGAGCTGCGGCAGGAGACGCCGGCCGGGCCCCCTCCGGCGCCCGAGACCGCCGATCACGACGTGCCGCTCGAGGAGATCTTCCGCGAGTTCAAGAAGGGCGTGGAGCAGCAGCTCTCCCCGGAGGACTACGAGACGCACTACAACCTCGGCATCGCCTACAAGGAGATGTCGCTCGTGGACGAGGCGATCGGCGAGTTCCAGCGGGCCGCCAAGAGTCCGCAGCACGCCGTGGAGTGCTGCTCGATGCTGGGGCTCTGCTTTTTGGAGAAGGGACTGCCGCAGCTGGCCATCAAGTGGTACCGGAAGGGACTCGAGTCTCCGAATCTGAAGGACGAGGACCGCCTCGGCCTCCAGTACGATCTGGCCGGCGTCTACCTCGACGTGGGCGACCGCGAGAACGCCTACAAGACGTTTCTCGAGATCTACGGCTCGGACGCCAACTTCCGCGACGTGGGGGACCGCCTGAGGGCGCTCTCCCTCCCGACCGGGAACTGAGGGGCTCTCCCTAGCGCGGCGGCCGCGCTTTCGGGCCCGGGCCGAAAGCGGAGTGCGTCCGGAAGCCGCGGTGGGACTTCGGCGCCGTTCCCTGAATCTGCACGACGCGGTCCTTCGGCGCCCGCTTCGAGATCCCTTTTCCGCGCCGGGCGTCGTGGAAGGCCTTCCGGATCTCGCCCATCAGCTCCTCCCGCCGGAGGTAGAGGCGCTTCAGCGGGCGTCGGGAGTGGCGCGCGAGGGCGTAGGCCGTCAGGATCGGAAGGGCCACCGTCGCGTCGACGTAGCAGACCACGGTGTCGGGAAGGCGGTTCGGGTCGATCTTTCCCCACGACACGGCTTCGGACGGCGTCGCGCCCGAGAGACCTCCCGTGTCGGGCCGGGCGTCGGTGATCTGCAGGAAGAAGTCGTGGCCCGCTTCGTCGATGCCGAGGACCTCCTGGATCTGCGGCTCGGTCTGGAGGAGGAAGTTCTTGGGGCTCCCGCCGCCGAGGATCACGACGGCGCTCTTCCCGCCCCGCCGCTTCGCGCCGTGGACGATGGCGGCCGTCTCGTTCACGTCGGCCGAGACGTCGAAGGAGAAGGCGCCCCCCTCGAGCGCCTGCCGGGCGACGTTCATGCCGATGGAGGAGTCACCCGGAGAGCTCGTGTAGACGGGGACGTCGCAGGCGCGCGCCGTCGCGAGCACCGACTGGTCCGTCCCGAGGCCGAGGCGCCGCATCGCGCTCCTCAGGACGCCCCCGGCCCGCCAGTGAAACTCCGCCGTGGACATGGGGCGCTGGAACTCCGGCAGCTTCAGGATCTGGCGGAAGAAGGCGTCGGTGTCGAGGAGGACCTCGTACGGGAAGACGATGTCGTAGATCCGGATCACGCCCTCGTCCCGAAGGGCCACGTCGTCGAACGTCGGCCGCCCCTCGTGGATCGGCATGTCGAGGGCGTGGTGGACGTCGTGGTAGAGATTGGCGCCCGTCGAGACGACCCAGTCCACGAAGCCGGCCCGAAGGAGCGGGTTGAGGCACGAGAGACCGAGCCCCGCGGGCGTCAGCGCGCCCGTGACCGACAGGCCGACCGTCACGTCCGGCTCGAGGATCCGCTCGACGAAGAGCGCGCACGCCTCGCGGAGGCGGGCCGCGTTGTAGGCCGAGAAAGTCTTCTCGACGAGGTCGGCGGCCGAGACGCCCCCGGTCACGGGGCGCGGCCGGATGCGCCGGCCGGAGAGGTAACGGCTCCTTCGGCGGATCTTCTTCGGCATGGAGGGCGAACCGTAGCACAGGCGCCCGCTATCATCGCGGCGGCATGAGCGCCCGCCGCGGCGACCCGCTCCTCTCCGTACGGCACCTCGCCGTGACGTTCCCGCTTCCGTCGGGAGAGGAGGCGCGCGTCGTCGACGGCATCTCCTTCGACGTGGCGCCGGGAGAGTCCGTGGCCCTCGTCGGCGAATCGGGATGCGGGAAGAGCGTGACGTCGCTCGCCCTCCTCGACCTCGTCCCGCCGCCCGGACGGGTCGTGTCGGGGGAGGTTCTCTTCGAGGGGCGGGACGTCCTCTCGGCGACCGAGAAGGAGAAGGAAGCCGTCCGCGGGGGGGGCATCGGCCTCGTCTTCCAGGAGCCGGGCGCCGCGCTCGATCCGGTGCGGACGATCGGCTCGGAGCTGGTGGACGTGCTCCGGCGGCACCGGGGACTTTCGCGGCGCGACGCGCGCCGCGCGGCGCTCGAGTGGCTCCGGCGCGTCTCGCTCCCCGACCCCGAGCGGCGCTTCGACGACCTGCCGCACCGGATGTCGGGAGGGATGCGCCAGCGGGCCATGGTGGCGCTCGCCCTCGCCGGCGGGCCGAGCCTTCTCGTCGCCGACGAGCCGACGACGGCGCTCGACGTGACGATCCAGGCGCAGGTCCTCGACCTCCTTCGCGACCTCCGCCGCGAGCTCTCTCTGGCGGTCCTGCTCATCACGCACGACCTCGGCGTCGTGGCCGAGACGGCGGATCGCGCCCTCGTGATGTACGCCGGGGAGATCGTCGAAAGCGCGCCGGTCCGGGATCTCTTCGCGCGCCCCGCGCACCCCTACACGCGGGGCCTCCTCGCCTCCCGGCCGTCGGCCGACGGGCGGCTCCGGGCGATGCCGGGGAGCGTGCCGGAGCCCGGTCTGCGCCCGGTGGGCTGCGCCTTCGAGCCGCGCTGCCCCGAGGCGTTCGGCCGCTGCCGCGCGGCTCGGCCGACGCTGCAGCCGGTCCCGGGCCTTCCGGGGGAGGCGGCCTGCTTCCTGCACGACGGCGGGGGCGTCCCGTGAGCGCCGAGCCGCTCCTCTCGGTCCGCGACCTCCACCGGACGTTCGTGGAGTCGAAGGGTCCGCTCCGGCGGGAGACGCGTGTGGCCGCCGTGGCGGGGGTGTCGTTCGACCTTCCGTCCGGCACGACGCTGGCGCTCGTCGGAGAGTCGGGATCGGGCAAGAGCACGACGGCCCGCCTCATCCTCCGCCTCCTCCCGGCCGACCGCGGGACCGTCCTGTTCGACGGACTCGACTGGCTCGCGCTGGGGCCGCGCGAGCTCAACGCCCGCCGCCGCGAGGTGGGGGTCGTCTTTCAGGACCCGGCCACCTCGCTCAATCCGAGGATGACCGTGGAAGAGATCGTCGGCGAGCCGCTGGAGATCCACCGCCTGGCGCGGGGTCGGGCCCGGCGCGAACGCGTGACGTCGCTGCTCGACGCCGTCGGGCTGCCGGCGTCGGCCCTC
>DATIWM010000013.1:0-4855 GCA_035519355.1 Thermoanaerobaculia bacterium | reverse complement strand
GGAGGGCGCGGCGACAGTGAGGACGAAGGCCCGCCGGCCCCTCTCGGAAGCCGAAAAGAAGAGGCTCGTCGCGGCCGCGGCGTCGGCCCGGCGACGGGCGGTGGCCTCCCATTCAGGTTTTCGCGTCGGGGCCGCGCTTCTCGCGGACGGGGGGGAGATGTTCCGCGGGATCAACGTCGAGTCGCCGTCGTACGGGCTGACGATCTGCGCCGAGCGGACGGCCGTCTTCACGGCCCTCTCCGAAGGGGTCCGTGGTTTTCGCGCGATCGCCGTCGTGACGGCGGCCGACGCCCCGACGCCTCCGTGTGGAGCCTGTCGACAGGTCCTCTGGGACCAGTGCGGCGACATTGAAGTCGTCATGCAGACGACGAGAGGCCGGCGGATGGAGAGCCGCCTGTCGGCCCTCCTCCCTCACCCCTTCGGGCTGGGCCCGAAGGGGTGACCGGCGGGCGGAGATGCAGAACGTGAGGTCCGAAGAGAGAGAAAGATCTTCTTCTGAGGTGAATAGGGCGCCGCAGGTCGGTCGTGCCGTGGCTCTGGTCGCGTTCTGCGTCGCGGTCGCCAGCGCGGCCATTCTGGTCGCGGCTGAGGCGCCTTCTCCCGCGCCTTCTAAGAAGAGTCTTTCCCCGGTCGATCTCATCGTCACGGCGCAGCACGTCCTGACGATGGATCCGTCCGACCGGGTCTTTTCGCCCGGCGCTGTCGCGATCTCCGGAGGAAAGATCGTGGCCGTCGGCTCTCCCGGCGACCTGTTGGCCCGCTATCTTCCGAAGCACAGAATCTCGCGCCCCTCGGCCGTCGTTCTCCCGGGCCTCGTGAACACCCACACCCACGCCGCGATGTGCCTTCTGCGTGGCATCGCCGACGACCGGCCGCTCATGGAGTGGCTCCAGAAGGCGATCTTCCCGGCCGAGGCGAAGAACGTCTCGCCCGAATTCGTCCGCGCCGGGACCTCGCTCGCCTGCCTCGAGATGGTCCGGGGCGGCACGACAACCTTCGCCGACATGTACTACTACGAGTCGGACGTCGCCGCGGCGGTCGACGCCTGCGGGATGCGCGCCGTCCTGGGAGAGACCTGGCTCGACGTCCCGGCGCCCGGGCACGCGAGCCTCGCGGAATCGCAGAAGGTGACGCGCGCCTTCCTCGAGAAATGGAAGGGGCACGCCCGGATCACGGCGGCCGTGGCGCCGCACGCGCCCTACACCTGCTCGAAGGAGACGCTGCTCGCCGCGAAGGCCCTCGCCGACGAATACGGCGCGCCGCTTCTGATCCACGTCTCCGAGACGCGGGACGAGCAGAAGCAGATCCTGGAGAGGACCGGGACGACGCCCGTGAAGTGGCTGGACGAGATCGGCTTCCTGTCGCCCCGCGTTCTCGCCGCCCACGGTGTCTGGCTCGGCGAGGAGGAACTCGCGATTCTCGCGGCGCGGAAGGTGTCGCTGTCGCACAACCCCGAGTCGAACATGAAGCTGGCGAGCGGCGTGGCCCCCGTCGTGGCGGCGCGGAAGGCGGGCGTGACGGTGGGGCTCGGGACCGACGGCGTGGCGGGGTCGAACAACGACCTCGACATGTGGGAGGCGATGGATTTCGCCGGGAAGCTGGCGAAGGTGACGGCTCTCGACCCGACCGTCCTCCCGGCCAGGGATCTCCTCCGGATGGCCACGACGGACGGGGCGAAGGCGCTGGGCCTCGAGACGGTGACCGGCTCGCTGGAGCCGGGAAAGGCCGCGGACCTGATCGCGGTGGATCTCACCGCGCCCCGGACCCGTCCGGTCTACGACGTGACGTCGGCCCTCGTCTACTCCGCGAAGGAGAGCGACGTGTCGCTGACCGTCGTCGACGGGAGGGTGCTCTGGGACGGCCGGACGTGGCGGACGGGAGACGTCCGAGCCGTCCTGGCGGCCGCCGCCGCGTGGCGCGACCGGATCCGGTCCTCTCTCCGGGAGGCCGCGGCGAAATGAGCCTCTTCGTCCGGACGATCGTCCGGAAGCGGGACGGCGCCGAGCTGAGCGAGGGCGAGATCGCCGACTTCGTCCGGGGCGTCACGGAAGGGACGATCAGCGACGAGCAGGCGGCGGCGTTCCTGATGGCCGTCTGCTGCCGCGGCATGACGACGGCGGAGACCGCCGCTCTGACCTTTGCGATGATGCGCTCCGGCGAGTCGTGGGACCTCACCCCCCACGGTTTCGTGGCCGACAAGCACTCGACGGGCGGTGTTGGCGACAAGGTGACGCTCGTCCTCGCGCCGCTCCTCGCCGCGGTCGGCATGAAGGCGGGGATGATGTCCGGCCGAGGCCTCGGCCACACGGGAGGAACACTCGACAAGCTGGAGGCGATCCCCGGTCTTCGGACGGATCTCCCGAGAGAGGAGTTCGACCGTCTCCTCGAAACGGTCGGCTGCGCGCTGATCGGCCAGACCGACCGCGTCGCGCCGGCCGACCGGCGCCTCTACGCCCTCCGCGACGTGACGGGGACGGTCGAGTCGATTCCGCTCATCACGGCGTCGATCCTGTCCAAGAAGCTCGCCACGGGCGCCCACGCCGTCGTCTTCGACGTGAAGACCGGCAACGGCGCCTTCATGTCGAGTCCCGAAGGCGCACGGACGCTCGGGCGGGCTCTCGTCGACACGGCGCGCGCCGCCGGGCGGAAGGCGTCCGGCTGGATCACGGCCATGGACCGCCCCCTCGGTGAAGCGGTCGGAAACGCGAACGAGGTGGAGGAGTCGATCCGGATGCTCCGGGGCGAGGGGCCGGCGGACCTCCGGGAGAACGTCCTTCTCCTCGGCGCGGATCTCGTCGTCGAGGCGGGGCTCGAGAAGAGCGAGAAGGGGGCGCGGGCGCGTCTGAACGCCGCCCTCTCCGACGGCCGCGCGCTGGAGGTCTTCGCCCGACTCGTCCGCGGGCAGGGGGGCGACGCGTCGGTCTGCGACGATCCGTCGCGCCTGCCCCGGCCCGTGTCGAAGAGGGATGTGTTGGCTCCGGAGGCCGGCGTCGTCTCGCGTCTCGCGACCCGCGAGATCGGGCTTCTCGCCATCGAGATCGGCTGCGGCCGCCGGACGAAGGGCGACGGCATCGACCCGGCCTCGGGATTCCGGATCCGGAAGAAACCGGGGAACGCGGTCCGGAAGGGGGAGCCGCTCGTGACCGTCGAGCTCGGAGAGACGGCGTCGCCGAACGAGACCTTCTTCCGGCGTCTCGCCTCCTGTTTCGAGGTCGCCCCGCTCGGTACTCCCGTCTCGTCCCTTCCGCTCGCCGTCGAGCGGCTGTAGGGTCGCGGGATGCGCCCGCGCGCCCGGGACTGAGCGGGAGACCAGGCCCCTTCGTTTATCCTCCGCCGGTGCTCTACCGGCTGGACCACGTCGCGAAAAGCTTCGGGACGAAGGACGTCCTCGCGGGCGCCACGTGGCAGCACGACCCCGGCCGCGTTGTCGGCCTGGTAGGGCGGAACGGCGCCGGGAAGACGACCGTCCTGAAGATCGTGCAGGGCCTCCTCGAGCCCGATACGGGCCGGCGGCTCCTGGCCGGGACGACCACGTTCGCCTCGCTGGAGCAGGCGGTCGAACCCGAGGGGGACGAGCCGCTCCGGGCCTTCGTGGCGAGGGCCCAGGAGCACTTCGCCGCCGACGAGCGTGAGATGCGGCGGCTGGAGGAGGAGATCGCCGCGACGGGCCGGCCCGCCGACCGGACGGCGCTGGATGCGCTTCTCCACGAGTACGACGACCTCCGGGAGCGGTTCGCGCGCGACGGCGGCTACGAGGCCGAGGCGCGGGTGGAGCGGGTCCTCTCGGGAGTCGGGCTACCGCCGGAAACCTGGGACCGTCCGGTGGGCGAGCTGTCGGGCGGGCAGAAGCACCGAGCCCAGATCGCGCGCCTCCTTCTGACGTCGGCGCGGGTCCTCCTCCTGGACGAGCCGACGAACCACCTCGACGTGGCGGGAATGGAGTTCCTCGAGGAATGGCTGTCGGAACGGAAGCGGACGGCCGGGCAGGCGGCGCTCGTCGTGTCGCACGACCGCCGCTTCCTCAATGCCGTCTGCGACCGGATCGTCGAGGTGGCCCACGGCGCTCTCGAGGATTACCCCGGCGATTACGACACCTTCCGGCGGCTGAAGGCCGAGCGGGAGCGCCTCCGGGCGAAGCTCGCGGAGGAGCAGCGGAAGCTCGTCGAGCGGACGGAGGATTTCATCCGCCGGAACATCGCGGGGCAGAAGACGAAGCAGGCTCAGGCACGGAGAAAGATGCTGGCCAAGCTGGAACGGATCGAGGCGCCGCGAGAGGACGCGAACGAAGTCGTCTTCCGCTTCGAGGAGGCGCGCGTCTCGGGCGGGCGCGTCCTGGAGACGCTCGGGATCGTGGCGGGCTGGCCCGCCACGGGGCCCCTTCTCCCGCCCCTCACGCTTCTTCTCCGGCGGGGCGAGCGTCTCGCCCTCTGGGGGCCGAACGGCTGCGGGAAGACGACGCTTCTGAAGACGCTGGCGCGGGTCATCCCGCCGCTCGCCGGCTCGATGAAATGGGGGGTGGGCGTCCTCGCGGGGTACTACGACCAGGAGATGGGAGACCTCGCGCCTTCGGCCCGCCTCCTCGACGTCGTGATGGATCTCGACCCGACGATGACCGAGGGGGAGGCCCGCGATTTCCTGGCCCTCTTCGACTTCAGGGGCGACGAGGTGGAGCAGCGGATCGCCACCCTTTCAGGCGGCGAGCGGGGCCGGCTGTCGCTCGCGCGAATCGTCTTCGGCGGCGCGAACCTCCTCCTCCTCGACGAACCGACGAATCACCTCGACCTCGACGCGCGGGAACGGCTGGAGGAGGCCCTCTCGGAGTTCGAGGGGGCCATCGTCTTCGTGTCGCACGACC
>DATIWM010000012.1:0-15699 GCA_035519355.1 Thermoanaerobaculia bacterium | reverse complement strand
TCTGCCTGGGAATCGACAAGCTGATCGAGGTGAAGACGGCTGCCGGCCGCCCGAAGGATCTCGAGGCCGTCGCGGCGCTCGAGATTCTTCGCGAGGAGCGCGAGGGCCGGCGGAAGTAGATCCCGGGCGACCTTCCGGCGTTCCGGCGCCGACTCTGGCAGGATCGGGGGCGGAGGTTCCGCATGGCGCACCCGCTGAAGGACCCCGTCAGCTGGCTTTACCCCCCGATCGAGCCGTATCGGACGGGGATGCTCCCGGTCTCGGACGTCCACACGATCTACTGGGAGGAGAGCGGAAACCCGAAGGGGAAGCCCGCCGTCTTTCTCCACGGCGGCCCCGGAGGCGGGTCGGAGCCGAAAGTCCGCCGCTTCTTCCACCCGGACAAGTACCGCATCGTCGTTTTCGACCAGCGCGGCTGCGGCAAGTCCACGCCTTACGCGAGCCTCGAGGCGAACACGACCTGGGACCTCGTCTCGGACATCGAGAAGCTCCGCACGCATCTCGGGATCGACCGCTGGCAGGTCTTCGGCGGCTCGTGGGGCTCGACGCTCGCGCTCGCGTACGCCGAGAAGCACCCGGACCGCGTCACGGAGCTCGTCCTGCGCGGAATCTTCCTGCTGCGCAAGAAGGAGATCGACTGGTTCTACCAGGAAGGCGCCTCGATCCTCTTTCCGGACGCGTGGGAGCCCTACCTCGCGCACATTCCCGAGGCCGAGCGGGGCGACCTCGTGACGGCGTACCACAAGCGCCTCACGAGCGAGGATCCCGCCGTCCGTCTCGCCGCCGCGAAGGTCTGGAGCGGCTGGGAGGGCGCCACGTCGAAGCTCCTGCCGGACGCCGCCTTCACGGGCCACTACGAGGAGGACGAGTTCGCGCTCGCCTTCGCGCGGATCGAGGCCCACTACTTCGCGAACCGGGGCTTCTTCGAGGTGGACGACCAGCTCCTGCGCGACGCCGGGAAGCTCCGTCCCATCCCGGGCGTGATCGTGCAGGGGCGTTACGACGTCGTCTGCCCGATCTTCAGCGCGTGGGCGCTCCACCGCGCATGGCCCGAGGCGGACCTCATCATCTCGCCCGACGCCGGCCACAGCGCCTGGGAGCCGCCGAACTGCCGCGGTCTCGTCGCCGCGACGGACAAGTTCGCCTGAGGAACCCCGTCGCCCGGGTCCTCGTCTTCGACCTGCACTGAGCGGGCCGGGCTCCGCTCTTCTTCGCCCGGCGTAGACTCTTCACATGACGCGCCGAGCCGATCGAGGGGCATGGCCGGTGAGGAGATTCCAGCTCGGCCAGGAGCCGCGCGACGACCGTTCGATCGCGGCCATGACGCCGTCGGAGCGAATCGGGCTCGTGTGGCCCTTGACCCTCAACGCCTGGGCTTTCAAGGAGGGCCGCCTCGATGAACCCCGACTTCGTCGAGATGCTGTCCGAACTCTCCGCCTCGGGCGCTGACTTCCTCGTCGTCGGCGCCCACGCCCTCGCGGCGCACGGCCACCCGAGGGCGACGGGAGATCTCGACGTCTGGGTCCGGGCCGACCCGGAGAATGCACCGCGCGTTCTCGAGGCCCTTCGGCGCTTCGGAGCGCCCCTCTTCGACCTTTCCGTCGAAGATCTCTCGAGACCCGGCACGGTGTTTCAGATCGGGACGGCGCCGGCGCGCATCGACATCCTGACGGGCGTCTCCGGTCTCACCTTCGAGCAGGCCTGGCCTCGTCGAACGACGGTGAAACTCGGAGAGCTCTCCGTCGGTGTCATCGGTCGCGAGGACCTGATCCGAAACAAGCGGGCGACTGGCCGTCCGCAGGTTCTGGTCGACGCCGCGGTGCTGGAACAGCACCGGGAATAGAATCTCCGCAGTAACACGACCCTGACGGGCCGCGGGAAGAGACGCCGCCGTGCGCCGGGAATCCCGTCTGGCGCAGGATATGGGAATACGGTAATATGGGTTCCCATATGAAGACGACCGTCGAGCTGCCGGACGAGCTCCTGATCGCCGCGAAGAAGCGGGCGGCTGAGACCCGGACCTCGCTGAAGGCGATCCTCTCGCGGGGCCTCCGGCGGGAGCTGGCCGCTCCCGCCCGGCCCCGCCGGAAACGCCGGCCCCTCCGTCTCCCGACCGTGCCGGGGGGCCTCCCGCCGGGCCTCGACCTCGAGAGCCGCGCGGCGATGCACGAGTTCCTTCGCCGCACCCGATGATCGCCCTCGACACGAATCTCCTCGTCTACGCCCATCGATCTTCCGTCCCGCAGCACGCTGCCGCATACCGCGCCATCGGGCGGGCCGCGAGCCATCCGGACGGCTGGGGATTCTCCCTGGGGTCGGTCGGTGAGTTCTGGAGCGTCGTCACGCATCCGGCCGCCCCTCGCCCGTCGACTCCACAGAAAGCACGGGCCTTTCTCGAGGCCCTCGTCCACGACGCCGGGGCACAGGTTTTCACTCCGGGGCCCGGATTCGCGGAGCGGCTCGCGGCGCTGGCGAACCGGCTGAACGTTCGGGGCGTCCGGATCTTCGACCTTCAGATCGGCCTGGCGGCTGTCGAAGCCGGAGCCACCGAGCTCTGGACGCGTGACCGGGATTTCGTCGCCTGCCCGCGGCTCGAGATCCTCCATTCCGACTGAGTTCCGGCGCCTGAAGTAACCTCGCGTCGTGCGGGACCTGCGTGAGTTCCTCGGCGCCCTCCGGCGGGAGGGGGAGCTGGCCGAGGTGACGGCCGAGGCCGACCCCAAGCTCGAGATCCCCGAGATCCACCGGCGCGTCATCGCCGAGGGGGGGCCGGCGCTGCTCTTCAAGCGGCCGACGGGCTCGCCGTACCCCGTCGTGACGAATCTCTTCGGGACGAAGAAGCGGATCGAGATGGCCTTCGGGAGCCGCCCGTCGGAGTTCGTGAGGACGGCCGCCCGCGCGGCGAGGGAGCTGCTTCCGCCCACGGCCGCGAAGGCCTGGGGCTTCCGCGGCTTCTTCGGGCAGGCGCTGAAGGTCGGGACAAAGCGGTCGTCCGATACGCCCGTGACGGAGGTCGTGGACGACCGCTTCGATCTGAGGACGCTCCCCGCCCTGACGACGTGGCCGGAGGACGGCGGCCCGTTCCTGACTCTTCCACTTGTCTATACGGAACATCCCGAACGCCACGAGTCGAACCTCGGCGTCTACCGGATGCAGGTGCACGACGCGCGGACGCTGGGAGTCCACTGGCAGATCGGGAAGGGGGGCGGGTTCCACTACCACGTCGCGGAGAGCCGGGGCGAGGCGCTGCCGCTGACTGTCTTCCTCGGCGGGCCCCCCGCCGCCATCCTCGGCGCGATCACGCCGCTCCCCGAAGGGCTTCCCGAGCTCCTTCTCGCCTCGCTCGTCCTCGGCGAGAAGCTCCCGATGGCCGAGGTGCCCGGCCACCCGCACCGACTCCTAGCCACCGCGGAGCTCGCCCTCACCGGCCGCGTGCCGCCGGTGGTGCGGCGCGCCGAGGGCCCCTTCGGCGACCATTACGGCTACTACTCGCTGGCGCACGACTACCCGGTCCTCGAGGTCTCGCGTGTATACCGCCGCCGCGAGCCCGTTTTTCCCGCCACCGTCGTCGGAAAGCCGAAGCAGGAGGACTTCTTCCTCGGCGATTATGTGCAGGAGCTCCTGTCGCCGCTCTTCCCGCTCCTGATGCCGAGCGTCCTCGATCTCTGGAGCTACGGCGACACCGGCTTCCACTCGCTCGCGGCGGCCGTCGTCAAGGACCGCTACGGGCGCGAGGCGATGGCCTCCGCCTTCCGGATCCTCGGCGAAGGGCAGCTCTCGCTGACCAAGTTTCTCCTCCTGACCGACGCGCGGCGGGATCTTCGCGATTTCCGGGGCCTGCTCGTCCACCTCCTCGAGCGCTGCCGGTTCGAGACGGACCTGTTCGTTTTCTCGAACCTTTCCATGGACACGCTCGACTACACCGGGCCGAAGGTGAACGAGGGGTCCAAGGGCGTCCTCCTCGGCCTGGGAGAGAAGGTCCGGGACCTCCCGGCGGAGTTCCGCGGGGCCCTGCCGGCCGGGGTACGCGCCGCATCGGTCTTCGCTCCGGGCGCGCTCGTCGTCGAGGGGCCGGCCTACGCCGAGGACCCCGGCTTCGCGGGGCGGCTGGCGGCCGACCCGGCCGTCGCGGCCTGGCCCCTCGTCGTCCTCGCCGACGACGCCGCCGCGACGGCCCGGGACGAGGCGTCGTTCCTCTGGCGGGTCTTCACGCGTTTCGAGCCGGCCGCCGACCTGCACGGAAAGAAATCCATCGTCCGGAACCACGTCGCCTTCTCCCCGCCGGTCGTCATCGACGCGCGGACGAAGCCCTGGATGCCCCGCGAGGTGTCGCCCGATCCGGAGACGACGTCGCGGGTCTCCCGCCGCTGGCGGGAGTACTTCCCGGGACGGTAAACTCACCCCCCTCGGAAGCGCCTCGATGACCAAACCCCTCGGAGTCGGAGATGCCCTCGTCGAATCCGGCGACCTGACCGTTCGCCGGTTCGGGCGCGCCTCCAACTGGCGCAAGCAGCATGGAGGAACGATCGAGCGGGCGCTCCTGACCATCGGCGTGGTCTCGGAGGAGGTTCTCTCGTCGGCCCTCTCGCGGACGTACGATCTTCCGGCCGCCTCGCGCGACGAGCTGACCGCCGCCGACCCGGACCTCGTCGCGGCGCTCTCCGCGAAGGACCGGAAGCGGCTGCGCGCCCTTCCGTTCCGGCACGACGGGAAGCTCCTCGACGTGGCCGTTTCGGACCCGCGGAACGTCCTCTTGGCCCGGCTGCTCGGCGAGGCGACCGGCTTCACCGTGAACCTCTTCGTCACGCCCGACCCGGTCCTCGAGGACCTTCTGGACTGGTTCGAGAAGGGGGCGCCGGCCCCGCCGCCGCCCCGGCTCGGGCCGGCCGCGGAGACGCGCGCGCCGGGCGACGCCGACGCCGGCCCGATGGTGTCGCCGGACGCGGTCGAGAAGCTGGGGCGGGCCGTCGTGGCCGAGGCGCTCCGCTTCGCGGCCTCGGAGATGACGATGGGCGTCGACTCGCGCGGGGGCTTCGTCCGGACGTTCCACTCCGATCACCCCGCCCTGACGCAGCGGCTCTCCGGCGCCCTTCCCGGCCCGCTCATCCGGTGGTTCGAGAGCCGGTGCCGCCGCGAAGGAGGCTTCATCGTGGAGTTCGTGGTCCCCGGAGAGCCGCCGCAGCGGCGCCGCGTCGACCTGCTCGCCTCGAGCCTGGAGGAAGCGAGGCTCCGCTTCGTCCCCCTCGAACCAGCCGCGCCGGCCGGCGCGAGCCGCTAGAGAGAAGTCGGCGGAGCCTGGGGCGGCGCGGGACCGCCGCCCCCCCCACCGCGCCGCCCGCGCCGGCGGCGGCGGCGCCCTCCGCCGCCTCCACCCGATGGCTGCGCGGCCGGAGGTGCCCCGCCCTCTCGTGGCGGAGGTCCCGGCGCCGGGGCTGCCGCCTGGGGCCGCGGCCCGGCGGGCGGGACCGGCGCGGCCGGGGCGCCCCCGCGCCCGCGGCGTCGCCGTCCGCTCCGGCCCGGCCGCCCCGCGGCCGGCGCGGCACCGGGCGTCGTCTGGGCCCGCCGGTCGCGCTCCTGGCGCTCGCGCTGCGCGCGCCGGCGCGCCTCGTCTTCCTGCTTCCTGCGAATCCGCTCGCGCTCGCGCCGCTCTTCCTCGGCGCGCCGGGCCGCCAGCAGCGCGTCGTTCTTCTTCCGCCACTCGGCTTCGAGCGCGTCGGCCTCGACCTGCTCCTCGTCGGTCAGGAGGTCTCGGACCCCGACGAGGATCTCGGGCCGGGGACCGCGCGCACGGATCAGCTCCACCATCCGCGCGCGGATGGGGACGTGCCGGTTCTCGGCGATGGCCGGCACGCGCTTCTCGTCGGCCAGGACCATCCGCGTGAAGGCGACGCGCACCGTGGCGCCCGTCGCGGCGTTCTCGAGGGAAAGAACGTAGAGGTCGGGCTCGTGCTCGAGGCCGTGCTCCTTGAGGACGAACCCGGGGAGCGCCTCCTGGGTGACCGACGTGAGAAGCTCGATGTGGCGCTCGCCGAGTTCCTGCGTCTGGTCGAGCGACACGACCCGGTCGCGGAAGATTTTCGTCCGGCCTTCCATCGCGGCCGAGTGTACCAACGGCCCGTTCGGGCTCCGCCGACGTCCCCGAGGGCGGCGCGCCTCACGCCGGACCGCCGCGCGCCAGGAGGAAGGCCTTCAGGTACTCCCCCTCGGGGCAGTCGATGGAAACCGGGTGGTCGGGCCCCGCGCCCCGCTTCTCGAGGATCCGGGCCGGAGCGCCCGCGTCGAGCGCCGCGGCGAAGAGGACCTTCTGGAAGAGGTCGGCGTCGACCGGCCCCGAGCAGGAACAGGCGAGGAGGAGCCCGCCGGGGCCGAGGAGCTTCAGCGCGAGGCGGTTCACGTCCTTGTAGCCTCGGCAGGCGCGCGGGAGGTCGCCGCGCTTCTTCGCGAAGGCGGGCGGGTCGGTGACGATCAGGTCCCAGCTCTCGCCGGCCGCGGCTCGCGCGCGGAGATCGTCGAAGACGTCGGCGACGACGAAGGAGGCCGCGTCCTGGCCGTTCGCGCGGTGGTGCTCCCGGGCCAGCTCGAGCGCCGGGGCCGAGACGTCGACGTGCGTCACCGAGGCGGCGCCGCCCGCCAGCGCGGCCACGCCGAAGGCCCCGGAGTAGGCGAAGAGGTTGAGGACGCGCCGCCCCGCCGCGTGCCGTCGGACGAGGTCGCGGTTCTCCCGCTGGTCGAGGAAGAAGCCGGTCTTCTGTCCCGCCGCGAGGTCGGCCTGAAACGAGAGTCCCCGCTCCCGGAAGGGCGCCCGCGAAACGGGCGCCTCCCCCGCCAGCCGCTCGTCCTCCGTCCGCAGTCCCTCCGCCGCGCGCGAGGCGAGGTCGTTCTTCTGGACGATGGTCGCGCCGGGGAAGCGCGAGCGGAGAGCCGGGAGCCAGAGGGGCCGGGCCCGCTCGGTCCCCTCCGTCGTCGCCTGCACGGCGAGGACGTCCCCGTAGCGGTCGACGACGAGGCCGGGGAGGAAATCGCCCTCCGCGTTCACCACGCGGTAGCCGTCGGTCCCGGGCGGAACGACGGCGGCGCGGAGCGCGAGCGCGTCGTCGAGCCGCCGAAGCGCCAGGGCCTCGTCCACCGCCTCGTCGGAGAAGGTCCACCAGCGGGCGACGAGGGGCGAGAGGGGCGAAGCGAAGCCGCGCGCGAGGAAACCCCCGTCCGCGGTCCGCGCCTCGACGAGGCCGTCCCCGCCATCCCCTTCGGCCCGAGCGACCGCGCCGGCGAAGAGCCACGGGTGGCGGCGTCGCGTCGCCGCGTCGCGTCCCGGCTTCAGGACGAGGGTTCGCACCCCTTTATACTAGCGGCCGGATCCCCACGCCCGGCGACGCAGGAAGACGGTATTCGGAGAGACCGGTGACGGACGAATCGCTCAGAGCAGACCAGATCATCGAGCAGGTGCAGGACGCGATGATCCTCGTGAAGATGGGGATCGCGGCGGCCAAGGAAGAGCGCTGGACCGACGGCGTCACGATCCTCGCCGCCGCGTACGAGCGCCTGACGAAGCGGACCGAGATCAAGAGCATGGATGCGATCACCGCGTCGGGAACGGCGTCGCTGAAGGACGTCGTGCCGGCCAACGCGCTCTCTTACTACGGCCTCTGCCTCGCCCACTCGCAGGGGAACTACCAGGAAGGGGCGAAGTTCGTCCACATCGCCATCCACAACGAGCCGATGGTCGGCGAGCACTACCTCGTCCTGGCGAAGCTCTGGAAGCATGCGCGGAATCGCCGGAAGATGGTGGACGCCATCCAGAAGGGGTTCGAGGCCTCGCCGCGCTACCTGCCCCTCCGCCGGCTCGCGCAGGACGTGGGCCTGCGGAAGGACCCGGTCCTCCCCTTCCTCTCTCGCGACAACACGCTCAACCAGGCGCTTGGCCGCCTCCGGACGAAGATGGAGCGCGCGCGCATCGAGCGTGAGACCGCCCTCGAGGCTCAGAGGACCGCCCCCCTCGGACCCAAGGGACGCCGCCCTTCCAGCGTTCGTCCCGTCCCGAAGGCCCGGACCGTATCCGGCGCGCGTCCCGCCGCGCCGCGCCCCTCCGGCACCGGTCCGTCCTCCCGCCGCCCGTCGAAGGGGTGACGCTCGGACGTTCCGGCGCCCGCCCGCCGGGCTCGTGCGAACATCCGCATCTCACGCCGGAGGACCGATGAACCGCCTCGCCCGTCCCGTCCGTCTGCTCGGCGCCGCGTTCGCGCTCGGCGCCGCCCTGCTCCTCGCCCGGACGCCGGCCGCCGCTCCGGCGACGGCTCCGAAGCTCGCCGTCGTCATCGCCGTCGACGGCCTCTCGATGCCGCGCCTTCTCTCCTACCGGGCGTGGTTCGTGGCCGGGCTGAAGCGGCTCCTCGACGAGGGACAGGTCGAGACGAACGCGACCTACCGGCACATCAACACCGAGACCGGTCCGGGTCACGCCTCGCTCGGCACGGGCGCTCCGCCACGCGTCCACGGCATCGTCATCAACAGCTGGTTCGAGGCGCGGCGCGGCAAGGGGCTCGTGTCGGTCTACTGCACGGACCAGCCCGACCCCTCCTCCCCCGCCGGCTCCACCCTGACCATTTCGGGGCCGGCGAATCTCCGCGTCCCGACTCTCGGCGACGCGCTCGTCGCGCAGAAGGAAGGGGCGCGCGTCGTCTCGATCTCCGGGAAGGACCGTGCGGCGATCTTCCTCGCCGGCAGGAGCCCACAGCACGCCGTCTACTGGTACGACAAGTCGAACGGGACCTTCACCACGTCCGCGGCCTTCGACACGAGGGGAGGCGGCGCCGCCGTCGCCTCGGTCGTCGAGCGCTTCAACCGCGAGAAAGGGGGCGCGGCTCTCCGCGCGCGCCTCGGCACGGCCTGGACGAAGCTGGCCCCGCCGCCGTCTCCGGAGGGGCCCCTTCCGACGCCCGTTCCGCCGGCCGTTCTCCAGCGGTTCCAGGCGCCCTCCGTCGGCTTCGGCTGGGCCAAGGACCTCTCGACGTACGTCCCCTGGTCGCGCGAGGAGCCTTCGGGCTATTTCGCCGGGGTCTATCGCAGCCCCGTCGTCGACCAGCTGACGGCCGATCTCGTCCTCGACGTCCTCGCGGATCCCTCCGTCGCCCTCGGACGCCGTGCGGCGCCCGACCTCCTCGCGGTCAGCTTCTCGGGGAACGATCCGGTCTCGCACGACTACGGCTCCGAATCCGAGGAGGCGCTCGAGACGCTCCGCCGGCTCGACGTCCAGATCGGGCGCCTTCTCGCCGCCCTCGAGAAGGAGTTCCCGAAAGGGAGCGTCCTGGTCGCCTTCTCGGCCGACCACGGCTTCAACCCGATTCCCGAGGCGGCGCGCGCCCTCGACCGGAACGCTCCGGGAGGCCGGGTCGTCGGAAGCCGGGCCTACACCGACAACGTCGTCGACCGGCTGAACCGGATGCTCGCCGACGAACTCTGCTTCGACCGTTCGGTCCGGCCGATCTTCGGCATCGAGGGATGGAGCCTCTTCTACCGGCGCACCGCCTTCCCGATCCGGAGCGTCGAGGGGACCTGCGGGGCGGCCGGGCGGGCCCTCACGCCGGCCGACGTCGACCGCGTCCTCCCGAAGCTCGTGAAGCTCGGCTACGACGAGGTCGTCGCCGGCGTCCTTCCCGTCGGGCAGATGACATCGTGGCCGACGGACGACCCGGCCGTCGAATTCGTCCGGAACGACTTCGACGCCGAGCGGTCGGGCGACGCCTTCCTCATCCCGCGCCCCGGCGTCCTGACGATCTCCGACCCCGGCCGGGGCTCGATGCACGGCACGCACTATGACGCCGACACGCACGTTCCGCTCGTCTTCTGGGGCGGTCCGGCCGGACCGGGGACCTCGGCCGCGCCGGCTACGCCGTACGACCTCGCGCCGACCGTCGCCGCGTGGCTCGGCGTCACGGTGCCCGACGCCACCGGCCGCGTCCTCCCGCTCGGGAAGTGAGCGACGGGTCGGATGGAGGCGGCGCGCCGGAACCCCGCCGGCGGCCCGCATTCGGGTTAACGTAGACGCCGGATGAGAACGACCGTCGCCGCGCCCCCGCACCGTCCCGCCGCGCTCCGCGGCATGCAGCTTCTCCAGTCCCCCGCGTGGAACAAGGGGACCGCCTTCACCGATGCGGAACGGACGCGGCTCGGCCTCCACGGCCTCCTGCCGCCCCAGATCGAGACGATCGACGAGCAGCTCGTCCGCGCGTACGAGGCCTACGGGGCCAAACGGACCCCTCTCGGGCGGCACATCACCCTCCGCGCCCTCCAGGACAACAACGAGATCCTCTTCTACCGCCTCCTCCTCGCGCACATCGAGGAGATGATGCCGGTCGTCTACACGCCCGTCGTCGCGGAGGCGTGCCGGCAGTTCAGCCAGATCTACCGGCGGCCCCGCGGCCTCATCATTCCGTACCCGCTCCGTGACTCCATCCCCGAGCTGCTCCGGAACCGCCCCAACCCGGAGGTGGACGTCATCGTCGTGACCGACGGGGAGAGAATCCTCGGGATCGGCGACCAGGGGGTCGGCGGCCTCGGAATCCCCATCGGAAAGCTGTCGCTCTACACGCTCATCGGCGGCATCCCCCCCGCCCGGACGCTTCCGATCGTCCTCGACGTCGGGACCAACAACGAGGAGCGTCTCCGCGATCCGCAGTACCTCGGCTGGCGGCAGAAACGGATCACGGGGCCCGAATACTCCGACTTCGTCGACCGCTTCGTGAACGCCGTCCGGCAGGAGCTGCCGGGGACGCTGCTCCAGTGGGAGGACTTCGCCACCCCCACGGCGCGTCCCATCCTGAACCGCTACCGCGACGAGCTCCTGACCTTCAACGACGACATCCAGGGGACGGCGGCGGTCGCGCTCGGCGCCCTTCTCGCGGCGACGCGCATCGCCGGAAAGAGCCTCAAGGAGCAGCTCATCGTCTTCCTCGGGGCGGGCAGCGCCGCCGTCGGCGTCGCCGACTACCTGCACGCGGCGATGGTCGCCGAGGGACTCCCGGACGCCGAGGCCCGGCGCCGCTTCTACTTCGTGGACGTGGCGGGCCTTCTCGTCGACACGCGGACCGACCTGACGCCCGAGCAGCGCCCGTACGCCCGGGCCGCCGCCGACGTCGCGGGCTGGCCCCGCCCTCTCGGAGGGCCGATCGGCCTGGCCGACGTCATCGCGAGCATCGACGCGACGATCCTGATCGGCCTCTCCACCGCCGTGGGCGCCTTCACGGAGCCGATCGTCCGCGAGATGGCCCGGAAGACCGCGCACCCCGCCATCTTTCCGCTCTCGAACCCGACGGCACGGTCGGAGGCGAAGCCCGAGGACCTCATCCGGTGGACCGACGGGAAGGCGCTGGTCGCGACCGGCTCGCCCTACCCCCCCGCCGTCCTCGGCGGCCGCGCGTGGATCATCTCGCAGTGCAACAACGTCTTCATCTTCCCCGCCGTGGGCCTCGGGGTCGTGGCCTCCCGCGCGCGCCGGGTCTCGGACGGCATGCTGATCGCCGCGGCGCGGCGCCTGGCCGAGCACTCCCCGGCTCTCGCCGATCCGGCGGCGTCGCTCCTCCCGCCCCTCACCGACCTTCGGTCCGTGGCGGTCGAGATCGCCTGCGCCGTGGGCGAGGCGGCCGTCCGCGAAGGCCTCGCGCCCGCCGCCTCGCCCGAAGAGCTCCGCGAGAACGTCGTCGCGAGCCAGTGGGTCCCGGCTTACGACGAGGAAGGGTGACGGCCTAGGGCTTCTCCTTCGCCATGTCGGGCGGGACCGGGCGCACCGGTTCCTTCGGCGGATTCCTGGCGAGTTCCTTGAGGAGAACCTCAACGCCCTTCTCCAGGCTCGGATCGCCCCCCTTGACGCGCGACCCGGCATCGTCGAAGACCTCGATGTCGGGGGTGATCCCCTCGTTCTCGACGACCCAGTTCCCCTCCCGGTCGTAGATCCGGAAGGTCGGGACGTTGAGCGCCCCGCCGTCCACGAGCGACGGGTTTCCGGAGAGGCCGATGAGGCCGCCCCACGTCCGCGTCCCGATGATCGGCCCCAGCTTGTTCAGGCGGAAGAAGTAGGGCAGCGCGTCGCCCCCCGAAGAGGAGTAGGAGTTCACGAGCATCGCCTTCGGACCGTCGTGGGCGAAGCCCGGCGTCCGCATGCTCTCGATGCCGCGACGCGCCCACCAGGCGATCGTCTTCCGCGTGAAGTATTCGATCATCCGGTCGGGGATGAAACCGCCCTGATTGTATCGATCGTCGATGAGGAGCGCCGGCTTCGCCGTCTGCGCGTAAAAGAGCTTCTGGAGCATCCGGTTCCCGGGCCGGGTCGTGTCGGGAAGGTGGATGTAGCCCACCTTTCCCCCCGACAGCCTGTCGACCATCGCCATCCGGCTCTTCACCCAGTCGAGGTAGCGGAGGTTCGTCTCGCTCACGATCGTCTTCACGGTCACCGTCCGCGCCCCCTCCCTGGACGGCTTCTCCCCGACGAGGAGCGTCACGTTCTGGTTTCCCTTGCCATCGAGGAGGCGGTACGGGTTGTCGGCCGTCGTCAGCTCCCGGCCGTCGATCGCGAGGAGGAAGCTCCCCGTCTTCACGTTCAGCCCCGGCTCCGTCAGCGGCGAGCGCCACCCGTCGTCCCAGTTCTCGCCGGAGAAGATCTTCGCGATCCGGTAGCGCCCCGACGGGTCGGCGGCGAATTCGCAGCCGAGCATCCCGCCGGGCGTCCGGGTCACCTTCGGCTCGTCACCCGACGCCACGTAGGTGTGCCCGGATTCCAGCTCGCCCATGAGCTCGCCGAAGAGGAAGTCGAGGTCGGCCCGGTGGGCGACGTACGGGACGAGCGCCCCGTAGCGCTTCTTCATCGCGGTCCAGTCGACGCCGTGCATCTTCTCGTCGTAGAAGAAGTCCCGGACGATCCGCCAGCCGTCCTCCCACATCTGGGCCGTCTCGGCGGCCACGTCGAGCCGCATCTTCAGCCCCGAAAGATCCAGCTTCCCGTCCCCGGCCTTGACCGGCAGCTTCGCGTCCGTCACGAACCAGTCGTGCCCGGAGCGGTAGAGGAGCTTCTTTCCGTCCCGGGAGAGACTGAAGGCCGCGACGGTCTCGGCCGCCTTCTCCTCCTTCCGCTCCTTCAGGTCGAACCGCCAGAGCGTCCGGTCCTCGGGGCCGTCCCCCTGCTTCGCGTACCAGACGGCCCCGTCGGCCGCCTCGAGGCCGCTCACGGCACCGGACTTCAGGCCCGGGAGCGCCTCCGTCCGCGCGACGAAGCCGTCGGCGGCGATCACCGTCGGGGCGGGGCTCTTCTTCTCGGAGGACTTGCCGCCGTTCTTCGCATCGTCCTTCTTCGCTTCATCCTTCTTCGTCGCCGCGTCGTCCTTCTTCTCGCCTTCGGCCTTCCCCTTCTCCTCGTCGCTCTTCGGCGGAAAGAGCGACGGCGTATCGGGGGCGAGCGCCGCGACGAAGACGCGGGTGGCGCGCGAATAGAGGTAGTTGAACTCGAAGGCGGAGAAGACGAGCGGGTAGTCGCGCTCGGAGAGGAAAAAGAGATACTTCCCGTCCGTCGAGAAGGCGGGATCGTGGTCGGCCGTCAGTCCGTCCCCCAGGGGAAACGCCTTCTTCGAGTCGAGCGACCAGGCCCAGAGTCCGGGAAGCCGCGTCTCGTAGCTCTTCTCGTAGACGAGCCATCTGGAGTCGGGAGACCAGACGTACGTGTCGAGGACCTCTCGGGTTCCGAGGTCGACCTCGGTCAGGAGGCCGCTCTCGACGTCCAGGATCCGGAGGCGGTGCTTGCGGTCGCCGTACGCGAGCTTCTTCCCGTCCGGGCTCCACTCGGGCCCGTACTTCCAGGGGGCCCCGTCCGTCGTCAGCCGCTTCGGCTCGCCCGACCCGTCCTGGTTCCGCACGTAGATTTCGTATTCCCCGGTCGCGTCCGACAGGTAGGCGACGCGCTTCCCGTCGGGGGACCAGACCGGAGAGCGCTCGCGGATTCCCTGCGTGGCCGTCAGGTTCCGGGTCGCGCCGTCCTTCGCCGGGACGCTGAAGAGATCCCCCCGGGCTTCGAAGACGACGCGGGCCCCGCTCGGCGAAATCGAGGCCCCGGCCACGTTCTCCTTCACGTCCTTCCACACCGTCCCCTGCGGGGCGCGGTCGCTCGCCAGCGCGACCGCCACCTTCGCCGCCTTCTCCGTCTTCAGGTCGAGGCGATAGAGGAAGCCGCCGTTCATGAAGGCGATGGCGCTCCCGTCGGAGGCGAGCGACGGCCAGAGGACGTCGTACTCGGTGAAGTTCGTCATCTTCCGCGTCGCCTTCGTCCTCGTGTCGTACGCGAAGAGGTTCAGCGTGCGGTCGCGGTCCGACGTGAACCAGATCGTGTCGCCCGCCCACATCGGGAAGTTGTCGGTCCCCTTCCAGTCGGTGATCCGCTCGGACGACTTCGAGGCGAAGTCATAGACCCAGACGTCCTGGGCGCGGCCGCCCCGTGTCCGTTTCCAGGTCCGGAACTCGCGGTCCACCGGGCAGTACGCGAGCTTCTTCCCGTCTCCCGAGAAGCTGGCGCTGCCTCCCTCGGGGAGCTCGAGGGGCGTCTCGAGCCCTCCCTTCGGGTCGACGAGGTAGTACCGCCCCATCCGCTCGCTCCACGGCACGCGGTTCATCCGGACGAGGATCTTTCCGTCCTTCGTCCACCCCATCACCCAGTCGTCGAAGCCGCCGCGGGGCGGCATCGGTCCGACGTCGTTGTAGAACGTCAGCTGCCGCGGCTCGCCCCCCCAGGACGGCATGACGTAGACCTGCCGCGTCCCCGAGTACTCCGCCGAGAAGGCGATCCACTTCCCGTCGGGCGAGACCTTCGGGAAGATCTCCTGCCCCGCGTGCGACGTCAGGCGGTACGCCGGGCCGCCGGCCACGGGTGCCCGCCAGAGATCGCCGGCGTACGTGAAGACGACGAAGTCGCCCCAGGCGTCGGGATAGCGGAGAAGCCTGGCGTCGGGCGGCCCGTCGGCGGCGGCGAGCCGGAGGGCGAGAGCGAGGGTGCCGACGAGGCCGAGAGCGCGGGAACGGAGATTCATGTTCGGGTCCCTTCGCCGGGCCGGTCGGCGGCCCAGGACGGCGATTCTGTCATCGGCCGCCATCCTCGCGGAGAGAAGCCCCGCGCCGGGAATCAGCGGGGGACGAGCGGAAATCGCCCGAGAGGGGTGTGCGCCGCGCCGGAGGGGCCGAGAACGGACTGATAGAGGATCAGCTCCTTCACCTCGACCGCCCCCCCGTCGAACGTTGCGTTCGCCGATACGAAAGCCGCCGCATCGCGTCCCGCCCGCGGGTCTTTCACGCGGGCAAGCGTCAGATGAGGAGAGAACGGGCGGGGCTCCGGGAGAAACCCTTCGAGGGAGAACTCCCTCTCCACGGCCGAAGCGAGTCCGGACAGGGCGTCGGCTCCGGCTCCGCAACCGACCCAGAGAACCCGAGCAGGCCCTCGAGACGGAAACGTTCCGAGACCGGAGAGATTCAGCGAAAAGGGGGAAGCCGCCGCGGCGGCGCGGGCGGCTGCGCTCTTCGCGGCGGCGACCCGATCGGCCGGAAGATCCTCGAAGAACTTCAGGGTGAAGTGGATCTGTTGGTGAGGGACGGCGCGAAGCCCGCGAACCTCGCGCAGCTGCGAAAGCAGCGCGCGAAGCCGCGCGCCGGCCTCCTCTCCTTCGACGGCGA
>DATIWM010000011.1:0-6661 GCA_035519355.1 Thermoanaerobaculia bacterium | reverse complement strand
GGCGGCCGTCTCCGTCCGAAACGTCCCGTACGTGAATCGCTCGTACGTCACGGTCGTCCCGCGTGACACGTTCGTCGGCGGCGTCACGGTCCGCGAGGCGCATGTCCGCGACGCCCGCGTGATCCGGGAGATCTCGGCGGCTCCCGTCTATCACGGCCCGATCCCCCTCGTCCCGACCGTCGCGTCGGTCCGGTTCGCCACGCCGGCGGTTCACCACGAACTCTCCCGTCCCCCGGAGAAGTACCTCGACCGGCACGTGACGACCAGCCTTCCGCCGCCGCCGCCTCCTCCCCCCTTCGCCACGAAGCTCGGCGTGATCCAGGAGAACCAGGGACGCCCCTACCACCGCCCCGAGACGGAGCGGCTGGCGCCCGATCGTCCGCACGAGACCCGCGCGCTCACGGCCGCCCCGCACCCGGAGATCCGCGACAGCGCCCGCACCCCGACCGGAGGCCTCCACGAGGCGCGGCCCCCCGTCAAGACGCCGTCGCATCTCCCCGAGACCGTGGCGAAACCGCCGACTCCGGCGGCGAAATCCCGGTCCGCCGTCGAGCCCCCTTCGGATCTCCAGAAGGGGCCGCCCGAAAAGACCCACGCGTCGCCGAAAGGCGCGCCGAAGACGCAGAAGGCGCCCGTCGTCGACAAGCCCAAGACGTCGGCCACGCCCAAGCCGGAGCCGACGAAGAAGGTGCCGGCGGAAAGGAAGCACCCGCCCGAGAAGTCCGTCTCGTAACGAGCCGGGCTATTTCGTCTTCCAGCTCCCCTTCCAGCTGTTGCCCATCCGTCCGTCCTTCCACTGGAAGCTCGGCTCGTAAGTGCCGCCCCCCTCGACGTTCGCCCACTTGCCCGTTCCGCCCAGGAAGCCCCAGCGGCCTCCGTTCTTCTCGTCGGCGCGCCACCAGTAGAACGCCACGTCACCCTGCGCGTCGACGGAGTCGCAGGTGCCGGCGGATCGAACGGGCTTCCCGTCCTTGCCGTCGACCGTCGTGCCCGAGCAGGTCATGCTCGCCATCCGGAGCGGGTTCGACGGATCGTCCGCCGTGATGAAGCCGGGAAAGAAGACGCGACTCACCTTGGACCCGTCCGCCAGCGTGAAGCTCTCGACGACCTTCGGAACGAACATGTTGGTGCCGGAGGCCTTGACCTCCTGGGCCGACAGGGGCGAGGCCACCAGCGCAAGCCCCGCGCACACGAACCCCAGGGAAAACCATCTCCGCGTCAGCATGAATTCCTCCTGAGACTCAATATACTTCAGTCTCCAGGACGGCCGTGCGACGACGGGCCCGGAGGCTAGGCGGATGGGACCGATATTCCTTCTGATCGGGGCGGCGCTCTCGGCCGAGCCTGGAAACACCGGAGCGTTCGGAGCTCCCGTCGGGAGTGCCCCGCCGGGTTACCGGGTCGAATGGATCTGCGACATCACGCGAAAATGGACCGGGTCGGAAGCCTCCGGGTCGCTGACGCCAAGGGCCCGCTGGGTGCGGATCCACGTCTGGTATCCCGCCACGCCGGGCACGGGCGCGACGATGACGTTGCGCGATTACTTCGATTCCCCTGCGCCGCCTGGCGTCCCCGCCGATCTCGCGGCGGCCATCCGCTCGAACGATCTCGGCACTCCGTCGTACAGCTTTCGCGGGATCTACCGCGGCGACGAAGCCGCCTTCTCCCGGGCGCTCGAGACGCGGATGGCCGCGCGGAACGGAGCCGAGCCGGCGCGCGGTACGTTCCCGGTCGTCGTCTACGCGACCGGGCAGAACGACTTCACGCAGGACGCCGTCCTCCTCGGCGAGTTCCTCGCATCGTGCGGCTACGTCGTCGTCACCGTGCCCCATCTCGGCACCGGCCCACGGCGGGCGCTCCTCTTCGTGCACGACCCGCTCAGCTACGAGACGCAGCTTCGCGACCTCGAGGTCGCGCTGCAGACGGCGCTGAAGCTCCCGTTCGCAGACGGCGCGCGCGTCGCTGCGGTGGGACACAGCTACGGGGGGATCTACGCGCTCCTCCTCGCGATGCGCGGTCCCCTCGTCCGCGGCGTGGTCGGGCTCGATCCGACGTACGTCGCCAGGCGCGCGCCGTACGAGCTCGACCTGAGGAAGCTTCCTTACTTCGACCCGGACCTGCGACTCCCGATCGTCACGCTCCGCCGGGGTTCGGGCGACGTCGACCGGACGCTGATCGACGGCTTCCACCGGTCCGATCGGCTGGAGATCGTTTTCCCCGGGCTTCTTCACGGCGATTTCACGACGGTCGCATTCCTTCGCCGTGACCTGCCGGACGCTCTCCAGATCCGCGAGGAGCTCGAGGTCCGATCGCCGGAGAGAGCGGCCGCCGGGGCGTCTTCCGTCTTCCGTCAGGTCGAGGCGTCACTGGCGCGAATCCTCTCCGACCAGCCGATCGAGGGCGGGCTCGCGCCGGAGGATGCGACGAAGAGAAGCGTACGTTTCACCGCCGCGTGCCGGGTCCCGACCTCGGAGGAGCTGTACTGGATCCTGGTCAGGAAGGGGCTCGACGCGGCCCGGGCGACAGCGGCGAGCGCGCGGTCCACTTGTCCTGGCGTTCCGGTCTTCGAGGAGGCGAGGTGCCTCACGATCGCGCGTGAGCTCGGCTACGCGGGGAAGGAGTCCGAGTCGCTCGACATGTTCCGCCTCGTGGCGACGCTCTTCCCGGAATCGTCGTCCGCACAGCTCGCCGCCGCGGAGGCTCTCTCGGAAGCCGGCAAGTCGGACGAGGCGCGAAAGCGCTTCGAGGACGCGCTCCGTCTCGACCCGGGGAACAGGAAGGCGGCTGAGGGATTGAACAAGCTGCGCGGGTAGACGTCTCTCCGCGAGCCGTGCGGCCGAGAGGCGCACACAGGAAACGGGCCCGGGAAGCCCGCAGAAGACCCGCGCCGGGTGGCGGAGCCGTTACCGGGGAGGCTGGGTCGGCTGGGGCATCATCGGCGTGTCGCCCGGCTTGGAGACCGTCGCGTTCCCGGGCGCGTACGCGTCCGAAGCTCCCGGGGTCCCGTAGTACGTCCAGTTGCCCTGGCCCGAACTCCCCGCGGAAGCCGGTGAGGAGGGCTGGCCGGGCGCCGGGGCATCCGCCGTCTGCTTGAAGCCTGCATGGGTCGTCTCGGTCTCGAGGACGACGACGCCCAGCTCCAGCATCTCGGCCTTGAACGCCGGAAACCCCGTCAGGCGGGAGATGTTCTTGACGTCCCCCACGTTCACGCTGAGGAGCGTTCCCTGCCTCCAGGTCGTGAAGACGTAGATCCTCTCCCCCTTCTTCACGGGCTCCTCGCGGGCGAGGACGCTGCCGCTCGGAGCGAGCTCGACCTGGTAAACGACCTCCTTGGTGTAATCCGTCGACCACCGCGAGACGGACTTGACCTTCGACTTGGGTACCCGCTCGAGCGCCTTGTCCGGAAGGCTGCGGAAGACCCAGAAGTCTCCCTCCAGCACCGGCTCGTTCATCGCGAACCCGAAGCCGGCGGGGACGAGCTCCACGCGATAGATGGTGTACGGCGGCTCCGGAACCTTCGCCTGCTGGTCCCCGGATGCCGGGGCCTGGGACGGCTGGGCTGGCTGGGACGCCTGGGCTGGCTGCGACGGCTGGGGTTGCTGCGCGTGCAGGGCGGCCGCGAGAACCACCGCACCCGCCGCTGCGCAAAGAGGAAAGCGCATGATCGGCCTCCTTCCTTCAGCGTACCACCCGGCCGCAGCGCCGGCGAGGATGACGCGGGGCCGGATCCTGATCGTCGACGCGGATGCCGCGATCCGCGAGAACCTGCAGAACATGCTCCAGATCGACGGGTACGAGGCGACGGAGGCGGCCTCCTGCCGCGTCGCCATCCAGTCCTTCGACGCGTCGAGACCGGACGCTCTCGTCGTCGCCGCGCGACTGCCGGACGGGACCGCGCTCGACCTCCTCGCGCACGTGAAGCGGGCCGACGCGGGCGTCGCCTGCGTCGTTCTCGCCCGGCACGACGAGCTCGACACGGCGGTTCACGCGATCCTGGAAGGGGCGGAGCAGTTTCTGGCCAAGCCCGTGCAGCTGCCGGCCTTCCTTCTCGTCGTCGATCGGGTTCTCGAGAACCAGCGTAATCGCCGCCGCCGCCTTCAGGACGAAGCGCGCGAGGCGCGGGAAGAGATCGATCCCCTTCGCGGCTCGAGCCCGGCGATCCGCCTCCTCCGCGACCGGGCGGAGCGAGTCGCCGACGCGAACGTCCCGGTCCTCATTCACGGAGAGACGGGGACCGGCAAAGGCGTCCTCGCGGCCTGGATTCACCGCCACGGGCCGCGCAGCGAGGAGTGCTTCCTGGACCTGAATTGCGCCGGCCTCTCCCCGGAGTTCCTGGAGAGCGAGCTCTTCGGGCACGAGAAGGGCGCTTTCACCGGCGCGGTCGCCACCAAGCCGGGCCTGCTCGATGTCGCGCACCGCGGGACGCTCTTCCTCGACGAGATCGGGGACGTGCCGCTCTCCGTCCAGCCCAAGCTCCTGAAGGTGCTGGAAGAGAAGAAATTCCGGCGTCTCGGCGACGTCCGCCAGCGCCAGGTCGACATCCGCCTGATCGCCGCCTCGCACGAGAATCTCGAGGCTCTCGTCGAGAGGAAGACGTTCCGCCCCGATCTCTACTTCCGGATCAATACGGTGGTTCTGAAGATTCCGCCGCTTCGGGAACGGCTCGAGGATCTGGGCCCGCTCGCGGAGCTGTTCCTTTCGCAGATCGCCCTCGAGCTGGATCGCCGGCCGATGCGGCTTTCGCCCGCGGCGCTCGAGAAGCTCCGCGCACATGGCTGGCCGGGCAACATCCGCGAGCTGCGCAACGCGCTCGAGCGCGCCGTTCTCCTGTCGCCCGGGCCGGAAGTGGGACCCGAGGAGTTCTCCTTCGGGCCCGCCCCCCAGGCCGGCGCGGCACGGGCGAGCCGGCCCGCCGCCGAGCGCGCGGACCGGACGAGGCCTCTGAAATACAGAGAGTTGCGATTCTCGGGGCGGCGGTACACCCCTGGCTTCGCGCTTGCTCTGGAGGCTCCCGTGACCGCGCGAAAGGAGAGGACAATGAAAACCGAACAGGCACAGACGAAGAAGGGAACGAAAGAGCTTCTGACCGGCGCCGTGATGGCGCTGGTGCTGGTCTCCGGCGCTCTTCTCTCCGTGGAAGGCGCTTCCACGAAGGGTGCGGCCTCTTCCGTCGAGGCCGTAAGGCCCCCGGCCGCCGAGTCAGCCTCCGCCGCGGCGGATTCCATTTCGCCCGGCGAGGCGATCGCGGACCGGGACGTCCTCGACCAGCAGCTCGACTGATCGGTCCCGAGGAGAGAGCTGCACGCTTCGCGACCGGGTTCAAACCGGAGCACGGGGAGCCTCCAAACGGCGGCTACCCCGTTTTCCGGTCCGGTGCGGGCCGCAATTCCCGCTGCGCCCCGACACGTTCTATCCTCCCCGGCGGTGATTTTCCGCCGCCCGCCCCTGAAGAGAGCCCTCCTCACGCCGGCCGTCCTCGCCGGCCTCCTCGTCGGCCTTCCCGGCTGCTCGATGAAAAAGGCCGCGGTGGACACGGTCGGCACGGCCATCCTCGAAGGGGATACGACCTACGCCCGGGACGACGACCCGGAACTCGTCGCCGCCGCGGCTCCGTTCGGGCTGAAGACGGTGGAGGGCCTCCTCGAGACCTCTCCAGAGAACGAGGCGCTTCTCCTCTCGGCCGCGAGCGGGTTCACGGGGTACGCCTACGCGTTCGTCCAGTGCGAGGCCGATTACGTCGAGGCGAAGGACCTGGCCCGCGCCACGGAACTCCGGGCGCGGGCGAAGAGGCTCTACCGGCGCGCCCGCGCCTACGGCCTCAGAGGCCTGGAGGTTCGGCACCGCGGTTTCCCGGAGCGCCTTCGAACGGACACGGCTTCCGCCCTCGCCGGGATGGAGACGCGGGACGCTCCGTTTCTCTACTGGACCTCGGCCGCGTGGGGATCGGAGATCTCGCTCTCGAAAGGCGAAGCCGAGTTGACGGCCGACCAGGGGCTCGTCGAGGCGCTGGCGCGGCGCGCCCTCGCTCTCGACGAGGCCTTCCGCGCGGGCGCCCTGCACGACTTCTTCATCGCCTGGGAGGGAGGACGGCCGCCGTCCGCCGGCGGCTCCCCCCGCAAGGCGAAAGAGCACCTGGATCGGGCCCTCGTGCTCTCGCGCGGCCAGCGCGCCGCGCCCCTCGTGACTTACGCCGAATCGGTGCTCGTCGCCTCCCAGGACCGCGCCGCGTTCGAGGAAACCCTGAAGCAGGCGCTCGAAATCGACCCGGAACGCGATCCGCGCTTTCGCCTCGAAAATTTCGTCGCCCGGAAGAGGGCGCGCTGGCTGCTGTCACGGACCAGCGAGCTCTTCCTCGAGTGACGCCCCGGAAGGAGACCGGTCCGTTGAACACGATGCCGATTCGAGCCGCGCTGGCTCTCCCCCTCATCCTCCTCGCGAGCCGGCCCGCGGCGGGCGAGCCGGTTCTCGTCAAGATGGCCACGATCGCCCCCGAGGGATCGCAGTACCACCTGATCCTCCGGGAGATGGCCGAGAAGTGGAAGACGGCCTCGGGGGGGACGGTCGAGCTCCGGCTCTACCCGGGAAGCGTCGCGGGGGACGACGTCGATGTCGTCCGGAAGATGCGCCTCGGGACGCTGAGCGGCGCCCTCCTCACGAGCGT
>DATIWM010000010.1:0-9480 GCA_035519355.1 Thermoanaerobaculia bacterium | reverse complement strand
CGGAACGCCCGTCGCCGCCGGCGGCCGCCAGTCGGGCCGCAGCCGGCGCACGGAATATTCCGCCAGGCCTCCCGCGAGGGCGAAGGCCATGAGCGACAGGGCGAGCGTCAGCCAGCGCGAGCCACCCGGCGCGAGGGCCGGGGCGGGCCGGTCGTCGCTCAAGGCCGCGAACTTAGCATGGCGAATCGGGGTCGCCGCTCACGGCGCCACGCGGAACCAGGTCGAGACCTTTCCCTCGCCGGATCGGCCGCTCGCGGCCCGGATCTTCGCGAGGTCGAGGGTGACGGTGACGGTCTCGCCGGGGGTGAAGTTCGTGAGGGGGGCGAAACGGAGGAGCTGGTCCTCGGCCTGGTAGGAGAGGGTCCCCGCCAGTTCACCGGAGCGCGAGCCGAGCGCGAGGACGGCGTCGGCGTCGATCCCGTTCGGTTCGAGCGGCGCGCCGAGGAGGAAGTTGACGGTCACCTTCCGGGCCGCGACGACCGAGCCGGGGGCCGGGAAGACGTCGGCGGCCGAGGGGATCGGCCCGTTGGGATGCGCGGCCGACGCGGCCATGAGGACGACGCCGACGACGACGTCGGGCGGAATCGGGGGGAGCGGCGGGAGCTTCCCCCTGGACAGGGCGTCGATGGAGAAGTAGATGAGCGCGGCCGCGGCGATCGCCCCGAGAACGATCCACCCCGTCGGCACCTTCTTCAGGACGACGCGGAGAGTCGTCTTCTGCCCGGGGGCCAGGTCGAAGGACTTTCCGCTCGGGTCCTTGAGCGGCTCGATGTCCCCCTCCGGCGTGATCCGCTTCGTCACCGAGATCCGGTACCGCCCGGGCGACAGGTCGGGAAGCGCCCACATGCCGGACATCGACCGGCCGACGAGCGACTCGCGCCCTCCTTCGACGCGGAAGATCTCGGAGAGCACGGGGAAGACGACGAGGCGAAAAGCATCGCGGTCTTCCATCGTCTCGAAGATGAGAACCTCCACGCTTCCGGTGGCCGGCTTCGAATCGTCGGGGGGCGGAAGCGGCTTCTTCTCGACGCCGACCGAGACGCAGCCGTCGAGCGCGAGCGGCGAAAGGGCCGCGAGGAGGGCGAGGACGAGCGGGCGGGACGGCCTCCTCATCGCGTCGTTCCCTGTTGCCGGAAGCATGCCACCCCGGCTCGTCGCCGGATCTGGACACATACCGTCCGGCGTGCCACGATCGGGGCGTGAGAAAGGCGTATGTTCCGGGTGAGGTGCGCCTGCCGGGGCGGGGGACGGCGACCAACCCGCCGAACCGCTTCGAGCGCCTCCGGTACGAGGCGGATGTCGAGGACGCTCCGGCGATCCCCGACGCGGAAGCGCCGGCCCTCCGGACGGAGTTCTTCCGGGACGCCACGCGGAAAATCCTCGCCACCAACGAAAGCCCCGACATCCCGTTCGACGTCAGCCTCAATCCGTACCGGGGCTGCGAGCACGGCTGCGCCTACTGCTACGCCCGGCCCACCCACGAGTACCTCGGCTTCTCGGCGGGCCTCGACTTCGAGTCGAAGATCCTCGTCAAGGAGGACGCCCCCGACCGGCTCCGGACCGAGCTCTCGCGAAAGGGGTGGCGGCCGCAGACCGTGGCCCTCTCCGGCGTCACCGACCCCTACCAGCCGGTCGAGAGGAGGATCCGGATCACGCGGCGGTGCCTCGAAGTCTTCCTCGAATTCCGGAATCCGGTCGGCCTCATCACGAAGGGCGACCTCGTCGTCCGCGACGCCGACCTCCTCGCGGCGCTCGCCGGCTTCGGCGCGGCGTCGGTCTCGGTCTCGATCGCCACGCTCGACGAGACGCTGGCCCGCGCGCTCGAACCGCGCGCCCCGACGCCGCGGGCGCGGCTGGCCGCCGTCGAGGCGCTCTCGGCCGCGGGGGTGCCGTGTGGCGTCTACACGGCCCCGGCCGTCCCGGGGCTGAACGACCACGAGATCCCCGCGATCCTCGCGGTGGCGCGCGCCGCCGGCGCGCGCTGGGCGGGCTTCGTCCCGCTCCGCCTCCCGGGCGCCGTCGCGGAGCTCTTCGTCGACTGGCTCGACCGGTACGCGCCCCTCCGGAAGGAGAAAGTCCTCGGCCGGATCCGGGACGTCCGTGGCGGCCGGCTGAACGACCCGGATTTCGGCTCGCGGATGCGAGGCGAGGGGGCGATCGCGGAACAGATCGGCGACCTCTTCCGCGTGGCGGCGCGAAGGGCGGGGCTGGCCGAGCGGGCGCCGGCGCTCTCCGCCGCGTCGTTCCGCGTCCCGTCCGGCCCCCAGCTTCTCCTCTTCCCGTAACATCCGCGCGCCCGCCGCGGGCGGGTCAGCGAGGAGAGGCCGATGAGCGAGTCGAAATCGCCCGTGGAGCGGCTCCGGACGACGTGGCAGAGCCTGAGCGCAAGACCGGGAGGGAAGTGGCTCTTCTCGAAGCTCTTCGCAAGGCTCATTCCTTACTCCGGGTCGGTGACGCCCGAGATCCTCGAGCTGGCGCCGGGCCGGGCCGTGATCGCCATCGAGGACCGGCGGGCGGTCCGGAACCATCTGGACTCCATCCACGCCGTTGCCCTGGCCAACCTCGGCGAGATGTCGACCGGCCTCGCGCTCGGCTTCGGCATGCCGGGGGAGAGCCGCTCCATCCTCGTGAGGCTCTCCTGCGAGTACTTGAAGAAGGCGCGGGGACGCCTCGTCGCGACGTGCGACGCCCCCGCGGTCGCCTCGTCGGAGACGCGCGACTACGAGGTGACGAGCCTCATTCGCGACCGGAGGGACGACATCGTGGCAAAGACGGTCGCGGTCTGGAAGGTGGGGCCGGGCCGATGAGGACCCGTTTCACGGAGCTGGCCGGCGTCGAGGTGCCGCTCCTCTGCGGGCCGATGTATCCCTGCTCGAATCCGGAGCTCGTCGCCGCCGTCTCGGAGGCGGGAGGGCTCGGGATCATCCAGCCGCTCTCCCTGGTCTACGTCCACAAGCTCGCGTTCCAGGAGGGGCTCCGGCGGATCCGCTCCCTGACGAAAAAGCCGGTGGGGCTCAACATCCTCACGGAGAAATCGCTCTCGGCCGTCTACCGGAAGCGGATGGAGGAGTACCTCGAGACGTCCCTTGCGGCGGGCATCCGCTTCTTCATCACGGCTCTCGGAAATCCGGACTGGGTCGTGAAGCGCGCTCACGCCGCCGGCGCCGTCGTCTTTCACGACGTCGTGGACCGGAAATGGGCCGAGAAGGGGATGGCCGAAGGGGTCGACGGCCTCATCTGCGTCAACAGCCGCGCGGGCGGGCATGCGGGGCGGAAGACGCCGCAGGAGCTCCACGCGGAGCTCTCGGATCTCGGCGTCCCGCTCGTCTGCGCGGGAGGCGTCGGGAGCGAGGCGGAGTTCCGGGCCATGCTCGACCTCGGCTACGCCGCCGTCCAGATGGGGACGCGCTTCATCGCGACGGAAGAATGCACGGCCCACCGGGACTACAAGGAAGCGATCCTCGACGCGGAGGAGAAGGACATCGTGATGACCGAGCGGATCACGGGGGTGCCGCTCTCGATCATCCGGACCCCCTTCGTCGAAAGGATGGGGACGAAGGCGGGCCCGATCGGCCGGTGGATGCTCTCGGGGCGCCGGAGGAAGCACTGGATGCGGGCGATCTACTCGGTCCGCTCGGCCTTTCAGCTGAAGAACGCCTCGATGAAGGGAGCCTCCTCGAAGGACTTCTGGCAGGCGGGAAAGAGCGTCGCGACGATCCGGACCGTCGAGCCCGCGGCCGCGATCGTCCGGCGATTCGCGGCCGCGGCGGGTTGAGGGCGCTCCTCTAGGACCTCGGCTTCGGCGCGAAGGCCACGCACTCCAGCTCCACCCGGGCCCCTTTCGCGAGCCCGCTGGCGCCGAGAGCGCTCCGGGCCGGGAAGCGCTTTCCGAAGAAGGTCCGGTAGACGTCGTTGAAGGCGCCCCACTCGGCGATGTCCGCGAGGAAGACCGTGAACTTGACGACCTGGTCCAGCGACGATCCGTGCCGCTCGAGGACCGCCCGGACGTTCTCCAGGACCTGCTTCGTCTCGGCCGCGATGCCGCCGGGGACGACGTCCGCGGTCCCCGGCGCGCTTCCGATCTGGCCGGAGAGGAAGAGGAAGTCCCCGGCGCGGACGGCCTCGGAGAAGGGGAGGGCGCGCAGAGCGTCGAACGGGGAGGCGAGGAACTCGGCGCGATCCGGGCTTTTCTTCTTCACAGGCGTACTCCTCCGCTTTCGGCCGGGTCGGTGGTCATGCCGGGCGGGGCCGCCGGGACGGCGAGCCGGAGGGAGACGAGAATCTCGCGGCTCCGGAACCCCTGCACGAGGTCCATGGCGACGTGGGCAAGGATCGACGGCAGGAGAGAGCCCGTCGCCAGAACGGGAACGGTGAAGATGGCTCCGCCGACGGCCGTCCGGAGGAGGATCCTCTTCCCCCGGTAGGCGTGCCCGGCGGCGAAAGCGGCGATGGAAAGGATCGCCGAGAGGGGCGTGGAGCCGGTGACGTCCCGGAGGAGGCCGAGGCAGAATCCGCGGTAGACGTATTCCTCCACGAAGCCCGAGACGAGAACGAGGCCCGTGAAGGCGAGCTTCTCGCCGAGCAATTCAGGAACGATCGCGCTGAGGCCGAGGCCCACAGCCATCCCCCGGAGCTTCCGGACCAGCGGGCGCCCGAGCCACGCGGCCGAAAGCGCCAGAAAGGTCCCGCAGGTCCAGCCGAAGAAGGCCGCCGGCGGCGGGACGGCGCCGAGCGGACGAAGCCCCCAGGGCGTCCCCAGAACGTCGAGGACGAGGGTGACCGCTCCGAGGCCGAGGAGCGAGAGCGCTGCGACCGCATAGAGCCGGTAGCGCGACCGCCGGTGCGACTCCAGCCTGCCGCGGCCGCGGGCCGAGACTGAAGGGATGACGGCCAGAAGGCAGGCGACCCAGAGCAAACCGGCGAGACGCGCGTTCATGAAGGCGGCCCGACGATACCGCGCTCGGTCCGATCGAAACTGCTAGAGTCACGAAGCGCTGCAGGCCTCGGAGGGCCCCATGAACGACGAACGACCCGAGCCCGCCGCCCCGAAGGTCGAATCCGGCGACCGGTCCCGCCGCGTCCACGAGGCCTTCGACGATCTCGATGCGTCGCTCGGCGGCCGCGCCACGGCGGAAGTTCGCGCCTCGATGGAGAAGCTCCGCGCCGCGGTTCTCGATCGTGACGCCGCGCGCGTGCGCGATCAGCTGTCGGACGTCAAGGCGCGTCACGGCTGGCTCCACGCCGAACTGACGCTCCACCCTCGACTCGCCGAGCTCGTCAACGAGCTGGCGCTGATGGGTCTCTAGAATCCGCGGCGCGCCCGCCGCTTCGTCAGGCGCGGGGCTCGAACCGGAGAGTGCCGTACGTCTCCTCCGCGCCGGGAGTCATCCGGATGCGGAGGCGGTACGTGGCGCCGGAGCGCGGGACGTCCGTTATGAGGATCCGGACCGGGAGGAGGAAGCCCCGGCCGGGCGCCAGGGCCGCCGGGTAGGCGAGCATCGGGAGCTGCCGGACCACGAGCGGGACCTCTCCGGATTCCGCGAGGAGAACGATTTCGAGGAGCGGTCCGACGACCGCCCGGGATTCCCACGGATGGTCCGTCCGGTTCCGGATCTCGACGTGAAAGATCACGCCGTCGCCGGACTTCGAGTTTTCCAGGTCGGGGACGAGCAGGCGATCCGGAAGACGGAGCTGGAGCGACAGCAGGGGCTCCTCGGTGGGGGCCGGGGACGGTCCCGGGGATCCGCCGTTCTTCATCAGCTAGAACCCTCACCGCGTCCGGGTCGTTGACGGAGCGAAAAGCCCGGACCCCTTCCTGGAAGACTCCCGGGACATGCAAGGCGTGAGCCCGGTCACGGATGGCTCCGGGACCCGCCATTCCGACAAAAAGCGGTCGCTCGCGTCCCGAAGGGCTGCGGAAATCTGTCGACCGGCCCGTTGACCGGCCCGGGCCGGCCGGCGCCGCCCGGATTCGGAGCCGCCGGCGTCCTGCGCTATCGTCCCGCTCACGCTTCCGGCGGCTGGAGGAGAAGATGACCGAGCGCGGACGGTACCTGCTCGACGAGACCCGCATTCCGAAGGCCTGGTACAACGTCAACGCGGACATGCCGGTCCCGCCGCAGCCCGTCCTCCACCCGGGGACGATGGAGCCGGTGACGCCCGACTTCCTCGGCGTCCTCTTCCCCATGAACATCGTGATGCAGGAGGTGTCGCCCGAGCGCTGGGTCGAGATTCCGGAGCCCGTCCGCGACATCTACCGCCTCTGGCGCCCGACGCCGATGTGCCGGGCCCTCCGCCTCGAGAAGGACCTCGACACGCCCGCCCACATCTACTACAAGAACGAGAGCGTGAGCCCCGTCGGCTCGCACAAGGCGAACACGGCGGTGGCCCAGGCCTTCTACAACAAGGAAGCCGGGACGAAGGCGCTCGCGACGGAGACCGGGGCCGGGCAGTGGGGAACGGCCCTCGCCATGGCCTGCAACTTCTTCGGGCTCGACCTCGAGGTCTTCATGGTGAAGGTGTCGTACCACCAGAAGCCGTACCGCCGGATCATCATGGAGAACTTCGGCGCCCACGTTTTCGCCAGCCCGACGGAGCGGACGCACTTCGGGAAGCAGGTCCTGGAGGAGGACCCGGACTCGCAGGGTTCGCTCGGCATCGCCATTTCCGAGGCGGTGGAGACAGCCGCCGCGAGCGGCGGGAAGAAGAAGTACAGCCTCGGTTCGGTCCTGGGGCACGTGATGATGCACCAGACGGTCATCGGCCTCGAGGCGCTCGAGCAGATGGAGATGGCGGGGGAATACCCCGACGTCGTGATCGGCTGCGCCGGAGGCGGCTCCAACTTCGCGGGCTTCGCCTTCCCCTTCGTCCACCGGAACCTGACGCAGGGGAGGAAGACGAGGATCGTGGCGGTGGAGCCGGCGTCGTGCCCCACGCTGACGAAGGGGAAGTACACCTTCGACTACGGCGACTCGGCCGCGATGGCGCCGATCGTGAAGATGTACACCCTCGGCCACACGTTCATGCCCCCCGGCATCCACGCGGGGGGCCTTCGTTATCACGGGATGGCGCCGACGGTGAGCGCCCTCGTGGCCCACGGCGACATCCAGGCCCGGACGGCCCGGCAGCTCGAGACGTTCGAGGCCGCCGTCCGCTTCTCGAAGGCCGAGGGGATCATCCCGGCCCCCGAGTCGGCCCACGCCATCCGGGCGGCCATCGACGAAGCGCTTGAGTGCCGGAAGACCGGGGAGAAGAAGGTCATCGCCTTCAATCTCTCCGGACACGGCCACTTCGACATGACCGCGTACCAGAGCTACCACCACGGCCTCCTCGAGGACTTCGAGTACCCCGATCACGCCGTCGAGGAGGCCATGACGCACCTGCCGAAGGTGCCGGCAGGCGTCGGCTGACTTCCGGCTGATCGTTAGGACGGTTCCGTGCCCCACTCGAGACGCGGTCGCGTCACCGAGGAGCAGACCCGGCCCCCCTCGTCCGTGGTCCCGGCGGTCCGAAGGCAGGCTAGGGAACGAAAGCGTCCGCTAGTCGCCGCGCCAGCTCGTGGCGGGGCTCGGTCCAGAACTCCACATTCGTCGCGAGGGCTACAACGAGCTTCCTGTCGCGTCGGATGTACAGGTAGGCCGAGCCGCCCACGCTCGTCCCGCCGTGAAACACCTCATTCGAGTCCTCCGACACACGCCAACCCAGTCCGTACGGTGTGACCTTCCCCTTCGCCGTGTGCTGGGCCTCCCACATCGTTTGGAGCGCCGCCGGATTGACCAGCCTGCCGCCCAGCAAGGCACTTCCAAAAGCGACCAGGTCGCGCGGCGTCGACAGGAGCCCGCCGGCAGGAAAGCGGTCGCTCAAGTCCACGCAGACCGCGTTGGTCCAGGAGCGGTCAGCCGCCGTCCCATAGCCGTTCACCCGATACGGCACGATCCTCTCTGCGTAATCCAGCGTCGTCTGGGTCATTCCGGCTGGATCGAGGACACGCCGTTTCAGCACTTCGTCGTACGGAGAGCCGCTGGCCCCTTCAAGGGCACACCCCAGAAGCACGTAGCCGAAGCTGCTGTAGTGAGTCTCTGCCCCGGGCAGCGCCACGAGGGGATCGTTCTTGAATACGGAGAGCGCGTCCGACAGCGATTCGTAGCGCGTGGTGCTCAGAAACTCCTTTTTGAAGCGCTGATAATCGTAGTCCCGAACGCCGCCCTGGTGAGCCAGAAGAAGACGAGCCGTGATCGGGAGCTCCTTTTCCGGGAATGCGGGACAGTACTTCTGAATGGGCGCGTCCAGGTCCAGCGTGCCGTTCTGTGCGAGTACCATGATCGACACCGCGGTCAGAGTTTTGGTGATTGACCCGATCCGATAGACGCTCTGTGGCGTGGCAACCACTCGGTTCTCCACGTCTGCGAACCCGTAGGCCTCCGTAAACAGGACCTTCCCCTCTCGACTGACGGCAATCGACAGGCTGGGAAGCCGGTCTCTTTCCATGGCCGCCAACGCGAGCCTTCGAGCGGTCTCGTGGGCCGTCGACTCTTGCGCAGCCAGAGGCCACACCACGGCCGTGCCCAGGAGCACAGCGGCTATAGGAATCGGGGGCGGGAAACGCCCGCGCCCGGTCGGTATCGTGTCTTCAGTGGGCCGCCGACTTGTCGCGGCGCGGGCCGGGAGGCGGCCGGGGCGCCCGTGCGTCAGCTCTTGGCGTCCATCTTGGACGGGGTGATCCACTTCTTCCCGTCCTTCTCGGAGACGATGCCGGTGACCGTGGCGGCCTTTTCGCCCGAGCAGGTGTGGCCGAACTTCTCGAAGACGGCGTTCTTCACGATGTAGTACTCGGTCGTGGCGCCCTTCTCGCCGGCGACGACGAGGACGTCCTGGCAGGCCTTCGCGTCGGCCTTCTTCATCGTGCACTTGGCGCAGGCGATCTTCCCGGACAGCGTCACGTCGGTGGCGAAGGCGGCGGTGGCGATCCCCAGGGCGGCCACGAGAGCGAGGGCGACGAACAGTCTGGACCTCATCTTTGTTCTCCTTTCGGGAGAGGGGTGGACGGCGCGGGGCCTCCCCGTCCGTCAGAGCCGGAAGTCTACGCGCGCGGGGCGGCCCTTCTCAACCGGATCCCGGGGAACGGGCTCAATGTCTCCGGATCTCGTCCTCCTCGTGCCGCCGCTGCTCCTCCATGACGAGGCCGGTCAGGTGACGCTTCAGGGCGTTGAACTCGGGAGAGGCGGTGTCGCGGGGGCGGGGGAGGGTGACGGGGACGACGGTCTTGACCGTGCCGGGGCGGTAGGTCATGACGACGATCCGGTCGGCGAGATAGATCGACTCCTCGATGCCGTGGGTCACGAAGAGGATCGTCGTCTTGAACTCCGTCCAGATGCGGAGCACCTCGTCCTGCAGATTCCGGCGCGTCAGGGCGTCGAGGGCGCCGAAGGGCTCGTCCATCAGGAGGATGGGGGCGTCGAGGGCGAGGACGCGCGCGATGGC
>DATIWM010000009.1:0-2876 GCA_035519355.1 Thermoanaerobaculia bacterium | reverse complement strand
AACGCTCTTCGGTCATTTGCTGGGCAGAATCCTAAATTGTAGCAGCTCAGGGGTCTGCCCTCGCGCTCGACGCATCTTTCGGAAACTCCCGGTCTCGCGCCACAGGTTCGTTCGGAGGGCGATGATCCCGTAGTCCGTCGCGACCCTTTCCGCCACCTGCCGCTCTTCCTCTACCACGGCAGGGATGTTCTCCTCTTCCTTGAAGGCCGGGAGAATGACCGAAAAATTTCCCGTGAACTTCATTCCGCGGTCTCGAGAACGGGCTCCTAGAGAAGCGCCTTCCGGAAATAGAAGGCCTCGGCGAATCCCGATGAGGAGTTGGACTCGATCCCACGCAGGCGGAGGAGCGAACGGAATGTGTCCTCGCGGAACCATTGCCGCCCCGCCTGGGAGCAAAACGCCTTCAGGATCAACTCGATTTTTCGGGTACAGGTCTGTTCGGTCAACGGAACGAAGAAGCCGGGAGCGCCCAGATCGCCGTCGTACTTGGGAATCTCATACTCGAGGATCATATGGTCCCGGAACGTGTTCCAGACGAGCTCGGCCACCGTTCGATGGTCCTGGTGCGCGTCCTGACGGGAGGGACAAAAGATGAGGTCGGGTGAAGTCCTCTTCTTCAGCCTCTCGAATTCCCCCTTGATCTTCGCGAACTGCGCCGGGAAGAAGCCGTCGCGGAAGCGCCGGACCGTGACTCTGGACGCCGCGGCGCCACGCAGAAAGAGGGACGCCGCCTTGCGTGCCTCGCGGGCCCGGACAGTGTCAGCGCTGAAGACGACCCAATCGACCGAGGCCCGACGCTCGGCCAGGAGTCGCAGGATCGTTCCGCCGCAACCGATCTCGATGTCGTCGGAATGCGCGCCGAGGCAGAGGAGACGAAGGGGCGACTTGCCGCTCGACGGCAGCGTGAGGCGAAGCATCGAGCCGGTCTCTTACCTCGGGCTCCGAGTCTTCCAGACCTCCCACGGCGTTTCGCCGCGAGAGTACATGTCGTCGAGAAGCTGCTTTTCCTTGAACGTGTCCATACCGATGTAGAAGCCGTCGTAGCGGTAGGTGATGATCTCGTTCTTCTCGATCAGACGGCGGAACGGCTCCTGGACCAGCTCTTCGCCGGGTCGGATGTAGTCGAAGATCTCCTTGCGGAAGACGAAGTAACCGCCGTTGATCCAGACCTCGGACTTCCCGACGTCGACGATGTCTTTGACGGCACCGTTCTCCCCGGTCGAGACGATGTGGAAGCTGATGCCGGGACGCGTCGACAGAAAGATCGCGATCTTCCCTCGCGCCTTCAGGGTCTCGATCAACGTCGGCAGCGGACAGTTGGACAAGCCGTCGGTGTAGTTGGCGAGGAACATCTCGTCGTCGCCAAGGTAGCTCTTGACGGCGAGGAGGCGCTGTCCGATGTTGGACGTCAGTCCCGTGTCGACGAACGTGATCTTCCAGTCGTCGATGTCGCTGTGGATGAGCTGCAGATCTTTGCCGCCCTTGGTCAGCACGAAGTCGTTGGAGAGAAACTCGTTGTAGTTCAGGAAGTAGTTCTTGATGATGTCGGCCTTGTAGCCGAGGCAGAGGATGAACTCCTTGTGCCCGTAATGCGCGTAGTACTTCATCACGTGCCAAAGAATTGGACGGTAGCCGATGTTCACCATCGGTTTCGGAATGATCTCCGAGTACTCTCGGAGCCGCATTCCCAGCCCGCCGCAGAAGAGAACGACCTTCATGGTTTCTCGGGGTTTTTCTATTTTAGCGTACCCGGGCGGTCGCCGGCGGCAATGGCTCCAACAGGCCGTGCTCGGCGAGGCTCGATGCCGCGGTTTCGATGACGTCGAAGGGCAGGCCGGAGCGCTCGGCGATCGATAAGAGGTCGCGCACGCCGTCGGACTGGTTCAGCACCCAGAGCATCGCGAGGGAGTGTCGCCCGGGATCCGGCAGCCCGCCCATGGCGCGGTAGAGACCCCGCTTGCCGAGCTGGGGCTCGCATTTCGGATTCGTATTCCGGTACCGCCCGTTTCCTTCGAGCACGCCGAGCACGGCCAGGTAAGCGTCGAGCGACTCGACGAGCGACTCCGGGCGAACGAAGGCGAGGTCGTCGGCGGACGTGTGGTATTCGGGGTAACGCCCATGGGGCGTGCGCGTGAGACTCCCGACGGGAAGGTCGAAGCCGGGGGAGCAGTACTGGCGCTCGTCGTAGCCGTAGGGGGAGAAGTCGAGGATGCGATGCTCGCGGCCGGAGGTCGCGAGGACGTGTGCCGCCGCGCGGTCGATGTCGGCGTCGCCTTGCCGGCTCTTCTTGTAGTGCATCGGTCCGGCGTCGCCGACACAGGCGACGACGAGGCCGGCGCGGATTCGCGAAGCGGCCCCTTCGTTTCGCGACAGCCAGACGATCGACCCGATCGTGCCCGGCAGGAACAGGAAACGGTACGAGTACCGGCGTCGGGTGCCGGCGAGGAGCCGCGCCAGGCTCGTCGCAAGCGCGATCCCGGAGAGGTTGTCGTTGCACAGAGACGGGTGACAGCAGTGGCAGGAGATCAGGAATTCCTCCGTCGTCTCGCCCGGCAAGAGCAATTCCCCATACGTCAGGGACCCCGGCTCGAGGCGCGACTCGATGACCGCTTGGTACTCACCGTCGGGAAGCGCATCGAGCTGCCGCTGGCTCAGGCAGAAGCCCCAGCCTCGCTCGTAGTAGGACGTCCGGTAGGGGATCCACTCCGGGTGATCGGGCAGAGTGAAGAGATGCGGCTTAAGCTCTGCGAGCGAGAGTGTCTTGCGGACGGACTCGCTGTAGTTGACGACGTGGAGGTTCGATCGGCGGAAGTCGACGACCCGCCGGCCTCCGGCGTCGAGAACGTAGGCGTCGGTGACGTTCCACTCGTTGGGGA
>DATIWM010000008.1:0-12682 GCA_035519355.1 Thermoanaerobaculia bacterium | reverse complement strand
GCCGGCGGGGAGCCGGCCGTCCGCGTGTACGGGGAGGAGTGCCGTCGGGGCCACGCCGAGGGCCCGCGTCGAGCGCGAGACGAGAATCTGCGCGATCTCGGAGGCGGTCCGGGGCGCGGAGAGTTCGCGCACGAGGGCCAGAAGCTCCTCGCGGGCGCTCCAGGACTCGCCGTACTGAAGGCGGGCCAGCGCCGCCGAGAGTCCGCGGCGCACGGGCACGAAGCTGAGCGCGAGGACGAGACCCGCGGCGAGCTCGAGCGCTCCCCGGGAGTAAGGCACGTTCGGGACGCTCGAGTGCGACAGCAGGACCTGCGCGCCGGCGAAGAGGGTCGCTCCCGCGAGGCCGGCCCCGACCAGCGCGGCGCTCTCGCGGCCGAAGACCTCGGCGTCCCAGAGACGGAAGCGGGTGAGAGAGGCCAGGAAGGCGAACGGGACGAGGGCGAGCGGGATGATGGAGAGGGCCGAGAGGACCGGGATCGAGAGGCCGAAGAGCCCGGGGACGAGATTCAGGGCGACGACGGGGAGAAGGCCCACGGCGGTGCCGAGCAGCAGGTACCGGACCTGCTTTTCGGCCAGGAGATCACCGGGCCGGCGCCAGAGCCGGATGAGCCGGGCGATCGCCAGAGCGACTGCGGCGGCGATCCAGACGACCTGGAGGCGATCGAGCGAGGTCACGGCCGCTGCCGCGTCGCGGCCCGGGGCGCCCCCAAAGTAGACGGAGCCGGTGACAGCCAGAAGAGCGGCCGCGGGGAGAAGCGCGGCGACCCTCAAGAGGGCCGAGGTGCGCCGCGGAAACGTCAGGACGAGGAGGAGAAGCAGAGCCGGGAAGAGCGCCCGCGCCGCGTCCTCGAGGAGAACCGCCAGCCGGAAGAGCGCGTCGACGGGAGGGCACGGCGTCAATCCGAAAACGAGCCCGACGCAGAGGGCGAACGCGGCGTAGAGGCGCGACGGGCCGGCGCTCGGAGACTTCTCGGCGGTCAGAAGCACGACCGCTCCCGTGGCGAGGAAGGCGACGCCGGCTGCGAGGAGGAAGAAGTACCGGAAGTCCCACGGGGAGGGGACCGGCACGGTCCGGAGCGTTCGAAGCTCGCCGTTCCGAAGGATGGCGAGGTCCGCCGGACCGCGGGCCAGAAAGAGCGACGGGTCGCCCGCGGTCAGGGCGTCACGACCGTCCACGACGAGGATGAGATCCTCCGCCCGGAGCCCGGCCGGGACGGCCGAATGGCCCACGGACCTCACGCGGAGACCTTCGGCCTCCCGGGAGACGAGGACGTCCGCGCGGCCGACCTGGCTGATCTTCCTCCCGAAGGAGAGGAAGATCGGGGCGAGGCTCAGGAAAAACAGCAATGCCAGAATGCCGGTCAGGAAACGGTCGACCAGCTGTGTGCGATGAGACACTAACGACGCTGCACGCAATCAGAGTGCCACGACTCCGGTCGTTCGGACAGGCAGAAGTTATTGATTAATCTGTGTTTATAGTGTAAGTCCCAAAATTGAAAGGACGTCACTCCCGGATATTGGATGAGGGGTACGGCTTGTCGAATCGCCTGAATCAGAACGAAACGGCGACTCCTCCGGCCAAGCGCCGGTTCGATCTCTCCTCGTCCTCGCCGGCGCGCCTTTTTCCGAGCTCGACCGAAACGAGCGCGCGCCACTCCGAGTTGTATTCCCTGAGGACCGGGACCGGGAGCAACTGTGTCATCGACAGATTGACGGCCGCGAGGTCGTTCCGGAGCGGCCGGTCTCCGCGGACGAGGAGCTGGGAGACGTATCGGTAGCCGAAGCCGATCGTCGTGCCGGTCGTGTCGACGCGAAGGCCGGCCTCGGCCACGCCCCACTCGGCATCGTCGGAGCGGATCGTGGCGTCCCGCTCGCCGGCCACGCGCCCGACGCGCGCGGCCAAGCGTCCCTCGAGGCCCCGCCCCAGACGTCCCGAAACCGAAGAGGAAAGCTCCCTCGCCACGTCGCCCGGAAGGAAGTAGAGGGAATCGAGTCGCTCGAAGAAGTCCGGATCGAGAAGGAGGCGCTGAATTCCGGTGATGTCGCGCCGGCTCGCCTCGAGGACCACCGTTTGTCCGGACGGTCCATCCCACCGGACGCCGCCCGCGTAGAACGCGCTCGAAATCCGCGCGAGGTCGGCCGGGTCTGCGCTCACCTGGCCGTACGGCGTTCCGTCGTCGAGACGCCGCTCGAAGCGGCGAGACGCCGAGACGCGCAGTCGCCAGCGCGCACCGGGCTGCGCCGTCACCGTGACCTCCGGCGTAAGCCCCCGCGTCCGGTCGGAGAGATCTCCCGTGGCGCCGGCTTCGAGCGAGAGCGCCGTGAGAAGGCGGGCGCCGCCGACGGCGCCGACGCGCGTCTCGCGCTGGACGATCTCCGTCGTGCCGGTCCCCTCGGGCGCGACCGCGTGGCGGTAGGCGGCACTGAGGCGGACCGAGTAGCGGTCGTTGAAGTCGGTCCGGTACCCGGCGAAGACGTCGACCTCGTCCGAGGAGCGCGCGAAGAGGTCGGCGGCCGGGCCCTGTTGGAACGCATTCGACTGGGAGACGAGGCGCGCCGTGACGTTCGCCTGCGACTGGTCGCCGGTCGTCGCCGTCCAGTCGAGCGAGTGCGCGGCGAAGCGGGCCGGGTCGCTCTCGTCGAGAACCCGAACCTGACGTCGCGTGGTGAGATGCAGGTTCTGGCGGTCTCCCGCGGCGAGGTCGAGAGCGACCTGCGACGCGTCCCCACCCGGCGCGGCATCCGAGCCCTCGAGGCGGCTGTAGCGTCCGTCGACACCCCAGCGGACGCTTCCTCCCAGGCCTCCTGAGACGCCAATGGCGGTCTCGGTGAGCGCCGCGCCGCCGCCCCCCGCGAAGCCGGCGGTGGACGCGACCGACGCGCGCACGGGGAGCCGGGTCTTCGCGGCTGCCACGCCCGGCCCCGCCGGGGCCCCCTCGGGCGCCGCCGGTGGGGGCTCGTCGAGCGCGGCGAGGATGGCCGTGACGTCGCGCAGGGCGTCACCCCGGTTCGCGGCGCGTGCGATCCACGGGTCCGCCTTGCCGCGCGGGGCATCCGGCAGGACGCCCGTGGCCGACTCGAAATCGAGCCGGACGAAGGCCACCGTGTCGGGGGCCGCCGTGTGAAGGACACGAACCACGGCGAACGGCAAGCCGGGAACGGCGGCCAGGAGCGTGTAGAGGCCCGGCGGGGCGTTGGGAAGAACGAAGGTCCCGTCGGCTTCCGTTTTCAGGAGTTGCGTCGAGGTCTTTCCGCCGCGGAGGACGGCACGGACGACGACGGTCACGCCGGCGAGCGTGGCCTCTCCCGAGCGAACGATTCCGGAGATGGGCGCACCCGGAGTCGGAGGCGCGGCGTCGGCAGAGCGTCCCAGAGCGAGCGCCGCGGCGCCCGCCAATACGCAGGCCAAGAGGCTCCGCAAGGTCGGCATGATCGACTGCCGTCGCAGATCATGGTCCCGCGCGGAGCGCCCGTCAACCGGGCCAGGGCCCTTCAGGTCGTTTTCGGCCCGAGGCCCAGGGTCGCGTTCACGATGTGCCGGGCGATGGATGGGTTTTCCTTGAGCCGGCGCGTCGAATAGGCGTACCAGTCGCGCCCGTACGGCACGTAGACGCGCAGCCGGTGCCCGCTCTCGAGAAGAATCTTCCGGAGGAGCGGGTCGACGCCGAGGAGCATCTGGAACTCGTAGGCGCTCTTGGGGAGTTTCAATCGGTCGATCGTGGCGAGGGCGTTCTGCACGCAGGCCTCGTCGTGCGTGGCAATGGCGGCATAGCAGCCGGCGGCAAGGTGCTTGTCCAGAAGGGCCGCGAAGTTCCGGACGATGACGTCGTGGTCCTTCCAGGCGATCTCGCGCCGCTCCCGGTAGATTCCCTTGCAGATCCGGACGTTCATCCGGGCCTCGATGAGCCGGTCGAGATCGGCCAGGCTCCTCCGGAGATAGGCCTGCAGGACGACCCCGACGTTCCCGAACTCGGCCTTCAGGTCGAGCGCCAGGCGAATCGTCTTCTCGGTGTACGGGCTGTCCTCCATGTCGAGCCGGACGAAGACGCCGCTGCCTGCAGCCCGTCGGCAGATGGCGGAGAGATTCCGGCGGGCGAGATCCGGGTCGATGGAGAGGCCCACGGCGGTGGGTTTGACCGACGTGTTCGCGGGGAGGCCGCTCTCCGAGAGGGCGTCGATGACGCGGAGGTACTCGTCCCGCGCGGACTCCGTCTGCCCGGCGTGCGTCACGCTCTCGCCCAGGACGTCCAGGGTGGACATCGCTCCTTCCGCCGCCAGCGACCGCGCCGTGGCGATGGCGTCGTCGAGCGTCTCGCCGGCGACGTATCGCCGGGCGACGCGGTGAACGAGGAAGCGCGGGATGAAGGGGATCGAGGAGACGACGAGGCGGTCGAAAAGACTCATGAGTCTCTCTCCGGTGTCCGCGCGAGGACCGCGAGGAAGACGTGGCGCGCTCCGGCGGCCCGGAGAGTCTCTGCGGCGGTGAAGGCGGTGGCTCCGGTCGTCAGGACGTCGTCGACGAGGAGGAGCGATCGACCCTCGGCGGCGGCTCGGGCCCGGAAGGCGCCCGCCACGTTGGCCCGCCTCGCGGCGGCGGTGAGTGTGGACTGGGGGGGCGTCTCCTTCGCCCGAACGAGGGCCGGAAAGAGGCGGAGGGCGAGGCGCCGCGCGAGCTCCTCGCCGAGCAGCGCCGCCGGATCGTAGCCCCGCTCGCGGTTGCGGCGGCGCGTGGAGGGAATCGGGACGACGGCGTCGACGCCGTGGAGACCTCTGCGGCGGACTTCCGGCGCGAGCCGCGCGGCCGCCGGTGCGGCCAGGATGTCGTGCCCTTCGAACTTCAGCGCGTGGACGAGGCGTTTCAGGGCACCGTCGTAAGGCCCGAGGGCGACGGCTCCCGCGACGGGCGGCGGGGCGTTCTCGCATCCACGGCACGTCCCGCCGCCGGTCGGAAGGGCGCAGCGCGGACAGGTCGTCTCCGGGGCGAAGCAGGGGAGGGCCTCCCAGCAGTCTGCGCAGAGGCCCCCGCCGCCCAGGTCCCGCCGCTTGCCGCCGCAGCCGGCGCACCGCGAGGGGACCACGGCGCGGAGGAGAAACGCCAGCGGCGACGCGAGCGGGGAGAAAGGGGCAGGATGCGTCGCGACCCGGGCCGGCACGTCTCGGCATTCTAGTCGAGCCGCCCGAGCCCGTCCCCTGGTTGACGCTCCGCGTTCCGGGCCTCTATCCTCAGGCGCAAGTGAGAGAGTGGCTGCGCGTCCTCGCGCCCGGGGGGAGACCCGGGATCGCCTGTCTTTCTCTCGTTCTTCTCTTCGCGGCCGGGCCGGCGGCCGGGCAGAGCTTCGCCGTCGGGGGCGGCGGCTCGCTCACGGCCGACCACGGGTATCAGGTCGAGGACACCGCTCTCGACAACTGGGGGGGATTCGTCTTCGGTGAGATGTCCCTCGGGAGTTTCCATGAGGGACAGGACGGTTTTTTTCAGCTCCGGCTCTCCTATTCGTCCCTTCCCGGCGGCGCGCCGGACGCTCCGAAGATGAACGCCTGGTCGGGGCTCGCCCTCGTTTCCTACCGCTTCAGGGAGAAGTGGTGGGAGGCGGGCCTCATCGGAGGCGTGGGAGTCATTCGGATGCTGCCGAAGAGCCCCGAGCCCGGACAGGTCCCGGCCGACCCGACACAGGCGGTCATCGAATTCGCCATCGGCGCGCAGACGGTCTTCCGCGTGAGCGAGAGGTTCGACCTCCGGCTGGAGCTCATGGGCGAGTTCCCGAACAGCGAATACAGCCACACCCTGATCGTCCTGACGACAGCGTTCGGATATCGCTTCTAGCGCCCGTCGATCTCGGCGGCCCCGGAGAGCGGCGCCCCGAATGCGGTGGGTCCCACCCGATCTTTCGGATCGGGCGGGATTTGCGGCGGCAGGATGTTGAGGTGTGTTCTAGCTTGAGGAGGGAAGGTGGTGGTGGGCCCGCCGGTTCGAGAACCGGCGGCAGTCTGGGGTGGAATTGAAGATCGTCTTCATTTCGGTTTCCCTGATGTCGTTTCGATCTCCTGTCCCGTTATACGCAAAGGGAATGCCTCCGGTTTGGGATCCGGGATCTTCGGAAGGACGTCCTTTGTTTTCAGCAGCTTGAGGTTCGTTTCAGACTGAGTCGCCGTCCCCCCGCCCATCCCTTTTGGGAGAAGGCAGCGGACGAATTGACACCTCGAGGGGTCGGCCGCGCCGTCAGGCGCCTTCGACCAGGGGCAGGAGGGTCGAGTCCTTCTTCACCGAGAGGGACATCTCGACGCGGGTCCTGATGACGCCCCGGAGGGTCTGGATCCGCTCCCGGAGGATCCGCTCGAGGTGCTCGACGTCCCGCGCGCGCAGCTTGAGCCGGTAGCCGAAGTCGCCCGAGATCGCGCAGCATTCCTGGACGTCGAGCAGCGACTCGATCTCCTCCAGGAAAGGCCTTTCGAAGCGGGGGTGCTCCAGGCAGACGTCCACGTAGGCGACGAGCGGCATCCCGAGCAGCCGCGGGTCGAGGAGGGCGGTGAACCGGCGGATGAAGCCCCTGGTCTCGAGCTTCTTGATCCGCTCGTTCACGGACGGCGTCGTCAGGCCGACACTCTCCGCGATACGGGCCTGGGAGATCTTCCCGTCGCGCTGGAGGAGGTCGAGGATCTGGCGATCAATGTCGTCCATATAAAATTCGGGCCTTTTGGAGCGCAGCCCGAATTTTATTTGGAGAGATCGCCCGAATCAACCCGAAACCGCGACTCGACTGGCTGGAGCCGGAATCTCGATCCCCTTCGGAAGGACCACAACACCCCCGTCGGAGACGTGGAATCGGCGGCGGTCCTCGTCCTCGTCGAACCCGATCTCGACCTTCCCGGGGATCTGGACGCCCTTGTCGGCGATGACCCGCCGGAGGCGTGCGTGACGCCCCACCTCCACGCCGTCCATCAGGACGCATTCCTCGATGTGGGAGAAGGAATTGACGCGGACGCGCGGGAAGAGGATCGAGCGATGGATCGTGCCGCCGGAGATGATGCAGCCCTGCGCGACCATCGAGTCCGTCGCGAGGCCCACGCGCTGCGACACGGCGTCGGCGAAGACGAATTTCGCGGGCGGGAGCTGCGGCGAGTGGCTCTTCAGCGGCCACTTCCCGTTGTAAAGGTTGAGAGGCGGCGTGACGGCGATCAGATCCATCGAGGCGTCCCAGTAGGAGTCGACCGTGCCGACGTCCCTCCAGTAGGGCGCGAGGTCCTCCTCGCCCGGCACGCGGTTCGTCGAGTAGTCGTAAGCGAACAGCCGGGCGCCCCCCTTCAGGGCGGCGGGGATGATCGTCTTGCCGAAGTCGTGCGAGGTGTCCTGCAGGGCGTCGTGCTCGAGGGAGTCGATCAGGAAGGGCGCCTTGAAGACGTAGTTCCCCATCGAGGCGAGGGCAAGGTCGGGCAGCGACGGAATGGGCTTGGGCGTCTTCGGCTTCTCCTCGAAGCCGACGACGCGGCCCGAGGCATCCACTTCGAGGACGCCGAAGCGCGAGGCCTCGGCGATGGGAACGGGGAGCGCGGCGATCGTCAGGTCGTGGTCCCCGTCCTGGTGGAACAGGAGCATCGGCTTGACGTCCATCGTGTAGATGTGGTCGCCCCCGAAGATGCAGATGTGCTGCGGCTCCTCGTCGAAGATCAGGTTCAGGTTCTGGTAGACGGCGTCGGCCGTTCCGCGGAACCAGTGCGGACCGCGCCGCATCTGGGCCGGGACGGGGTCCACGAACTCGCCGATGTCGAAGGTGAGCCGCCAGGTTCGGATGATGTGCTCGATGAGGGAGTTCGACTTGAACTGGGTGAGGACCTTGATCTTCCGGAGGCCGGAGTTCACGAGGTTGTTGAGGACGAAGTCGATGATCCGGTAGCGTCCGCCGAACGGGACCGCGGGTTTGGCGCGGTCGCGCGTCAGGGGGAAGAGGCGCTCGCCCATGCCGCCGGCGAGGACCATCGAAAGGACGTCGCGATGCTGGGCGAATTTCACGATCGCTCCCGAAAGCCGTCCGCATCGTCGCGCAGACGGCCTGCTGGCCCCGGGGGCCGGCCCCGGCTAATCTTAGGACCGTAGCCTCCCGGGGTGCCGTCTTCTTCATGAGAAATCCGTACGAGGTCCTCGGAGTGGGTCGCCGCGCCACCGACGCGGAGATCAAGAAGGCGTACCGGCGCCTGGCGCGAAAGCACCATCCGGACGTCAATCCGGGGGACCCGGCGGCCCAGAGGAAGTTCCAGGAGATCGCGGCGGCCTACGAGGTCCTCAAGGACCCGAAGCGGCGGCAGCACTTCGACGTCACCGGGGAGACCGGAGCGGTCCCGCCTCCGGGGCCGCCGCCCGGCGGCGGTCCCTTCGAGGGCGCGGGCCGGAGCGGGGGCTTCCGCTGGCAGGGCGACTTCACGGACCTCTTCTCCGAGCTCTTCTCGGGCGCCGGCGCGGGAGGGTCGTTCGGCGGCATGCCGTCGGCCGAGGAGGAGGAAGAAGACGCCGCGGCCGAGCTGACGATCCCCTTCCGCGACGCCGCCCTCGGCGGGACCGTCACGTTCCGCGCGCGCCTGCCGCGCCGCTGCCGGCGGTGCGGCGGCTCGGGCCGTGTCGGGGGCGCCGTCTGCCCCGCCTGCCGCGGGTCGCGAAGCGTCGTGGAGAACGAGAAGGTCACCGTCCGGGTTCCTCCCGGCGTGGCGACGGGCTCGAAGATCCGCGTACCGGGGAAGGGACGCTCCGAGGAAGGAGACCTCTACCTCTCGCTCACCGTCGAGCCGCACCCGTACTTCCACCGGGAAGGCGACGACATCCTCGCGGAGGTGCCCGTCACCGTCTCCGAGGCGTACCTCGGCGCGGAGATCGGGATCCCCACGATCCGGGGCGTCGTGCGCGCGAAGATCCCGCCGGGCACGGCCAGCGGCCAGAAGTTCCGGCTCAAGGGGTACGGCATCGAAAACCGGCGGACCCGGACGACGGGGGACCACTACTACCGAATCCACATCGCGATGCCCCGGCGCCAGACCGAAGCCGGCCGGGCGGCGGCGGAGTCCTTCGCCCGCCTCTACGACGGCGAGGTCCGGGCGGGGCTGCCGAAGGGGCTCTGAGGGAACGGCCGGGCGGCGGGACGCGAACCCGTCAGCCCTCGACGTCGTCCTCTTCGCTGTCGAGGGCCGGCTCCCCGGGTTCGCCGGAGGGCCCGGGCTCGCGAAGGGACTCCGGTGGCGCGGCGGACTGCATCGAGCGCCGGAACTCGCCCTGGAGCTTCTTGAAGGCGATGAATTCCCGCACCTCGCGGCGCGCCTCGGGCGGGAGGGCCTCCCAGTCGCGGAGAAGCTCCGGCTCCTCGGAGAAGACCGGCACGGACGGCGGGGCCTCGGCCGGGACCGGCTCGCCGAAGAACTGGCTCATCGAGATCTCGAAGACCTGGAGGATCCGGAAGAGCGTGTCGAGGCCGACCTTGTACTCGCCGCTCTCCATCCGGGAGAGGTCCGACTGCGTCACGCCGATCCGCGCCGCGAGATCGGACTGCGTCAGGTGACGGCTCTTCCGGATCTGCCGGATCTTCTGTCCGACGAGCCGGATCTGGGTGTTTCTGGACAAGGCCAAGGTCGGCCCCCCTCCAGCGGGGACAGGCTATTCTCTCACAGCATACGGGCCGGACGGCGCCTGACACCGTGAACCAGACGCTCTTCCTCTTCTCCGAGCTGCTCCGGCGGGACCTGTCGACCCGCTACGCCGGGACTTTCGGCGGGACGCTCTGGGCGCTCCTTCACCCGATCATCCTCTGCGCCATCTACACCTTCGTTTTCGTCGTGGTGATCCGCCTCTCGCCGCCGCCCGGCTTTCCGGCCTCGTACGCCGAGTTCCTCCTCGCGGGCCTCCTGCCGTGGCTCGGTTTTCAGGAGGCGCTCGCCCGCTCGACCACGTCGGTCTCCGACCAGGGACATCTCGTGAAGAAGCTGCAGTTCCCGGTGGAGCTGCTCGTCGCCTCCAGCGCCGCCGCCGCGCTCGTTCTCCAGCTGGCGGGTCTCGCCGTGCTCGGAGGCTTCGTCCTCGTGACCGGGCGCGGCGACGTCCGGCCGCTCGTCCTTCTCGCGGCCCTCGCCTTCGAGACCGTCCTTCTCGCCGCGCCCTGCCTCCTCCTCGCGGCCCTGAACGTCTTCTTCCGCGATCTGTCACAGCTCGTCTCGCCTCTCCTGATGGTCGTTCTCTACCTCACGCCGATCCTCTACCCGGCGTCGCTCATCCCCGCGCCGCTCGCGCCGCTCCTCGCGATGAACCCGGTCTCCGATCTCGTGGCCCTCTTCCGCGCCTCCCTGTTCGGGGGTCCGCTTCCGCCGCCGCTGCGCCTCGCTGCCTGGACGGGGACGTTTCTTCTCCTCGCCGCCGCCGCCCTGGGGTTCTTTCGGCGGAGCCGGCGCGTCTTCTCGGACTTGCTTTAGAATCCCGCTCTCTTTGCCCGCGGGGCCGAAGGCCGGCGGGTTCTGTGCGCCGATAAGGAGACCCCGTGAACAGCCTCGCCCGTTCCGTCGCGATCGTCCTCTGTGCGTCCTTCTTCGCGGCCTGCTCGCAGTCGCCGGCCCCGAAGCCGCCGGCCGCCGAGGCCCCCAAGCCGTCGCCGACGCCGGCCGCCGTCCCCGAGAAGACCCCGGCGCCCTCCCAGACGTCGAGGTCCAAGGGCATCGACGCGCTCCTCGGGGGGAAGCTCCCCACCGCGGGGCCCGAGGAGGAGGAAGGGGAGCGGCCCTACCTTCCCGTCAAGTACATCGTGGACCCGGCGACGGGGAAGCGCCTGAAGGGGATCCCGAAGGACCCGACGATCGTCGTCAAGAACGGAAAGATCTACAGCACGATCATCGGTGTGAAGACGGGCATCGATCTCGTCCGGGCCGACGAGGAGTACTACTACGTCGAGGCCGAGCCGGAGGTCACCGCCGAGCAGCGGGCGAAGAAGCGCGCGGACCAGGAAGCCGCCGCCGCGGCCCTGCCGCCGGTGTACGAGATCCCGGTCGAGGAAGGCGAGGTCGTCGCGCCGCCGATCTCCAAGAAGAAGATCCGCCTCGAGGACCGCTCCACGGGCCTTCCCCGGGCCGGAATCTGGCGGGACAACTTCGCTCTCGCGGACCTCGACGGCGACGGACGCCCCGAGATCGTCTCGCCGCCGCCGCGGATGTCGGCGCAGGGGCTCCGGATCTTCAAGTGGGACGGCGAAAAGTGGAAGTCGATCACGCCCCAGTTCGACAACCCCGAGGGCCTCGGGATCGGCTACGGCGGCGTGGCCGTGGGGGACCTGGACGGCGACGGGCGCAACGACATCGCCTGGGGCGGCCACGGCGCCGGTACGTGGGCCGCGTACAACCTCGGGGACTTCAGGTTCCGGATCGAGTCGCGCGGGCTGCCGCGGGGCTTCTCCACGCGCGCCATGGCGATCGGCGACCTCGACGGCGACGGCCGAAACGACGTCCTGACGGTCTCCGACATGCCGGAATCGCTTCAGAAGAAGCCGCACCTCACGCCCGAAGGACAGTACGAGGGGTACGAGGTCCATGCCTACATCAACAAGGAAGAGAAATTCCTCGAGCTGGTGGCGGGGCTCGACGACCAGCCGTGCTACGGCACCACGGTCTCGCTCGAGACCCGGCCTGTCGACGGCGGGGCGCCGTTCTACGTCTCGGGGTGCCACTACGCGAACGGTCTGAACTCCCTCTACGAGTTCGACCGGGCGAAGATGGCGTTCCGAAACGTCGGCGGCACTGTGGTCGAGCAGTTCAGCGTCGTCGAGGGGACGGCCGTGGGGACCTATCGGAAGCATCCCGCGGCCTTCGTCTCCTACATGAAGAACCGCCCGACGAACGCCGTGCCGGACCCGACCGGCGACGGCGTCTCGATCTACTACCGCGAGGACGGCGCCTGGAAGCGCAAGAGGGTCGTCAAGCGCCTGGGTCTCGACCGGTCGAACTCCGGCGGCGTCGCCGTGGGGGATCTCGACGGCGACGGGCTGGACGACGTCGTCGTGGCCGACGACGCGACGAAGCGGCTCCGGATCTTCTTCCAGACGCCCGAGGGGGGGTTCGAGGAGCTCGATCCGGCTCTCGAGCCGACCTTCATCAATCGGCCGGCCTCCATCCGTATCGCCGACGTGGACGGGGATGGGCGGCCGGATATCGTGTTGATGCTGCATTACTTGACGGGGCACGAGACCCGCGATGGGGGGTTCCGCTTTTTCCGGAATCTGCCCGGAAAGTGACGTTATGGGTGGGCAGCATATTTCTCCCGAAACCCCTTGACTTCCCGGAATTTCGCTCCTAACGTATCCCTCAATGATGTCGGAAACTTCCGTTTTCGAAGTCAGTGCTTTGATGGACCGAGCGGCCCAGTGCCCGCTTTTTAATAAGTTACCGGAGGTGATTTCCTATCGCGATCCGCGGAATGTCAGCGTGTCAACCCGTTTCACTTCTATTTTCAACATACTGGTAGGAGAAAACATGAAGAAGCTTTCCGTTTTCGTTGCGCTCGCCCTGCTGGCGGCGTCCGGGACGGGCCTTGCCGCGACCTGCGTCTACGACAACGTGCCGGGCGCGACGCTGCTCATCCCGTACTTCCGTGTCAGCGGGACCGTGGACGGTAGCGGCCTGATCGGCCCGGGCGGGACCGACACGAAGGTGTCGTTCGTGAACGTGTCGT
>DATIWM010000007.1:0-9770 GCA_035519355.1 Thermoanaerobaculia bacterium | reverse complement strand
GCCGCGCCGCCGAGGCTCCCCTCGGTTCGCTCGAGGTCGACGCGCTCTTCGCCGAAGGAGAGTGTCGCCCTCGGCGGACTTTCCGGCGGCGCCGCCGCCGCCGGGCGCGCCCGTCGAATGTCGATCTCCATGCCGAGATCGCGCTCGAGGGCCGCGCGGAACCGGGCGCCGGTCCGCAGGGTCAGGACGAGGATTCCGCTCCGGCGCCTCTCGATGGCGGCGAAGAAATCCCGCCGGCCGTCATGGCCGATGAGAAGGGTGGGGATGGACGGGAGCCAGGCCCGCGGCAGCAGCGAGACGCCGTCCGGCGTCTCCCACGACTCTTCGCGGCCGCCGGCCGAATCGTAGTCGTAGCCCGCGTCGCCGAAGGTCCTGACAGAGCCGGCCAGCTCGTCGAACGCCGCCCGGCGCGCGGCCGCCGTGGGCGCCTGCTCGAATCGGTCGGCCAGGAGCCGGGCGGTCTTTTGCAGGGCGTCGCGACGCGCGTCGAGCGCCCGCTCCAGGCGCTGGCCGGCCACCTGCGCCGCGACGAGCCAGATTCCCGCGTAGGCCACCACGGCCAGGAAGAGGAAAGGTGAGACGAGGAGGAGATACGAGACGACGAGCCGGCTCCCGACCCGCCAGAGAAGACCGCGCATCAGGTGACGGAAGGCGCTCGCCGCGAAGACCGGACCCGCGACGACGACGAGGAGGACGCCGGCGGGAGTCCAGAGGCCGCCCGGAAGGCCCGCCCCTCCCGCCGCGAGAAGGACGACGCCGGCGAGGACCAGAAGGCCGCTGCGGCGGAAGGTCTTGGTCAACGCCATCGGTTCGGCGCCGATTCTGACAGAGGCGTTCCTATACTGCGGGCGTGCTGGAGCGGACCTTTCTCCGGGACCTCGTCGTCGTCCTCGTGGCGTCGTTCCCGGTCCTCTGGGTCTGCCGGCGGCTGAAGCTCCCCCAGATCGTCGGCTTTCTGGTGACTGGAATCGCCATCGGCCCGCATGCCCTCGGCTGGGTGCGGGAGGCCGCGCACGTTGAAGCGGTCGCCGAGTTCGGCGTCGCGCTGATCCTCTTCTTCGTCGGACTGGAGTTCCCGCTCCGGCGGCTCCGTGCGCTCGGAAGGACCTCGCTCCTGGGCGGCGCGCTGCAGATGACGCTGACGGCCGCGGCCGTCGGGGCGGCCGCCGGGGCGGCCGGTAGCGCGCCGAACGTGGCGCTCTTCCTCGGCCTTCTCGTCTCCGTCTCCTCGACGGCCGTCGTCCTCCCGCTCCTCAAGGAGCGCGACGAGCTGGCGAGCCCCTACGGTCGGACGTTCCTCGCCGTCGCGCTCTTTCAGGACCTCGCGGTCATTCCGATCCTCCTCCTTCTCCCGGCGCTCGCGCTCGCGCCCGGGGCGGCCGGGGCCTCGCTCCTCGGAATCGTCTCGAAGGTCGGACTCGCCGTTCTGGCCGTCGCCCTTCTCGTGGCCGCGGCCCGCAACCTCGCCCCGCGTCTCCTCGACGGGGTGGCCCGGATGGGGAGCCGCGAGATCTTCACGGGGGCGGTCGTCGTCATCGTCCTCGGGATGATCGCCGCGGGAGAGCGGGCCGGGGTTTCGGCGGCGATGGGCGCATTCGCGGCCGGCATCGTCCTCGGCGAGAGCGACCACGTTCACGAGGTGGCCGCCACGCTGGCGCCCCTCCGCGACCTCCTCTCGAGTCTTTTCTTCGTTTCGGTCGGGATGCTCCTGTCGCCGGGATTTCTGGTCGAACGCCCGTTCACCGTGGCGGGAGCGGTCGCGCTCCTCCTCGTCCTGAAGACGGGCGCCGCCTTCGGCGCGCTCCGCCTCGCCGGCGTCGTCCCGCGGACGTCGCTTCGGGCGGCGCTCGCGCTCGCCTCGATCGGCGAGTTCTCCTTCCTCCTCTCGCGGGCCGCCGGGCCGCTGGGCCTCGTCTCGGACGAGACGGGGCAGATCGTCGTCGCGGCGGCCGTTCTCACGATGGCGCTCGTTCCGCTCCTCATCGCGGTCGGACCGTGGGTCGCGGTCCGCCTGCCGGAGCGGGTCGAGGCGCCGGCCGAGGGGGAAGAGTCGCGCCTCCAGCGGCACATCGTCGTCGTCGGGGCCGGGCTGAACGGCACGAACGTGGCGCGCGTCCTCGGCGAGACGCGGATCCCGTACGTCGTCGTCGACCTGGACCTCGACCGGATCGCCGAGGCGCGGCACGAAGGGCTCCGGGCCGTGCGGGCCGACGCGACGGGCGCCGAAGGGCTCGAGGCGGCGGGCGTCACGCGGGCCCTGGGCGTCGTCGTGACGATTCCGGACCCGGACGCGGCCCGCCGCGTGGTTCGCCTCTGCCGTCAGAGGAACCCCGCGGCACGCGTGATCGTCCGGACACGCTACATCCGCGAGGTGGACGCCCTGCGGGCCGTCGGAGCGGACGAGGTGATCCCGGAGGAGTACGAGACTTCGATCGAGCTCGTCTCGCGGGTCCTCCATCTGCTGCACGTGCCGGGCAACGTCATCGGGACGCAGATCCGGATCCTCCGCGACGAGGCCTACCGGAAGCTCCGCGACCCGCAGGCCCGGACCGCGGGAGGGCGGCGACTCTCGGCCCTCGTCGCCGCCGGGACGAGCGAGCTGTTCCTCGTCATGCCCGACACGGCGGCCGAGGGGAAGACGCTCGCGGCGCTCGACCTCTCCGTCGACCACGTCGCGGTGCCGGCGATACTCCGGGACGGCGTTCCGCACGCCCCGCCGCCGCCGGACTGGATCGTCGCGGCCGGCGACACGATCGTCCTCGTCGGGGCCCACGAAGACCTGACGCACGCCATCGCCCGGCTGGAGGCGCCGACCTGAGGCCGGCGGTCACATGAAGACGGCGAGACGGAGCTGGGCGACGACCAGATTTCCCACATACGCCGTTCCGGTGACCCTCCCCCAGCCGGCGTTCACGTACCACCGGATGTGCCGCGTCAGGTACCAGTTCAGCCCGCCCATGAGCATGTTCAGGCGGCCGCCCTGTACGCTCTTGTCGGTCAGGTTGGTGAACGAGTAGCGGCCCGCCAGCTCGAAGGCTCCCCACTCCTTCGTCTTCCAGTTGAAGTCCTTCCGCGGGCTGACGAACGTGAGCTTCGCGTTGTACGGGTCGTAGGGGCGGCTCTCGCCGGTCAGGATCCAGCTCGCGGAGACGTAGTACCCGCCGAAGTCGACCGTGTCGCCCGCCGTCCGGTTCACCCAGGAGTGGAGGATCTCCGCCTGCAGCGAAAACGGCCCGTTCACGAAGGCGGCCTCCCCGCCGAACGTCATGGCGCTGTTTGCGGACATGTTGCCGGTGTCGATCACGTAGGGCGCGATGTAGCTTTCGGGACGGGACTGGTACCGGAGGGTCTCGCTCGGGGCGAGGAGGAAGTTCGCGCTCAGCCCGACGTGGAGAAAGCGCGGCACGGAACCCTCCCCGGAAGTCCCCTCCTGGATCGGGAGCCACGTCGCCCTTCCGATGAGGCTGCCGTAGCTCTTCGAGACGAGTCCGTAGTCGCTCCCGCCCAGGCCGTTCCCGAAGATCCCGAGCCGCCAGGTGGCGCGCTCGGAAAGGACTGGCTGGCCGATCTGGATGCCGGCCGACGTCCCGGGAGCAAGCGCCTGGAGGGTCGCCGCCGGCTCCATGAAGGTGATGGCCCAGCTGCTGTTGATGACGTCGAGCCCCTGCGGCGGCTGGAACTGCCCGCCCTGGGTCTGCCCGATGAACTTCACCTCCGGGAAGCGGAGCCACGCTTCGTTCAGGACGAACGTGTTCGGCGTGTAGCCGAGTTCGATGCCGTACTGGAGGGGGAGGACGAGGGTCCAGTCCCCGTTGAGGGAAAGGCGGGCCCGGCGCAGGGCGACGCCGTCGTCGAAACCCGTCAGGTTCCCGGTCGTGTGAAAGGCCGCGGCGTCCCCGGCGAACTTCACGCCGATCTGGGAGGTCAGCCCCACCTTCTCGAATTCGAAGAGCGGCCGGGCCTCCTCCCCTTCCTGCGTCAGGACATAGACGTACGAAGGGTTCTTCAGTTTCGTCTTCCGGGTCATCCCGAGACGAAGGCCGCCCCAGCCGTCCCACAGGAAGACCCAGTGGGTCGTCTTCTCTTCGGGCTTTTCTTCGGCTGCGGGCGCCGGCTCCGTCGTGTCAGCTAGAGGCAGTGAAGGCTCCTGGGCCCCCGCCGGGAGCCCCGAGGAGAGCGAAAGAGCCAGCGCGATCAGTCCGGCCCGGCAGCGCGTCAAGGAGGGATCCTACTCCCGATGTCTCCCCGTTCAGCGCGGTGTCGAGGCGTAGGGATTCCCCTTCAGCGCGTTCGAGATGTCGGTGATCGCCTTCTGGCCGCGGACGCTGTTGCCGGCCTCGTCGAGAGGCGGCGAGACGACGGCGATGCCGAATTTTCCGGGCGAGACCGCGATGAGGCCGCCACCCACGCCGCTCTTCCCCGGCAGCCCGGTCGCGTAGAGCCACTTGCCCGAGTTGTCGTAGAGACCCGCCGTCGCCATCACGGCGAGGATGCCCGGGACGTTCGCGGTCCTGATCACCTGCTTGCCGGTCAGCGGGTTCTTCCCGCCGTTGGCGAGCGTCGCGGCCATCGTCGCGAGGTCCATCGCATTGACGTTCACCGAACACTGCTCGGTGTAGATGTCCGTGGCGCGCAGCGGTTCGGACTTGATGTACTCGTAGGCGTACATCAGGTAGCCGATGGCCTGGTTGCGCTGGTTGGTGTCCGACTCGGACTTGAAGACCTCGGCGTTGACCGAGAGCGGCCGCCCGGCGAAATCGGAGTAGGTCGCGAGGAGGCCGTTCCAGATCTCGTCCCGCGTCGCGCCCTTCAACATGCTGGTCGCCGTGATCGCCCCCGGGTTGACGAGGGGGTTGATCTCCGGCCCGCCGAGAACCTTCTTGGCGAACTCGACCGCCACGATCGAGTTGAACCGCATGCCGGTCGCATCGACGCCGATCGTCTTCACGATCGCATCGAGTCCCTGCTCCTCGATGACCTTCGCCATCGTGAAGACCTTGGAGATGGACTGGATCGAGACCTCGGACTTCACGTCGCCGGCTGTGAAGAGCTTGCCGTCCGGCGTCACGACCGCGATGCCGTAGATCTTCGGGTCGACCTTGGCGAGGGCCGGAATGTAGTCCGCGTTCTTCCCTTCCTTGAGGTCCTTGTACTTTTCATAGGCCGCGTTGACGGCTTTCTGGATCTCGTCCGGCTTCTGCGCGAGGGCGGCCGGGGCGAGGCCTTGGGCGAGGAGACCGGCGAGAACGAAGATACCGATGCGTCCGGGATTGTAGTTTCTGCTCATCACTTTCCTCCCAGCATCCACGAGAAGTTCGCTTTGAAGGACATCTGGATGCGCCAGTCGTTCGTCGAAAAGCCGTCCGAGTAGTTCTTCCGGTACCCCCAGAGCCCCTCGACGCCCGCCATGACGTTCTTGACCGGCGTCCAGAGAAGGTTCGCGAGGGCGTACTGGCCGACGCGGAAGGCGTCCGGGCTCTGCCCCGTCGTGTTGTCGATGTCGATCCGCGAGTAGCCGATCGCCGTCGAGAACTTCGGGCTCCAGTTGTGGTCGAGGAAGGCGACGAGTCCGAGCATCGGAACCGCTTTCCCCTTGATCGGCTTCGAGGGATCTCCGAAGTTGTTCTCGATGGCGACGTCGACGGGGGCGTCGTTCATGTAGTTCTCGCACCCGGCCCCGTAGGTCACCTCGAGGCGGATCGCGTCGTTCCGGGTCGCGTTGATCACCGAGCTGAGATTCAGACCCCAGCCGACGACGCTTCCCGAGAGGTCATACTGGTCGGCGTACGTGTCATCCCAGGCGATCTCGCGGACGAGGCCGGCGAGCTGGACGTGCCCCCAGTCCCCGGTGTTTCGCACCTGGGCCGTCAGGTCCGGGAGGGGGTTCCGGGACTTGATGTTCTGGAGCGCGATGCGGTCCGAGTAGACGCCGCCGTCGCCGCTCGCCCCCGGCCGCTCGAGGGCGATCCAGACCCGGGTGTCGCCCCGGAGCGGCATCCAGCGGAGCTGCACGTTCCGGAAGAAGACCATCCCGTTCGGGCCCCAGTAGTCGAGCTGGTTCGGGAAGATGTCGAGGTCCATGAAGACGCTCTCGGCCTGCCCGGCGAGGAAGGGCCCCAGCTGGCCGTACGCGTGGCGGAGCCGGATCGTGGTTTGGCCCGCGTCCACGCCGACGCCGAAGAAGTCGAAATCGACGCAGGTCTCCAGCTCGCCCCAGCCGGTGGGGACCCACCCCTTCACGCCGAGTCGGCTCTGCTTGACGCTGGCGTAGAAGTGGCTGCCGCTGCCGTACTGGTCGGGGTAGGCCTCGAGCTTCGAGGGGCGCAGCGTGTCGGCCCAGTCCGGATTGACGCTGGCGAAATCCTCGATCATGTCGAGCTGGGCGAAGCCGTAGATCTCCATCCGGGGCTTCGGCTTCTCGGCCGGCGCGGCGTCCGTCTGTGCGTACACGGAACTCGCCGCGCCGAGCGCGAGCGCCGCGATGGCCATGGCGGCCGCTCTGAATGGTGTCTTCATCGGATCCCTCCCGCGGGCGGAGCGCCCGCCTGTGTCGTTATGTGAGCCTTCTCCCAGGCGCGGACGCGTATTCGCGCCGCGTCGAAGAGACGTTCGTAGTTGCCCTTCAGAACCTGCTCGCGTGCCTCCGGCGTCAGGGCTGCCCAGAAGGGGGCGTACATCTCGTAGACCTTCAGGTACTTCGCCGGGTCCGTCGGCGCGACCTCGTCCGTTCCGAAGAGGAACCGGTCGGGATGCCTGTTCACGACCGCCGATACGGCGCTCACGGACTCCGGGGTCGCCACGATGTACTTGGCGACCTCTTCCCAGGAGAGGTCGACGTACACATGTGCCATGGCGGGGATCGAGAGCATCCGCTCGACGATCGCAAGCTGGTCGGGAACCGGTCGCACGACGCGCCCGAGCCCGCAGTGCGCCCAGATGATCGTCGTCTTCGGATGCCGCAGGAAGAGGTCGCGGAGCTGGTAGATCTGGTACGGCTCCTGATCGGGCTTCGGGAAGGGCATGTCGATGTCGTTGTGGAGGAGGACGACGAGCCCGGCCTCGGCCGCGAAGTCGAAGATGCGATCGAGCGCGGGGTTCGTGAGGCTCGCGGTCTCCCCCGCGATCTTGGACGAGACGAACTCCTTGTGGATCGAGAACTCGCCGATCCCCGAAAAGACGCCGGGGAAGGTCGTGAGGACGCGCTTGATGTGGTCCACAGCGTACATGTCCGCCGGGTTGAAGCCGACGATCATCGGGTCGAGACGCGCCTGCTCCTCTGGTGAAAGCGACCTGTACGCCATCGCGATGGATGCGTCGACGAATGAGTAGTAGTAGAGCGGCGCGTCGGTCTGGAGGTAGTACGTCGGGGCGAAGTCCCCCGTGTTCTCGTACGACCACATCTGCTGGAGGGGCAGCCCGAAGACGGCGGCCCGCCCCACCTTCGTTCCCATGATCTTCACGAACTCGTGGATGTCGGTCCCCTGCTGGACGAAGTTCGTGAGGTGGAGGTGGGAGTCGTGGAAAAGGGGCGCGTCAGCGCTCCGCGCCGCGGGGGCGACGAGCAAAGCCCCGACGGCCAGGGCGATCAACGTCCGCAGGGCGAGAGACGGGGTTCGTGTCGACATCAGGCACTCTCCTCCTCTAGGGGCAGCCGCTGAAGCAGAGAAACGGGGGCGAGAAGAGCATCACGCCGATCTCCCAGCCCGCGCCCGGCGAGCCGTTGAACATCTGGTCGTAGGTGAACGCGATGTTCACGTGGACGTTCGGTTCGTAGCGCAGCCCGATCCTGAATTCGGGATCAAGCTTCGCCTCTCCCACCGCGCCGTACACCTCGCCGACGATCGCCCATTGAGGGCCCACTGGATTCCAGGCCAGGCGCGTCGAGTATGTGAAGGCCCATGCCGTGTTCCCTTTCCCCTCGGAATCCAGGGTCGCACTCCAGCCCGGCATGATGTCCCAGGAGAGCTTGTTGTCGAAGAACGGGATCGTCGCCGGCGCGTTCATCCAAAGGGTCGTTTTCGGGGTCTGGTATCCGGATCCGTCGAGCTGGTAACTCGGCCTCATCCCCGCGCCGGCCTTGACCGAGAAACCACCGGTCTTCTCCCTGTTCTCGTAGAACATGTACTTGGCGTAGAGCGACCCTTGCGTTCCCTCCGAGGTCTTCCGGTCCGAGTCCTTGTTGTAGACGTACTGGGCCGCCGTGAACTCCCAGTTGCGGAAGAGCGAGAACGTCTCCATGAACATGGTGGTCCTCTCGCCCGTGGTCAGGATGGCGGTGACCGTACCCAGCGGCTTGGAGATCCAGCTGTCGGAGTTGAACTGCTGCGCCAGGGCCCGGTTCCCAGACAGGAAATAGAGGCAACAGAGGGCGGCGCCGGAGGTCCTCGCGAGCGCAGGTCTCATGGACGCCGCCCCCGCATCGTCAGTACTCCTCGAAGTACTTTTGGATCTGCTTGACGTCGCTCGTCTTGAGCAGGGCAAGGCGGAGAAGGACGCGCGCCTTTTGCGGGTTCATGCCGAGGGAGGCGACGAACCCGAGCTTGTCGTCGTCCAGCTCGACGTTCCGGCCGACGCGCCCCGTGACGACGCGCGACGACCGGACGCAGACGACACCCTTCTTCGCCTGCGCGGCGAGGGCCTTCACGGCCATATCCGTCATGTTCCCGTTCCCCACCCCGGCGATCACGATTCCTTTCGCTCCGGCCGCCGCCGAGGCGTCGATGATGGCTCCGTCCATGTTCTCGTAGGCCATGACGATGTCGACGCGGGGGAGCGCCTTCACGCCGTCCAGCGAGAACTCCGAGTTGATCGTGTTCCGGCCCACCGGGCCACAGAAGAAGTCGACCTCGCCGTAGGCGACCGTGCCGACGAGGCCCCGGAGAGGCGACATAAAAGTCTGCACCGCCGTCGTGCTGGTCTTCGTGAGGGAGGACGCTCCGTGGATCCAGTCGTTGACGACCACCAGAACGCCGAGGCCCGCCGCGTTCTTGTTCGCCGCCACCGCCACGGCGTTGAAGAAGTTCAGCGGGCCGTCCGCCGAGAGAGCCGTTGAGGGGCGCATGGCCGCCGTCAGGACGACCGGCTTCCTCGACTTCACGACGAGGTTTAGGAAGAAGGCGGTTTCTTCGATCGTGTCGGTGCCGTGCGTGATGACGACGCCGGCGACGTCGGGCATCGCGACGAGCTCGTTGACCCGGCGGGCCAGCTTGAGCCAGACCTCGTCGTTCATGTCCTGTGACCCGATGTTCGAGATCTGTTCTCCCCGGAGATTGGCCAGCTTCTTCGCCTGCGGGACCGCCGCGAGGAGCTGTTCCACCCCGACCTGGCCCGAGGTGTAGCCGGCCTGGACGTCCGAGGCGGCCGCTCCGGCGATGGTCCCGCCGGTGGCGAGGACGACGACGGTCGGGAGGGCCGCCTGCGCGAAGGCGCCCGGCGTCGCGAGGACGAGGAGAAGGAAGAGTGTGACGGAGACGATTCGTTTCGCCGACATACGAGACTCCTATTTCGTGAGCATCACGATGACGGGTCCCCACGCGGTCAGGAGGATGTTCCCGATGGCATAGGGGACGGTGTAGCCGAGGACGGGGAGCTTGCTCCCCGCTTCGTCCTGGATTCCCCGGAGCGCGGCCGTGACGGTTCCGGCCCCGGCGCAGGCCCCGAAGAGGAGGACGGGGTTCATCTTGAGGACGTAGCGCCCGAAGAAGAGGGCGGCGATGTGCGGCGTGACGGCGACGACGAGTCCGACGAGGAGGAGGCTCGGCCCGGTCTCC
>DATIWM010000006.1:0-3488 GCA_035519355.1 Thermoanaerobaculia bacterium | reverse complement strand
CGAAGATGTAATAGCTGCCGTGAAGGCCGGCGACGGTCGGGATCAGGTCGAAATTGTCCAGGATCTGGATGAGGATCGCGAGCGAGAAGATGATCATGCTCGGCACGAAGAACTGTCGCGCCGGGAGGCGACTCACCGGCCCACTCCGCTCCAGGCGGACGATCTCCACCGTGACCGCGACGAAATAGACCTCCCAGCCGTATTCGGCCACCGCCTGCGAAACGTACGTGAGAGGGAAGAGCACGAGGCCGGCGGCGACGAGGAGCCGCCACGTGCGCGGGTACGGGTTCGTTCGGACGGCGTAATACGTCAGGATTCCGAAGAGGATCGCGACGACGGACAGGCCCGGCGATACCCGTTCGAGGAGGTCCCGCTGACTGTCGGTCATGAACAAAGAGCCGCGGAATCCTGCCAGGAGGATGAGAACGAATGCGGCCATTTCGAAGGCATAGAAGAGATTCCAGCGGGCGCGGCGGTCGAATCCGAAGAGGGCGAAGTGCAGGAAAGAGAGGAAGAAGGGGATCGCGACGAGAGCTCCTTGAATGCCGGCGAGCCAGGGGCGCTCGGCGACGGTGGCGCGTGCGAGCGAGGGATTGGCCAGGGTGAGAAGAAAGCCGATCCCCTCTTCCCTGTGACGGATCTCCCCGGGATAGACGTAGCGCACGGCGAGGACGTGCTGGTGCCCGTCCAGAGCGACGAGACAAGCTTCGCGGCGCCCCATGGGAATCTCCGGCGGAGCGCCGCCCCGCCCCGAGGTCAGAACGAGCCGCCCGTCGAGATAAACGTCCGCGGCGCCCGGCGAGGCGAACCGGAGCGCCAGAGTCCGCCCCTGCAGCGCAGGCTCGACCAGGAAATGCCGCCGGAACCAGCCGAGGCCCGGCCAGCCGCCGGGCGGGAGTTCGCCGGCGGCCAGCACGGGCCTCACCGGGATCCAGCCTGAATCGTCGAGGCCGGGGGCTTCACGTCCCGGTCCGTCTCCCGGCGCGAACCGCCACGCCAACGTGAGACTGACGCCCTCCGGATCGGAGACGGAGGAGACCCGGATTCTCGCGGGCCGCGGCTCCTGGGCCGCGAGCGGCAGGCTTGCCGACGCCATGAGGAGCCACGCGGCGCAGGGGAGCCTTGGGACCGGCATGCGCGGAGATGGATCCTACGCTGCCGCCGCGAAGCCAGCCGCGGCCGTCCCTGCCTTTCGGGCGGCGTCAGAGGCTTCTTCTGGTTCCCGAACGACAGGGGTCCCCTGTTCCGCTGCTCTTCTCCATGAGCGTTGTCTTCACATCGTCTTAACGGGTTCGGGATAGACAAGGCTCGAGGCCGACGCGGCACCACGTCCCGCGCTTCTACAAGGAGTTCGCGCATGCGTTCAGTGGAGCGTCACCCGGATCGTCCGAGAGAAATGACCCTGTTGCCGCTGAATCCCGACAAGGAGGCTGTGCTGAGGGACCTGGGTCGAGCCGTCGAGCCCCTGTTCCACGCGGACGAACCGGAGATCAGCCGGGACGCGAGGAGCGTTTTCCGGCGCCTCCTGCCGGACGTCACGAGGAACCCCTATCTCCTGAGCCAGGTGCCGAAGTTCGTCTCGTCGCTCCTCTACGCCCTCGACCACCTGGCTCCGAAGTACGATCCTCATCGAAAGCCGATCCTGGCCGCCTGGAAAGAGGTCGAAAAGGTCGCCCGGATCCTGCCGCCGTCGGCCGGAGCCGGTGGGGAGCTGATGCTTGATTGACGCGCGGAAGGAAGCTTCCGACCCCGGTTCGCCGGAGCTGTTCTTCAATCGGGAGCTGAGCTGGCTCGCCTTCGCGCGGCGCGTGCTCGCGCTCGTCGAGGACCGCAGCCTGCCGCTCCTCGAGCGGGTCAAGTTCGCGGGAATCATGGGGATGCTCCACGACGAGTTCTTCATGAAGCGAATGGGAGGGCTCAAGGTACAGGTCAAGACGGGTGGGGAGCACCGTTCCCTCGATGGACGTACGGCCGACGAGGAGCTACGGGAGTGCCGAGCCGAGATCCGGTCGCAGATCGCCGCCCTGGCCCGCGTTCTCAATCAGGAAATCCGTCCCGCCCTAGCCGAAAGCGGCCTCGGCATCCGCGATTACCGCGATCTCACCCCGGCGCAGCGGGAGAGGGTGGACGCCCACTTCGAGCGGTCCGTCCTTCCCATTCTCACGCCCCTCGCCGTGGACGCGGAGCACCCCTTTCCCTTCATCAGCGGGCTCGGCCTCAACCTCGCCGTCCGGCTGGCGCTGCGCCGGCAGGAGCGATTCGTCCGGATCAAGGTGCCCGCCAACCGCGGCCGCTGGGTGCCGGTGCCAGGCCATGGCTGGGTGCCGCTGGAGCAGGTCATCGCCGCCAACCTCCAGCACGTCCTGCCGCACGAGAAGGTGAAGAGCGTCTCGTTCTTCCGGGTGACACGCGGCATGGAGGCGGAGGACCGGCCGAGGCGGAGCGAGGACGATCCTTCGCAGGCGGCCCCGGGGAGCATCATCGGCCTCGTCACCGACGAGCTGAAGGCGCGCCGCTTCGCCGGCGTCGTCCGGCTCGAGGTCGCCCCCGACATGCCGCCGGCACATCGCGACTGGCTGGCCGGGCAGCTCGGCGCCGCGTCCGAGGACGTCTATGCCCCGGAATACGTCCTCGGCCTGTCGGATCTCCTTTCCTTTCACGTCGACGGACACCCCGAGCTGCGCGACCGGCCTCACGTCCCGGTCACCCACTCGCGGCTCAAAGGGATCAGCGAGGCGGAGGCGTTCTTCTCCGAAATCCGCCGCGGCGACCTGCTCCTCCACCACCCGTACCACAGCTTCGACACGTCGGTGCTCCGCTTCCTCGAACTGGCCGCCACCGATCCCCGGGTTCTCGCGATCAAGCTGACGATCTACCGCACGGCGAGCGAGTCGCCGATCGTCCGGGCGCTCGCCGACGCGGCCCGGGCGGGAAAGCAGGTCGCGGTGCTCGTCGAGATCACGGCCCGCTTCGACGAGGCTCCGAACATCGCCTGGGGCCGGGTCCTCGAGCGCGAAGGCGCCCACGTGGCGTACGGCGTCGAGCGCCTCAAGACCCACGTCAAGCTGGCCCTCGTCGTCCGGGAAGAGGAGGACGGCCTGCGCCGCTATGTCCACGTCGGCACCGGCAACTACCACACCGGCACGGCCCGGATCTACGAGGACCTCGGCCTTCTGAGCTGCGAACCCGATCTGGCGGCCGACGTCGCCTCCGTCTTCAACGAGCTGACGGGCTCCGCAAAGGTGGGGACGTATCGGCGGATGATCGTGGCCCCGGAAGCGATGCGCGACCGCTTCGTCGAGCTGATCCGGCGCGAGGCGGCGCATGCCGCCGAGGGGCGGCCGAGCGGGATCCGGGCCAAGATGAACCAGCTCCAGGATCCCACCGTCATCCGGGAGCTCTACCGGGCGAGCCAGGCCGGCGTGCCGATCTCTCTCAACGTGCGCGGGCTCTGCTGCCTCAGGCCGGGGGTGCCCGGACTCTCCGGG
>DATIWM010000005.1:0-4686 GCA_035519355.1 Thermoanaerobaculia bacterium | reverse complement strand
CAGAACTCCCCGAGGTCGGTCCCCCGGCGCCCCAGCGTCAGCAGGAACTCTCCCCGTCGGTCGAATAGCTGGACCACATCGAACAGGCTGTCGGCCACGTAGACCACGCCGTCCTTGTCTACGGCCAGCCCCTTCGGCATCGCGAAGTCGCCCGAGCCGTCGCCATGCTGGCCGAAAGCGCCGAGGAACTTTCCCTGCTCGTCGAGAATCTGGATCCGGAAGTTCAGTGAATCCGCCACGAACAGCTCGCCCGTCGGCGCCCACGCGATGTGGGTCGGAAAGTTGAACTGCCCGTCCCCGTCGCCTCGGCCCCCCATGGCGATCACCATCTCCCCCTTCCCGTCGAATCCGTAGACCGTGTGCGCCAGCGTATCCGCTACGTAGAGGCGTTTCGTCTTCTTGCTGAAGGCCAGTCCCGTGGGCCGCCTCAGGGGCGAATTTCCCGCCGAGCGAACGACGAAGAGCACTTTGCCATCGGCTCCGAATGCGTAAACGCGCCCGCTCGAGTCCGAGACGTAGAGGCGCATCTCGTCGTCAAAGGCCGTGGAGACCGGCGTCCGTATCGGTTCCTGCTTCGGTCCGGTGAGGCGAACGTAGCGCGCCTCGGCGGGCACAAAGAGGTGCACGCACGCCCGACCCATGTCAGCCACTGCGATCCGCCCGTCCCCCGCTGTCGCGGCGGCCACGGGAAGGACGAAAGCATTCGCGTCGGCGGGCTCCGCGCCATAGGCAATGGCGGCCAGTGCGCGGCCCGCCGTCGCCGAGGCGGTAAGGCCCGTCAGGGCGCGGTCAAACGTCACTTTGGCGCGGTTCGGCGCGTACGGCCACTGGAGCGGGTACTGCGGCGGCGGCGACGTTCGGAGCTTCCAGCTCGTGGAGCACCCCGGCAGGAATGCGACCAGGGTCAAGAGCAAAGCTGTCCGTCGCCGCCTCATCGCGTCTCCGTCAGAAGATCAGCCGCCGCAGCCAGAGGTAGTAGTACTGGTGTGTCGTGCGGCTGGCGTAAGTCGTGCCGTTCTGCGTATCGGTGTTCGAGTAATTTGCACCGCCGAGGACTTCGAGCCTCCCGGCCTTGAACGACAGGGTCGCGTTGAAGCTCCAGGTCCGGCTGTCGCTCAGCCCCTGGATGCGCGAATACGAGCCGCCGCCGGAGAGCGACAGCTGACGTGAAAGGAGGAATTGCTGGATGTTGCCGAAGACCGCTGTCGACTTTTCGGTGTAGGCCGGGAGGCCCCCGTTCGACGTGGTCTCCTCGAAGTGACGATCCTGGTAGTTCGCCGTCCCGTTCACGTTGGTATTGGGCCCGATCGGTCCGACATACTGGATCTCTCCCTTCCAGCCGTGCCACGGGCTCGTCGCCCAGCTGACGTCCGCGTACTCCACACGCCCCCGGAGCGGCCCGTTGAAGAACGAGACGCCGGCCACGAGGACGTCCGAATTGAGGCCGCCTCCCGGCGCGACGCCCGAGACGGTCGTCCACCTCACCACGTTGTAGCTGTAGTACGGGGTCACCAGGTTGTCAAACAGCTGCAGGCTTCCGTTCTGGCCGAACGTCCGCGTCGTGGCGTCGTAGTTTCCGGCGAGAAGCGAATAGGAGACCCGGAAGTCGAACTTCCCCGGCACGGCGAACTCCGGGGGGAGCGTCAACACGGTGACCTGAAGCGAGTTCCCGACCGTGGTCACGGTGTAGTTCACGCCGGCTGTCAGCCGAATGAGGTCGTACGGCGGAGCGGGAGACCGAACCAGGAGGAGGACGCTCGCCGGGTCGGCCCCCTGCCGGGCGAGGAGAAAGGACCCGGGAACCTGGACGCCTGGATGAAGCTCGTCCACGACTTCGTTCTGGCCTGTGTTCTTGATCTCGGACTCCCCGAAGTTCAGGCCGAGGTCGAGCCGGCCGTTCACCCCCTCGATCCGCTTCGCGTAGCTGAACATCAGAGAGTTGCTCAGCGCGGTGGAGGTCCCGCCGTTCGAGTCTCCGGCGTCCCACCGGAAGGTGTAGAAGCTCTGGAGGCTCTCGTAGAGGGTGTGTCTGAGGATGGCCTCGACGTCCCGGTTCACGCTCTTGACCTCGGCCCCGGACGGATCGGACCCGCCCGCATACGCGCTCTGACTGTCGAAATAGCGCCAGAACAGCTCGAGCCGGAGGTTCCAGGGAAGGTCCGCCGTGAACTGCTCATACCAGGAAAAAAGCCGGCTGTCGGCCTTGAGCGTCGAGGCGTTTCCCTGCTGCGTCAGGTCGCTGAGTGTCACGTTCGAGAAGAGGTGGAGCCGTTCCGTCTCGAGTGTGCTTCCGAGCTCGGCGTTCGTCGTATCACCGGTGTATCCATTCGACGTCCGGTAGCGCACCGGGTTGAACCGTGCATTGAACGACACGACCCGCCCCTCCCGGAGGTCCGTGTAGTACCTTCCGTCGAGGACGAGCTGCTGAACATCGGTCGAGACGCCCCCCGAGTCGATCCCCTCGTCCGAGACGCGGGCGTGAGCAAACCAGGGCCTCTGCCGGTAGCGGAAGTCGGCACCGTAGCTCGTCGAAAGGGATGGGGTTTCGACAGCGTATTCCTCGCGGAAGAGCGGCTCCGTGCGCGTAGCGAAGAGCTCGAGGTTGTAGGGATGCTCCGGCAGGAAGAAGAGCCGGGCGTCGTACTCGAATGCATTCCCGTGACGGGCCCCGAGCGGCGCTATCGAGGAGTTCTTGTACTGCTCCTGGTCCAGCCCTCCGGCCACCTGAAGGCGGTAACGGATGAAGCGAGGGTGGTAGAAGTACCCGCTCGTAAAGAGCGTCAGCTTCTCCCGGAAGAAGAGGTCACTCCAGGTGAGGTACCGCGGCGCGCCCTGCAGCGCGTCCGCCTCGTAAAGGGAGTAGAAGTCGATCCAGAGATGCGTCTCGTACGTGCGCGGCAGAAGGGCCGCCCAGTCGGCGTGGAGAAGGCCGGGCGCGAGCGCGAGGGCGGCGAAGAGCGGGACGAAGCGGCGCAGGCGCAGAATGAGCCCCTCGTCCCTACTTCAGAAGGAACTGCCGGTCGGACATGTGCGCTTCGTGACAGACCGTGCAGGATGGGCCTCCCGCCTCGTGCCCTTCGACTGGCCGGAGGTCGCGCTGCCCGTGGCAGCGGAGGCAGAATTCGCCAGAGGCCGAGACGAGGAGATAGCCGTTCGGCGAGGCGTGGGGGTCGTGGCAGACGAGGCATCCCCCCGCGTTCAGCGGGCCGTGGACGAAGGCCTTCCCCGAGCCGACGACGTGGCAACGGCCGCAGAGCTGGTCGGCCGGAACGACGAGGACATTGCCCCGGCCCGGCTCGTGGCAACCGTCGCACAACTTCGCCGCGTAGGGGCCGTGTTCGCGGGGCCCCGCGGCCGCGACGGCCCCGGCCTCCCCCGGACGTCCGCCGCCTCCGGACGGGGCCGCGGTCCGGAGCGGCGGCACGCCGTCGAAGAAGAAGGTCAAGATCCGGTGGCCAGCCGGCCCGCTGCACGCCAGCAGGAGGGAAGCCGCGGCACACAGGGCAGCCGCCCGGCCACTTCTCTTCATCGTCTCCGGAATCGTCCCGGCTCCCTGATCCTCAGGAGCCCGGCGGCTTCTGTGGGGGCGGTTCGTCGGGCTTGTCTGTCTTGTCCGGCGGCTTCTCGGTGGGCTGCGCGGCCTTCTGCTTCTCCAGCTCCTTTTTTCGAAGTCCGTCGATCTCTTTGAGAAGCTCGGCGTCGGTCGGGTACTTCATTCCTTTAGCCTGGCCAGCGGCGAAGACGTTCACCCGGCGCGGGCCGAACTGGGCCGTCACGAGGATCAGATGGTGGACCTGGAAGCCGGGAGCCACATAGCTCTCGAAGAACCTGAGGTTGTCGTAGTCGATCGTCACTTTCGCGGGGAGAAGGAGATCCCCCGGCTTCTCCCCGGCGCTGCCGAAGAACATCAGGAGCCGCCCGTCCTTGTTGAAGACCTGCACGTTGTTGAACGCGGCGTCCACCGCGTAAAGGCGTCCGTCACGGTCGAAGGCGATCCCCTTCGGGCGTGCAAAGTGGCCGAGGTTGTCTCCGAGCTTTCCGATCGTGGAGCGGTAGTGGCCGTCCCGGTCGTACTTCACGACCTGGAAACGGCCGAAGTCGCTGACGTAGAGAAAGCCATCCGCGTCGAAGGCGAGGTTCGTCGGGCGGCCGAGCCGTTCCTCCGGCTCTCCTTTGTCGCCGATGGTCCGGAGGGTCTCGCCGGTCGCCTTGTCAAAGACCCGGACGAGGCCGTTCGCCGCGTCGGCGACGTAGAGCCGATCCTCGAACGGAACCGCGTCCACCGGCCGCCACGCGCCTGTGATGCCGTAGGCCCGCAGGTAGACGTCTTTCCTGTCGAAGACGACGACCTGACCGCGGACCGGATCCGTGACGTATTTCGTGCCGTCGGACTCGATCGCGATGTTGAGCGGCTGCTGCAGGGCACCGGGGCCCACCGCCCCCTGGAGACGGTCGAAGCTCTTCTTTACGAGGTCGAAGACCACGACGCCGGAGTTCGTGTCACAGACGTAAAGTTTCCCTTCGAAGAGGGCGACACCGTAAGGCTTGTCGACCTTGAGATCCCGCTTTTCCCCGACGACGAACTTGTCGAATCCCGACTGTTCCTCGATGTCCTTTGAGCCCGTGAAATAAGTCAGGTACTGGACACGCGGCGGCTCAGGCGAGGACGGAAAGAAGACCGGCGCT
>DATIWM010000004.1:0-2395 GCA_035519355.1 Thermoanaerobaculia bacterium | reverse complement strand
GAGCGCGATCGGAAGGTCGGCGCTCTTTCCGGCCTTGAGCCGGAACTTCGCGGTCCAGTTCAGGTAGTAAGCGGCCAGCAACAGGACGAGCAGCCCGAGCCAGACGGGGGCCACGAAGACGGTCGCCGTGTAGAAGAAGCGGCCGTAGAGCGTCTGGAGGAAGAGAAGCGGCGCGATCGCGAAGGTGACCGCCAGCGAGATCGCCCAGGAGGAGACGTCGGCGAGAAAGAGGGCGACCGGCCGCCGCGCCTCCGGCTTCAGGGCGGCGGGAAGGAGCGCCGAGAAGATCGCGCCGCCGAGCGCCGCGTTCACGAAGAGGAGGTGGAGGAAGAACGTCACGACCCAGAGAAACACCAGAAGAGAGGGCGGGCCGGGAATCGGAGCCGGGTCGAGGGCCGGTATCAGGTCAGTTCCCACGGTGCACCTCCGCCGTGACGGGCGTCTTCAGCGAGTCGAGATAGGCCACGAGCGCCTCCAGCTCCTCGTCCGTCCCGACGAAGGGGGGCATGAAGGGAAAGTCCGGTTTCTCCGGAGGCCGTGCCGTCCACTTCGTCCCGTCGTCGCGCAGCGACGTCAGGAAGAGGCTCAGGAAATCGGCGTCGGCCGCGGCGGTCCGCTTCCGGATCCCGAGGTAGCCGTCCAGCGTGTGGCAGGAGCTGCACTCGGCCCGGAAGACGGCGCGGCCGCGGGAGATCGGCGTCGGAGAGGCGTCGTGCGCCGCCCACCTCGCCTTCGAGAGGATTCCGTTCCGGTTGAGCGCCTCCACCTCGGAAACGAGGATCCCGTTCGAGAACATGTAGTCCCTCACGACGAAGGGTTTGCGCGCCCCTTCGCGGACCCGCTCGTATCCACCGAGGACGCCGAAGGCGGCGAGGAGGGCGAGGAGGGCCACCGGCCAGCGGACCGCCCGCGGAAAGAGGACGCCGACGAGGGCGAGAAGCGCCGAAGCGGCCACGGCGAAGAAGAGGTGGCGCCACCCGGTGGCGATCGCGACGACGAGGGGCTTCGCCCCGAGGAAGACGGCCCGGACCTCCTCCGGCAGGGCGCCCTTCCAGGCGAGAAGGCCGGCCACGGCGAGGAGGACCCCGGCGATCTCGAAGGCGGCGAGATAGCGGACCAGGCGGCCGCGCGCCTCCCGATCCTTTTCGCGGAGGGCGGCGAGCGTCATGTAAGCGCCCGCCAGGAGGAGGCAGACCCCGGTCCTGAAGAGGAGCCCGGGGAGGTAGGTCGGGTTCAGGAAGCCGTCCCAGAAGCCGCGCGTCTCGAGCCATCGGCCCGGCGTCAGCATGAATCCGAGGATTCCCTGGATGACGACGAGGGACATCCAGGCCGCGAAGGCGTAGAGGACGATCAGAAGGAGATGCGTCCGCGGCCGGACGCGGTCCCACGTGGCGTACCAGGCGAGGGCCGTCACGACCTCCAGGAGGAAGAACGCCCATTCGATCGCCCACCCCCAGACGAAGGTGTGGATGAGCGTCGAGGTGGCCGCCGGGTGGACGAGCCCGATGACGAACCAGATGGCGACCCCCGAGAGGGCGCCGAAGACGGTCGAGACGAGGATGAGCATCAGCGACGAACGCTTGAGAAGCTCCCGGAGCGCCGGGTCGGGGCGCCTGGCGAGCCGCGCCTCGGCCAGGGCCATGACGATCCCGCCGCCGATGGCGAAGTGCGACACGACGACGTGAAGCACGGCGATGACGCCGATCAGGACGCCTCCGCCGACCGCGACATTCCAGATCGGATAGTCCATCGAGACCTCCCGCTCGATTCTCCGGCCTCGGGCCCGGGAATTTCCTCCGCCCGATGCATCAGGGGCTCTCTGGCGATGAGGGAGAATCGGCCCGTGCGGATTCTCTCCCGGACCGTTCTTTCCCTCGCCGTCGCCGCGCTCCTTTCGCCCGCGGTCTTCGGGGAGAGGACGGAGAGCCGCTTCACCGAGCCCGAGCGGAGCGTGCCCCACGTCCGGGTCGTCTCCAACGGAAAGGTCGTCTTCTCCGGCACGATGAACCTGGGGCCGACGCTCGACCGGATCGCGCGCGGCGAGAAGGATCCTCACCGGAACGACGGCTCCGTCTTCGGGAACCGCGAGCGACTCCTCCCGGAGAGAAAAAAGAACTGGTACCGCGAGTACGTCGTCCCGACGCCGGGCGAGAAGGGCCCGGGCCCGCAGCGAATCAACTTCGGCCGGGACGGGGAGGCCTTCTATACCCCCGACCACTCCCGGACGTTCATTCCCCTGAACGAGAGGAAGAGATGAGCTTCGACGCCAGCGCGTTCCGTTTCGGCGGTCCCGTCCCGCGCGGCGCGCACGTGGCGCGCATTCCTTCCGGCATCGACGGAAAGACGGCGCTCTTCCGCGCCCTCGTCCCGGCGCTCGCTCTCCCGGACTACTTCG
>DATIWM010000003.1:0-17696 GCA_035519355.1 Thermoanaerobaculia bacterium | reverse complement strand
CTTCGCGTCGGGCGGCCGGACGGTCTCCTGGAGAAGCGTCTGCGCGAAGCTCCCCGGCGACGTCCTCGTGGCCACCGGGGACCGCGCCAAGGACTACGACGGCACCGACTCGCGTCTCTTCGGCGTCCAGTTCGCCGAGGTGCTCGTCGACGTGGAGACGGGCCTCGTGAAGGTCGAGAAGGTCGTCGCGGTTCACGATTGCGGCCTTCCGGTCTGGCGCACCGGCGTCGAGAGCCAGATCCGGGGCGGCGTCCTGCAGGGAATCAGCTTCGCCCTCTTCGAGGAGCGGTACATCGACCGGCGGACCGGGCGCGTCATGAACCCGAACCTGGAGACCTACAAGATCCTCGGCTCGAAGGACGTCCCGGAGGTCGCCCCGATCCTGATCGACGTCTACACGGGTCGGAACAACACCCAGACCCGCGGTGTCGGGGAGCCCGCCACGATCCCGACCGCCGCGGCCGTCGTCAACGCGATCTCCCACGCGCTCGGCGTCCGGATCACCCGCATACCGGTCACGCCGGCCCGGGTGCTCGCGGCCGCCGCGTCGCGGCGGAGGGAGGTGACGACATGAAGAGCTTCGAACGGATCCAGCCGAAGGACTGGAACGACGCCGCCCTCGCGCTCGAGGCGGCGCGGAAGGCCCGCGTGGCCGCCGAGGCGAAGGGCGCGGGCACGGACCTCGTCGACCGGCTGAAGGAACGGACCGCTGCCCCGGACCGCGTCGTCGATCTCCGGCGCCTCGAGGGGCACCGGAAGATCCAGGCCGCCGGCGGCCGGGTCTCCATCGGGGCGCTCGTCACGCTGCAGGAGATCGCCGAGACCCTCAGGGCCGAGCTGCCGGCCCTCGCGGAGGCCTGTGAGGGCGCCGCCACGCCGCAGATCCGCAACGCCGCCACGATCGCCGGGAATCTCTGTCAGCGGCCCCGGTGCTGGTACTTCCGCTCCGCCGACTTCACGTGCCTGAAGAAGGGGGGCAGCGAGTGTTTCGCGCAGAACGGCGAAAACGTCTTTCACGCCGTCTTCGGCAACCGGACCTGCGCGATCGTCCACCCGTCCGCGGCGGGCGTCGCCCTCCTGGCCTACGGAGCCACGGTCGAGACTCTCTCTCCCGCCGGCCGGCGCTCGATCCCGATCGAGGCTTTCTTCGTCCGCCCCGAGGACGACCTCGCCTCCGAGAACTCGCTGAAGAGCGCCGAGCTGATCCTCGAGGTCGTCGTTCCGAAGAAGGCCACCCTCAGATCCGCCTACCGGAAGCTGAAACAGAAGCAGGCGTTCGACTGGCCGCTGGCCGACGTGGCCGTGGCCTGGCGCGACGAGGCCGGCGCGGCCCGGGACCTCCGGATCGTGCTCGGCTCGGCGGCGCCCGTTCCCTTCCGGGCGAGCGCCGCGGAGCGTCTCGTCGAAGGGAAGAAAATCGACGCCGCCCTCGCCGCGGCCGCCGGCCGGGCCGCCGTCGAAGGGGCCACGCCGCTCGAGCAGAACGCCTACAAGATCCCCCTCATCTCGGCGATGGTCCGCCGGACGCTCCTGGCGTCCGCGGGGCTTCCCGACGGAACCGAAAAGGCACCCGACGCATGACGGACAACCCGCTTCCCGCCGCCTGGAACGATCCCGCGCCCGATCCCGAAAAGCGCTGCCGCCACCTCCGGACGAAGATGATGCACGTGACGTCCGACTGGGCGGCGCACGCGGCGGACTACCCCTCCGCGAGCGCCTCCTTCTGGTGTCTCAGGACGATGAGCGCGGCCGGGCCGGACGACCTCCCCGCTGTTCTCGGCGACTGCCATTCCGGCCGCTGCTGCTTCGAGCCGCCGGACTGACGCGCGAGCGCGCCGGTCCTCCCCGGACTGCATGTTCGTCTCGGCCGTGATCCTCGCCGCGGGGGCTTCCTCCCGTTTCGGCTCCCCGAAGCTTCTCGCGGAAATCGATGGCGAACCGATTCTCCGGAGGGTGACGAGGACCTTCAGCGCCGCGGGTTTCGACGAGGTTCTGGTCGTGCTGCCTCCCGGCGACGGTGAAGGCCTGCAAGATTCTCTTAGAAGGTCAATTGAAGACCTTTCTGCGACGGTTCGGAGCGTCGAGAATTCGAGGTGGCAGGATGGAATGTTCTCGTCCGTCAAGGCCGGGCTCGCCGCCGCGACCGCAGGTCGCTCGACGCACGTCGCCGTCTCCCCCGCCGATCTCCCCTTTCTGGGAGAAGATTCTCTTCGAAGGGTGATGGCGGCAGCGGCCGAAGTCGACGAGCGGACTCTCGTCGTCCCCACGCACTCCGGCCGGAGGGGACATCCGCTCCTCTTCTCCACGGCGCTCGCACCCCGGATCCTCTCGTGGCCCGACGACCGGCGTCTCTCTTCCCTTTTCGAAGAATCCGATCTCGCGGTTCTCCACCTCGGAGGGTTCGACGAGGGAATCCTCCGCGATGTGGATTGCCCCCGGGATCTCTCTTCCCCCTCTCTTCATCTTCTGAGAAAGACGACGTGACGTCCTGAGATGAGTTCGGACTTCTTCCACGACCTGACGCGGCTTCTCGATTCGCATCCTCGCCTGGCGATGGCGACGGTCGTGTCGGCCATCGGCTCGACGCCCCGCGACACCGCGGCGCGGATGCTCGTTCTCCCGGACGGCGCGTCACGCGGCACGATCGGAGGCGGGAAGTTCGAGGCGCTCGTCATCGAGGACGCCAAGGCGCTTCTGGTCCGCGGCGGGCTCCCCTTCACGAAGGAGTACGTCTTCGTGCCGGACGGGGAGAACTCCTTCGGCGCCGTCTGCGGCGGGAAAGCCGTGGTGATGCTGGAGATCGTGGAGCGCCCGCCGCGGCTCCTCGTCGTCGGCGGCGGCCATTGCGGCCGCGCGCTGGCGCGGGCGGCGGCGATCACGGGGTACGAGCTGACCGTCTGCGACGAGCGAGCGGAACAGCTCGACCCGGCCGCCTTCCCGCCGGGGACGCGACTCGTGAAGGCGGCGGAGGACTATTCCGACCTCCCTCTTCCGTCTCCCGGGGATTTCGTCGCCGTCGTCTCGCGCGGCCACGTGACCGACGGCCTCGCCCTTCGGAGACTTCGCGACGTCCCGGTCGCCTACCTCGGGATGATGGGGAGCGCGGCCAAGAAGAAGGCTCTCTACACCGACCTCCGCCGCGAGGGGTGGCGCGAGGACGAATTGGCGCGCGTGTCGACCCCGATCGGGCTCGACATCGGAGCCGAATCTCCGGAAGAGATCGCCATCGCCATCGTGGCGGAGCTCATTCAGATCCGTCGGGGGCGACCGCGCTGAGCGGCCCCGGGGCCCGGTTCAGGAGCGAGCGGAGACCGCCGCGTAGACGGGCGTGAGCCAGCCGTACCGGTCCGGGACCTTCCCCTCGACGATCTCGAAGAAGGCCTTCTGGAGCTTCGCCGTCATCGGGCCGCGCGAGCCGTTTCCGACCGGGATCTTGTCGACCGACCGGATCGGCGTGATCTCGGCCGCCGTGCCGGTGAAGAACATCTCGTCGGCGGCGTAGATCATCTCGCGGGGGATCGTCTTTTCCTCCATCTGGAAGCCGAGCTCGCGGGCCAGCTGGATGACGCTGAGGCGCGTGATGCCGGGCAGGGTCGACGCCGAGAGGGGCGGCGTGTAGAGGCGCCCTTTCCAGACGAGGAAGAGATTCTCGCCGGAGCCTTCGGAGACGCGCCCGTTGTGGTCGAGGGCGATCCCCTCGTGGTAGCCGTTCGTGATGGCTTCCATCTTGATGAGCTGGCTGTTGGCATAGTTCGCCGTCGCCTTCGCCATCGCCGGCATCGTGTTCGGCGCGATCCGCATCCAGGAGGAGCAGCAGACGTCGACGCCGTTCTCGATCGCCTCCGGACCGAGGTACTTTCCCCACTCGTAGCAGCCGATCGCGACGTCGACCGGGTTCGGGAAGGGATTCACGCCGAGGGAGCCGAAGCCCCGGTAGACCAGCGGGCGGATGTAGCACGCCCGGAAGCCGTTCGCGCGAATCGTCTCGAGAGTCGCCTCCTTCAGCGCCTCGATCGAATACGGGATCTGCATCCGGTAGATCTTGGCCGACCAGAGGAGGCGGTCGAGGTGCTCCTCGAGGCGGAAGACAGCCGGGCCGCGCGCCGTGTCGTAGCACCGCTCGCCCTCGAAGACGCCGGACCCGTAGTGAAGCGCGTGGGTGAAGATGTGAATCTTCGCGTCGGCGAAGTCGACGAGTCGGCCGTTCATCCAGATCTTCTTGACGTTCTCGAAGGCCATAGGGTCCCTCCCCGTCCGAGGACCGCGAGATCCTAACCGAAATGACTCCGGCGCGAACGCCGGGGACTCAGCGCCCGCCGACCAAGCGGGCGAGCGCGACCACCACAGCCGTCTCGAGGCGGAGAATGCGCGGGCCGAGAGAAAAGGAACGGGAGCCGGATTCTTCGAAAAGAAGAACCTCGGAGGGGTCGAACCCGCCTTCAGGGCCGATGGCGAGAGCCACGCGGCCCGATCGGGCAGCCCCGGAACGCGGCAGCAGCGGCGCGCCCGGCTGGGCCAAGAGCAAACGGTCTTTCCACCTTCGAAGAAAATCCCCGGCGTTCTCCGGTCCTTCGACCGTCGGAACGATCGTCCGATCGCTCTGCTTCGCGGCCTCGGCCGCGATCCGGGAAAGCCGCGCCAGGCGCGCCCGAAGAGCCGCCACGTGCGCCCGCTGCGAGCGAGCCGCTTCCAGCAGAACGAACGCGGCCGCGCCGCACTCCGTACCCTTCTCGACGGCCCAGTCGACGCGTGCCGGCTCGGCGCACCCCAGAAGGACGGTCACGCGGAGCGCCGGCTCCCCCGGGAGCGAGGAGAAGAACGCGGCTGAGGACGGAGAGACGAGTCCGGAATTCCCTTCGAAAGTGAGGTCGGCCACCGCCGCGCCCCGGCGAGACACCCGGGCTCTCGCCCGCGCCCCCTTTCCGTCAAGGAGGAGGACTTCCTCGCCGTCCACGAGCCTTCTCGCGCGCAGGTGCGCCGATTCTTCATCGTTCAGAGAAATCTCCTCGCGGTCCCGATGCGCGGCCAGATCCGGCACGAGGACGCGCGGCGGCCGTTTCTCGTCGGCCGTCGGCATTTCGATCCTCGTCTTTCTCATTCGAGGCACTCCGCGGCCGTGCCGAGCCACTCGTTCTCGGTCACCGCCCGGACGACGCGAAAACCGTTTCTCCGGAGGAGCCCTTCCCACTCCCGTTCTCGTTCGACGAGGAGTCCCGAACTGAGGAAGCGCCCGCCGCGATCGAGGTGCGACCGGATTCCCGGGAGGAGCGGCGCGACCTCCTCGCGGATCAGGTTGGCGACGACGACGTCGAATCGCGCTGCCGGCCGCAGGGCGTCGAGCGGACCCGCGAAGGTGGCGAGGCGGGGAATCCGGTTCGCACGGGAGTGCTCGCGCGTCGCGAGGGCCGCGTCGACGTCGAGGTCGAAGGCGACGACGCGCGCCGCTCCCTCGAGGGCGGCGACGAAGGCCACGGTCCCGGCCCCGCAGCCGACGTCGAGGACGCGCCGACCGGCCGGCGACTCGGAGAGGAGGAGACGGATGGCCAGGCGAGTCGACTCGTGCGAGCCCGTCCCGAAGGCGCGGGCCGCGGGAAGAAAGAGACGGGTCTGCCCGGGATCCGGCGAGGTGATCCGAGCGCCTTCGTGCGGGTCGAGGAGGTACCGGCCCACGGCGACGCTTCGCTGCAGGGTCGCCGCCTCCGCCACCCAGTCCCGGGGGATCTCCTCGAACGGGGTCAGATCCCCGGCGCCGAGGCTCGCGAGAATCGTCCGCGCGAGGGCCGCGTCGTCCCGGTCCACCCAGATCGAGAGGTCGCTCCGGGCGCCGCGCACGGCGCCGAAGGGGACCTCTCCGAACCCTTCGAAGAGTCTCTCTTCGACGGCCTCGGCCTCCTCCGCCGGCACGACGAAGCGGACGGCGGCACTCACTCGGAGAGAAAGTCCTTCAGCCGCGAGAAGAAGCCCTTTTCGTCCTTCGTCGGCGCCCCGGCGGCGCCGTCCTCGAAGACCTGCGCGAGCCGGTGGACGGCTTCGCGCTGGGCGGCGTTCATCTTCCTCGGCACGCGAACCGTCAGCAGGACATGCTGGTCCCCGCGGCCGCGCCCGTCGAGCCGCGGAATGCCTTTCCCTTTCAGGCTGAAGACCCGCCCCGCCGCCGTGCCCGCCGGAATATCGAACGTCGAGTCGCCTTCCAGCGTCGGCACCGTCACCGATCCCCCGATCGCCGCGACGTGGAACGGGACGGCCCAGGTCAGGACCACGTCGGACCCGTCGCGTCGGAAGAACTCGTGCGGCGCAACGGACACGACGACGTACAGGTCGCCGGCGCGTCCCCCCGAACGGCCGCGGTTCCCTTCCCCCGCGAGACGAAGGCGCGCCCCGTCGTCGACGCCGGCCGGCACGTTGATCGTCAGCGTCCGCTGCTTCAGGACGCGCCCCTCGCCGCGGCAGTCCGGACAGGGATCTTTGACCCGCTCCCCCGTCCCTTCGCAGTCGGGACAGGGGCGCGACATGGCGAAGAACCCCTGCCGGAACTGGAGCTGGCCCTGGCCCCGGCAGGTCGCGCAGGTCGTCGCGCCCGCGCCGCCGCGCCCGCCGCGCCCGTCGCAGGTCTCGCAGACTTCCTGCCGTGAGAGCGGCACGGAGACGTCGGTCCCGAAGGCCGCCTTTTCGAAGGTGAGGCGGACGTCGGCCCGGAGGTCCTCGCCCTGGCGGCGGCGCCCCCGGACGGAGGGGCCGCCGAAGCCGAACCCGAAGAAGTCTCCGAGGATGTCGGCGAAGTCGACGAAGCTGCTCGGATCGAACCCGGGGCCCCCTCCCGCGCCGCGGACGCCTTCCGGCCCGAAGCGGTCGTAGCGCGCCCGCTTCTCCGTGTCCGAGAGGATGGCGTACGCCTCGGCCGCGTCGCGGAAGCGCTCCGCCGCCTCGTGGTTCCCGGGATTCCGGTCCGGATGGTACTTGAGCGCGGCCTTCCGGTAGGCCGACTTGATGGCCTCGAGCGTCGCATCGCGCGGGACGCCCAGGGTCTCGTAGTAATCGTGTGGCGCGGAGCTCACGAGGCGATTCTAAGGGCGGGGTCGGCCTGACCTCGGGGCGTCAGGACTTCTCGGCGCCCTTCGACGAGTCGCGCTGCTCCGGCTTGTAGAGCATCGCCTGCGTCAGGATCTTGGAGACGCCTTTCATGTCGATGAGCGCGTCGTCGATGGGCCCCCGCTCGTCGCCGGTCAGCACCTCGCGGGCGTTGGCGAGGGTCTTCTCGACCCGCTCGCGCTCGTCCTCCTGGAGAAGGTTGCCGAACTCCCGGAAGATCCGGTCGTTTCCCGCGATCATCCCTTCCAGCTTGTTCTTCAGCTGCCTGAGCTCCCTCTTCTTCTGGTCGACCAGCTTGTTCGCGGCCGCCTCGGCGATGATCCGCTCGATTTCGTCCTGCGACAGGCCGCCCGCGGGGTTGATCTGGATGCCTTGGGCCTTTCCCGTCGCGAGGTCCCGCGCCGAGACGTTCACGATTCCCGAGGAGTCGATCGCGAAGGTGACCTCGATCTGCGGGACGCCCTTGGCCGCCGCCGGAATGCCGACGAGCTGGAACTTGCCGAGCGACTTGTTCTCCTTGGCGATCTCGCGCTCTCCCTGGAGAACGTGCACCTCGACCGTCGTCTGATTGTCCGCGACGGTCGTGAAGATCTGCGTGTTCTTCGTCGGAATCGTCGAGTTGCGCTCGATGAGCTTCACGAAGATGCCGCCGTGAGTCTCGATCCCGAGGGAGAGCGGCGTCACGTCGAGGAGGACGAGGTCCTTGATCTCGCCGCGAAGGACTCCGGCCTGGATGGCCGCGCCCACGGCCACGACCTCGTCCGGGTTGATGGAGCGGTTCGGCGGCTTGCCGAAGATCGTCTCCACCATCCGCTGGACCATCGGCGTCCGCGTCTGGCCGCCCACGAGAATGATGTTGTCGATCTGCTCCGGCTTCAGGCCCGCCGCCTCGAGGGCGTTCTGGCACGGCCCCTCGGTCCGCTGGACGAGCTCGGTCACGAGAGCTTCGAACTGGTCGCGGTTCAGGACCTTGTTGATGTGTTTGGGGCCGGACGCGTCCGACGCGATGAACGGCAGCGCGATGGTCGTCTCGAGCGCGCTCGAGAGCTCGCATTTCGCCTTCTCGGCCGCCTCCTTCAGGCGCTGGAGGGCGAGGCGGTCCTGGCGCAGGTCGATCCCGGTCTGCTTGATGAAGTCGGCCAGGAGCCAGTCCATGACCGCCCGGTCGAAGTCCTCGCCGCCGAGGAAGGTGTCGCCCGAGGTCGAGAGCACCTCGAACATGCCGTTGTCGATCCGGAGGATCGAGATGTCGAACGTGCCCCCGCCGAGGTCGTAGACGGCGATCGTCTCCTGCTTCTTCTGCTTCTCGAGGCCGTAGGCCAGGGACGCCGCCGTCGGCTCGTTGATGATCCGGAGGACCTCGAGCCCCGCGATCCGGCCCGCGTCCCGCGTGGCCTGTCGCTGCGAGTCGTCGAAATAGGCCGGAACGGTGATGATGGCTTCCTTGATCTCCTCGCCGAGGGCCTCCTCGCAGAACTCCTTCGTCTCCCGGAGGATGAAGGCGGAGATCTCCTCGGGCGAATAGTCGCGATCGCGCACCCGGATCTTCAGGTCGCCGTTCGCGGCGGGGACGAGCTGGTAGGAGAGGTGCTCCTTGGCCTGCCGCACCTCCGGGTCGTCCCACTTCCGCCCGATGAGCCGCTTCACCGCGTAGATGGTCTGGGTCGGGTTCGTGATCGCCTGCCGCTTCGCGATCTGCCCCACGAGGCGCTCGCCGTCCTCCGTGAAGCCGACGATGGAGGGCGTCGTTCTCGCCCCTTCGCGGTTCGGGACGACCTGGGGCGATCCGACCTCGACGACGGAGGCGCAGGAGTTGGTGGTGCCGAGGTCGATGCCGATGACCTTCGCCATTCAGTCCTCTCCGATTCCGGCTGCCGGCGCGGCCGCCACCTTCACCTTCGCCGGCCGCAGCAGGCGGTTGTTCAGGAAATAGCCCTTCTGAAGCACCTCGAGGACCGTCCCCGGCGCCGTTCCTTCCCTCACTTCCCTGAGGACCGCGTCGTGCAGATTCGGGTCGAACGGCAGCCCGATCGCCGCCACCTCCTCGAGGCCGTACTTCCTCAGCACCTCCGAGAGCTGGCGCGAGATCATCTCGATCCCGACGTGGACGTCCGTCCCCGCGGCGGCGTCGCCGTTCGAGAGGTGCTGGAGCGCCCGCTCGAAGTTGTCGAGAATGCCGAGGAGGTCCGAGAAGACCTCCGACAGGGCGAATTTGAAGAAGTCGGTCTTCTCCTTCTCCACCCGGCGCTTCAGGTTCTCGAAGTCGGCCGTCTTCCGGAGCAGGGCCTCCCGCAAGCGGCCCGACTCCTCCTGTTCCGTCAGGAGGCGTTCCTCGACGTCCGCCAGGCGCGCCGCCAGCTCGGAGAAGCGCCTCTCGGCCCCTCCGGCGGCCGGAGCGATCGACGGGGCCGGCAGGACCGGGAGCGGCGGCTCGCCGGGAGGCGGCTCGGCGGCCGGCGAATCGGTCTGGCGGCGCTTCTCCTCGGCGGCCGCGACGGCCTGCTCGGCTTCGGCGAGGGCGCGGGCGAGATCCTCACGCCCGTCGCTCTCGAGGTAGACGACGCCGTCGTCCGGGGGACGCGGAGGGTTCGGCTTCTTGCTCACGGCCTCCTCTCGTCCGTCAGCCGGTCCGTGACGACCCGACCGAGCTCTTCCACGATCGGCACGATCTGCTCGTATTCCATCCGGCGGGGTCCGATGACGCCGAGCACGCCCAGGACGTTTTCACCGCAGCGGTAGGTCGCCGTCACGACGGCGCTCTGCGTCTCCCCCGTGAAGTCGTTCTCGGAACCGATGACGACCGTCGTCCCGGGGGCGGAGAGGCAATCGGTCAGGAGGCTCACGAGCCGCGCGCGCTCCTCGAATCCCCGGAGCATCCGGCGGAGGGCGTCCATGTCGCGCTGGAACTCGGGCTTCGACAGGAGGGCCTCGGTCCCTTCGACGATGACGCCGCCGTCCGACGGCCGGTCCTCGGCGAACGCCTTCTGCCCGAGCTCGAGCGTCCGCTGCAGGGCCGCGTCGACGCGTACCTTCTCCTCGTGCAGGGATTCGAGGAGAAGCCGCCGGATCTCGGCGAGCGTCCGACCGCCGTAGTCGGCGGTCAGACGGCGGGAGGCGACGTCGAGGTCGAGCTGCGCGAAATCGTCACGCGTCTCGATGAGCCGGCTCTCGACCAGTCCCGCGCCCGACACCTGCACGACGACCACTTTCCGATCCGCAACGCGCGTGAAGTGGACGGACCGGAGGACGAAGCGGACCGCCGGGGGCGCGGCGACCACGCCCACCTCGCCCGTCAGGGAAGAGAGGAGCCGCGACACGCCGTGGAAGAAGCGGTCCATTTCGAACGTCTCGGGCGTCAGCTCCGACGCGATGCGGGCGCGGTCTTCGGGGCGCGGCGAGCGGGTCGCCATCAGCTCGCTGACGAAGGTCCGGTAGCCGAGGTCCGTCGGGACCCGCCCCGAGGAGACGTGCGGATGCGTCAGGAATCCCAGATCCTCGAGGTCCGCCATCATGTTCCGGAGCGACGCCGACGACAGGCCGAACGTCCCGAGCTTCGTCAACTGGCGGGACGAGACCGGTGCGGCGCTCTCGATGTGCGTCCGGACGACGGCACCGAGGACGTCCCGCGATCTCTCACCGAGCGTTCGAACGGCGCTCCCCAAAGTGAATGCACTCCTCCGTAGCACCCGAGTTTAGCCTTCTCGCCCCGGAAAGACGACGCCTCGCCGCCGGGTGCGCCGCGACCCGGGTGCTAACATTGACAGATACGCCTCAGGAGGGAAACCGGGGCTCCGAACGATGGTTTTTTTCAACTACGCCACGATGCAGATGGCCGCCAAGATCGTCTACTACGGTCCCGGTCTCTGCGGCAAGACGACGAATCTGCACTTCATCTACGGGCGGACCGCGCCGGGTTCGCGGGGCGAGATGGTCTCGCTCGAGACGGAGACGGACCGGACGCTCTTCTTCGACCTCCTCCCTCTCGACGTCGGGATCATCAGCGGCTTCAGGACGCGGCTCCAGCTCTACACCGTCCCGGGCCAGGTCTTCTACAACACGACGCGCAAGCTCGTCCTGAAGGGCGTGGACGGCATCGTCTTCGTCGCCGATTCCCAGCGTCCCATGAACGAGCCGAACCGGGAGAGCCTGAGGAACCTCCGGGAGAACCTCGCCGAGATCGGCCTCTCGCTCGATGCGATCCCCCTCGTCTACCAGTACAACAAGCGCGACCTCGGGAACATCCTCTCGGTCGACGAGTTGAACGACCTGCTCAATCCGGACCGGGCTTTCGAGTGGTACGAAGCGTCGGCGACGAATGGGCCCGGAGTCTTCGAGACGCTCAAGGCGATTTCGAAGCTGACTCTCCGGTCCCTCAAGGCCAAGATGACCATCCAGGGACGAAAGACCCTCTCGAGCTCGGGACTGACCCCGATCCCGACTCCGGTCCCCGCCGCCGCGGCGGCGCCCGACCCGGCGCCCGCGCGCATGGCCGCCGGCGGCCCCGCTCCCTCCGACTCCACGCTCCGGCGCCTGGCGCGGTTCCGGGAGTTCCAGGAGGCGCACGAGAAACGCGAAGCCGAAGCCCCGAGAGCGGCGGCGGTCGCGCCGCCGTTCGCCGAGGCGATGAAGCCCCCCGAGCCGGTCTCCGTCCCGGGAGACGATACGGGGACCGACGTCCGCTTCGCGGAGTTGAAGACGCCGGAACCGGCCCCGGCCGCCGAAGCGGCCGTCCGCCACGTTCGCGTCCGCTCGAGCGTGGACATTCTCTCGGAGCTCGACAAGCTCCGGAAACTCTCGACCCAGAAGTCGCCTCTCTCCGACACGGGGACCCGTCAGCGCAGTTCCGCCTCCCTGACGCTCGACGACATCCTCTCCGGCACGCGGAACCACCGAAAGGACGTGGCGCACTCGTTCGAGGTGACCGTCCCGAAGGAAGCTCTGGGAAGGAGCCGGAAGGCCCTCGTGACGCTCCGACTCCAGGACGTCGGCGGCGACGAAACGGCTCCCGAAACGACGGTGTCGGTCGATTTGTCGAACCTCCGGGACATCCAGAAGCTCCTCCTGGCGCTGAAGTTCAACGTCCAGGGGAAATGAGCGGCTTTCACGGAGCCGCAGATTTCTCTTGACGCGGCAGGCCCATCCCCCTTTCATTAGAGAGGTTATGACCGCCGGATACCGTTCTGCGGCGTGGGGGGTTTTCTGCGCGGCCGTGGCCCTGGCCGGCTGCTCCTCTGCCCCCGCACCCGTGGCGGCGGCCTCTCCCCGGACCGCGCCGGCTCCCGAGAAAGTCTCTCCCCCGACGGCCCGCGAGGCCGCCACCGAAGGGTTCCAGCGCGGGAAGGCGCTCGCCCTCGCGGGGGAGGCCGAGTGTGCCCGCCAGGAGTTTCACGGCGCGATCGGGGCCTTCCTCGCCGCCTCCCGCCCCGACGATCCGGAAGACGCCGAGTTCGCCGGGCAGCTCTGGCAGAGCATCGTCTTCTACGAGGCCCTCTCCGATCCCCAGTCCGCGGAGCGCCCCCCCGTGGAGGACACCCGCGACACCCTGCTCGCGGCCGAGAACGCCCCCTCCCCCACGGCCGAGCAGTTCGAAAAGGCCAAGCGGGAGGTGACATCGGCACGGGTCCGGGCGTCGTTCGACATCCCGGTCGTGGTCAATGACCCCGTCCTTCGCGCCGTCGCCTTCTACCAGTTCCGGACGCCGCAGGCCTTCGCCGGCGCCCTGAAGCGAAGCGGACGCTATCTCCCCCTGATGCGCGGGATCCTCCGGGAAGAGGGCCTGCCCGAAGACCTCGTCTACATGGCGATGATCGAGTCGGCCTTCAAGGCGAACGCCCATTCGCGGGCGCGGGCACACGGCTTCTGGCAGTTCATCGACGGGACCGCGAAGCGCTACGGCCTCCGCTGGAACCGGTATTACGACGAGCGGAGCGACCCCGAGAAGTCGACGCGGGCGGCGGCCCGGTACCTCAAGGACCTCTACGAAATGTTCGGCGACTGGTACCTCGCCATGGCCGCCTACTCCGCCGGAGAGGGGAAGGTCCTCAAGGGCCTGCAGCGCCTCGGCGCGCAGGACTACTGGCAGCTCTCGTCGGGCCCGTTTCTCCGGCGGGAGACCCGCGAGTACGTCCCGTTCGTCCTCGCGGCCGCTCTCGTGTCGAAGGACCCGGCCAGCTACGGCTTCGACGTCGTCCCCGATCCCCCGCTCCGCTTCGATGTGGTCCGCGTCCCGCGGCCCGTCGACCTCGCCCGCGTCGCCGAGGCCGTTTCGGCTCCCGTCTTCGAGCTCCAGCTTCTCAACAGCGAGCTGAAGACCCGCATCACGCCGCAGGGCGTCCCCGACTACCCCGTGCGCCTCCCGGAGGGAAGCGCCGCGCGGCTGGCTCCCCGCATCGCTTCCCTCCCCCTGGCCCCCGAGCTCCGCGAGCGGCGGCTCACGGCGAAGAAGGGCGACACCGTGGCGAAGGTGGCGGCCCGGGCGGGCGTGACGGTCGAGGAGCTCTGCAACTTCAACGATCTCCCCCGGAACGCGCGGCTCCGAAAGGGGCAGGTCCTCGTCGTTCCGGCCGGACCGCTGCCGAAGAGGGGGTCGAAACCGGCCGGCCTGACGGCATCCGGCGATCCCCGGCCGCAGGGGGAGATCCGCGCCCTGCCGACTCCGTCGGCTGCCGTCACACGCGCCGACGAGGTTCCGCCGTTCACGGCCGCAACCGGCGCGGCCCCGGCGCTCCCGGCCCGCGTGGAGATTCCCGCCCCCCTCTTCGAGGCCGCTCCCGCCTCCCGCCCTGACCCCGCGTCGGCGGCCGTCCGGTACACCGTCCGTTCCGGCGACACGCTCTACCGGATCGCCACGCGGTTCAGCGTCACGGTCGAAGAGCTCGCGCGTCTCAACCGGATCCGGATCTCGGCAACCCTCCGGGCGGGCCAGTCGCTCTTCGTGCCGCGCGCCATCCGCGAGTAGGCGGCGCGCGTCGCCGTGCCGAGTTTCCGGCGCCGACACCGGACGCCCCGCTGACGCCACGGGCGCTCCTGCGCTAACCTCGAGGCAGCCATTCTGCCGTGACCGTCGCCAGAGCGTTCTCCGCAGCCGTCGTCGGGCTCGACGGACAGACCGTCGTGGTCGAGACGGCCATCGGCACGGGCCTCCCGGGGCTCACGATCGTCGGACTGGCCGATACCGCCGTCAAAGAGAGCCGCGAGCGGCTGCGCGCCGCCCTCCGCCACGTCGGCTTTCCGCTCCCGGGGCGAAACGTGGTCGTGAATCTGGCGCCGGCGGATCTCCCCAAGGCGGGGACGGCGCTCGACCTCGCCGCGGCGCTCTCGATTCTCGCGGCCAACGGAGACATCCCGGCCTCGGCTCTCTCCGCGATCACGGTTCTCGGGGAACTGGCGCTCGACGGCACGCTCCGCCCGGTCCCGGGCGTTCTGGCGGTCGCGGAGGCCTCGCGCCGGGACGGCCGCACCGAGCTGCTGGTTCCAACCGAAAACGCGGCCGAGGCCGCGGCGCTCGGGGGCATCGTCGTTCGGGCGGTCCCCCACCTCGGCGCCGCGATCGCGCACGTCTGCGGGCGCGAGATTCTCCCCGCGTTCGACGGTGCCGCGGCGCCGGCGGGTCCCCCGGACGACCCCGAGTTCGACCTCTCCGACGTCAGAGGCCAGGGCCTCGCCCGCCGCGCGCTGGAGATCGCCGCCGCCGGCGCGCACAACCTTCTGATGACCGGGCCGCCGGGCGCCGGCAAGACGATGCTCGCCCGCCGGCTTCCCGGCCTCCTGCCGAAGGCGTCCCGTGAAGAGGCGCTCGAGGTGACGCGAATCTGGAGCGTGGCCGGGCGGCTCCCCGCCGGATCCGGCCTTCTCTGGCGCCGCCCGTTCCGATCCCCTCATCACGGCGCGTCCGCCGCGGCGCTCGCCGGTGGCGGCGTCGACCCGAAGCCGGGCGAGCTCTCGCTGGCCCACTTCGGCGTCCTGTTTCTCGACGAGCTTCCCGAGTTTCGGCGGGACGCGCTCGAGGCCCTCCGGGAGCCCCTGGAGGACGGCGTCGTCTCCGTCGCCCGGGCGGCCGGCTCCCGGACGTTTCCGGCCCGCTTCCTCCTCGTCGCCGCCATGAACCCCTGTCCGTGCGGATTCCGGGGCGATCCGCGGCACGCATGCCGCTGCACGGACCGCGACATCGGGCGGTACCGGCGGAAGATCTCCGGGCCGCTCCTCGACCGGATCGACCTCCATGTCGAGGTCCCGGCGCTCGCGGCGTCCGACTTCGGAGCCGGAGGCGAGGGAGAGCCCTCGGCGGCGGTGCGCGCCCGCGTCGTCGCCGCCCGCGGCCGGCAGCTCGCGAGGACCGGGGATCCCCGACTCACGAACGGAGGCCTGTCGGGTCGGGCGCTTCGGAGGGACGGACGGCTCACCGAGCCGGCGCGGCGACTCCTCGAACGGGCCGTGGACCGGCTGGGCCTCTCGGCCCGGGCCTATCACCGGGTCGTCCGGGTGGCGCTCTCGATCGCCGACCTCGAAGGAAGCGACCGGATCGGCGACGGCCCGGTGGCGGAGGCCTTGAGGTATCGGCCCGGAGCCTCCGCCCCTGTGACCTGACACACAGTTCTTTTCTCAGCAAGTCACTCTTCCTGATGCACTTGCATCGCGGCCGGGGATTCTGCTTGACTCATTCGCCCCGGCTCATAAACTCAGCCCGACTCAGAGACGCCTCTCCGGGGTACGGGGACTGCTACGTTCTTGCGAATGGAGTAGAGCGAGAAACCATGCCGCGGAAGGAACACACGATCATCTTCGTCCCGCACGCCCGGGCGAGATTCCGTCAGTTCCGCGCCTCCTCGCGCCTCCTGTACGGTGTCGCCGCCTTCGTGCTTCTTTCGGTCGCGCTCGGCGCGACCTTCTCGACGCTCTGGATCCGGTCGTTTCGCCGCAACCGGGAGTTCTCGGTCCTCGTCGCGGAGAACCAGGATCTGAGAACCCGGGCCCGGGAGATGAACGGCAAGCTCGAGTCGCTCGAGAAGCTGCTCGCCGAGTTCGAGGAGAAGACCCGCCGCCTGTCGATTGCGGCGGGTCTCGCCGCCGTCAACGACCCGGGAACCGGCGGCGTCGGCGGCCTCGCGGCCGTTCCCCTCGACGCGAACGCGTCGGTGGAGCTCGGAATGAACGAGGCCACGCGACGCAGCGGCCTCCTCTCGTCCCGCCTCGAGCTCGTCGAGAGGAAGCTCTCCCTCCAGGCGGACCGCCTCGCGCTGACTCCGACGCTGGCTCCGTCCGTCGGCGTCCTGACGGCGGGCTTCGGCATGCGGACCGACCCGTTCACGGGGCAGCGTGAGTTCCACACAGGCATCGACATCTCGACGCCGACGGGGAACCGCGTCTACGCGCCGGCCAACGGAACGGTCGTCCGGGTCGGATGGGACAAGGGGTACGGCCGGATCGTGCAGGTCTCGCACGGTTACGGCGTGACCACCCTCTTCGGCCACCTCGCGACGACCCGCGTCACCGAAGGGCAGCGGGTCCGCCGAGGAGACCTCCTGGCTCTCGTCGGTTCGACCGGCCGTTCGACCGGGCCTCACCTCCACTACGAGGTCCATCTCGAGGGGAAGCCGGTGAATCCGCTCGAGTACGTTCTGAACGCCTTCTAGTGCCTCACGGGAACCCGACCCCGGGTTCCCCCGAAACCCCTCCGCGGCGGAGAGAGCCGCACCCCTCTGCTAACATTACTTTTTCGCGCGCTGGGTGCGCGCTAAAGCCTTCATGATCATCGACAAAGCCCTTTCGAAGATCTTCGGCACGAAGCACGAGCGAGACGTCAAAGCACTCCTGCCGCGTGTGGCCGAGATCGCCGCCCTGGAGAGAGAGGTCGCCCCCCTGTCCGACGACGCCCTGCGCGGGCGGCTGGGAGGGATCCGGGACCGGGTCCGGGAGGCCGTGGCCGCGCTTCCCGAGAAGGTCGAGGAGCGGCGTATCCGGGTGAAGGACGTCCTCGACGCCGAGCTCGTGGAGGTCTTCGCCATCGTCCGCGAGGCCGGGAAGCGGACTCTCGAACAGCGGCATTACGACGTCCAGATGATGGGCGGCATGGTCCTGCACGAGGGAAAGATCTCCGAGATGCGGACCGGCGAAGGGAAGACCCTCGTCGCCACGCTTCCAATCACGCTCAACGCCCTGACGGGGCGGGGCGTCCACCTCGTCACCGTGAACGACTATCTCGCCAAGCGCGACGCCGAGTGGATGGGACGCATCTACACCTTCCTCGGCCTCACCGTCGGCTGCATCCAGCACGACATGGACGACGACGCGCGGCGCGAGGCCTACCGCTGCGACATCACCTACGGGACGAACAACGAGTTCGGCTTCGATTACCTGCGCGACAACATGAAGTTCGAGCTGGCCCAGATGGTCCAGCGCGGACACGTCTTCGCCATCGTGGACGAGGTCGACTCGATCCTCATCGACGAGGCCCGGACGCCCCTCATCATCTCCGGCCCCTCCGAGGGCGACACCGACATCTACTACCGGTGCGACCGGATCATCCCGAAGCTGGTCCGCGGCGAGGAGATCAAGGACAAGTACGGGAACAAGACGACGACGGGCGACTACCTCCTCGACGAGAAGGC
>DATIWM010000002.1:0-4775 GCA_035519355.1 Thermoanaerobaculia bacterium | reverse complement strand
TGGAGCACGGAAAGGTCCGGGGGGCCCAGGTCGGCATCCTGAAGGGGGACGACGCCTGCTACCAGTTCTTCGAACGGCCCTTCCCGGGCACGTTCGCCTTCACGAAGCAGGACATCCCCCCGCGAAAAGAGGGGGATCCGCCGCTCCGGGAAGTCGTTCCGCTCCTCCTCGAGGGGATGCGCCGCTACGACGAGTTCCAGCGCTCCTCGGCGCTCGTACCGGACGACCTGTATCTCGCCGCGTCGGGCCAGAAGCCGACCGCCCTCGCGGAGGAGGCGGACGCCGTCCTTCAGCAGCAGATCTGGGCCCGCGCCTCGACCGGAGCCAGCCCGCGCCTTTGTGAGGAGTCAATCCCGGCCGATTCCTTCCGGATCCGCCGCCTCTTCGCGCACTGGGTGGAGGAGGGGAGTCTGAAGCCCGTTTGAGGAGGGCGCACCCATGTTGGTAAGAGACATCATGCGGAGCCCGGCCGTGACCGTCTCCGCAGACACCACGCTCGAGACCGCGTACCGGACGATGAGGGAGAAGGGAATCCGGCACCTGCCGGTGCTGGAGGGAGGGCAACTCGTCGGCGTCATCACGGACCGGGACCTGAGGCTGGCCACGAGCGTCCTCTCGCCCACTCCCTTCTCCGCGGGCAGCCGGGTGTCCGGCGTCATGCGGACCCGCCCGCTGACGGCGGACCCGTCCGATCCGATCGAGGATGCCGCGCGCATCATGCGGGAAAAGAAGATCGGCTGCCTTCCCGTCCTGGACGGCGCGCGCCTGATCGGGATCGTGACCGGCCTCGATCTGCTCGACGCCCTGATCCGGATGACCGGCGTCGACAAGCCCTCGGGCCGCCTGGAGGTGCGCCTGCCGGACCGGCCGGGCGAGCTGGCCCGTCTGGCCGGCTTCCTCGGCGACCGGGAGCTGAACGTCCACTCGATCCTCTCCTATCCGGAGGGTCCGAGCGCCGTTCGCACCGTGCTCCGGATCGGTTCGATCGAGACCGGGCTTCTGGCGCAGGAGCTGCGGCAGATCGGCTTCGAGGTCCTCTGGCCACCGGAGAAACCGTGCCCTCGGTGATTTTCGCCCCGGCGTACCGGACGTATTCCTTCGGCGAGCAGCATCCCTTCAGCCCGGTCCGCGTCGACATGACGCTCGATCTCGTGGCGGCTCTCGGGCATCCCGTGGAGACACTCGAGCCGGAACCCGCCACGAGGGACGACCTGCTGGGCGCGCACACGGAGGCGTACGTCCACTGCGTGGAGCAGATGAGCGCGAACGGGGCGGATTCCAATGCTCCGGCTTTCGGAATCGGCACCCAGGACACGCCCGCGTTTCGCGGCATGGACGAGGCCGCCCGCTGGCTCGTGGGGGGGACCCTGTTCGGGGCCCGCCTCATCTCCGAGGGAAAGGCGAAGCGCGTCCTCCAGCTCGGAGGAGGCCTGCATCACGCGGGGCGCGAGTCCGCCTCCGGTTTCTGCATCTACAACGATCTCGCGGTCGCGATCCGTGCGCTCAGTCAGTGCGGCCTCCGGACCGCCTACATCGACATCGACGTCCATCATGGGAACGGCGTTCAGGAGATCCTCAACGAGGATCCGGCCGTGATGACCGTCAGCCTTCACGAGTCGGGGCAGTACCTGTTCCCCGGCAGCGGCGAGGTCCGCGAGCTGGGCGCCGGGGCGGGTCGCGGCCTGAAGCTCAACGTGCCGCTGCAGCCGTTCACCGCGGGAGACAGCTACCGCGAGGTGTTCGAACAGGTGCTCCCGCCGGCCCTCCGCCACTTCCGTCCCGACGTCCTCGTCGTCCAGGCGGGGGCGGATGCGCATTTCGACGATCCGCTCGCCGATCTGATGCTGACGACGGGCGATTACGAGGTGCTCTTCCGGCAACTCCTCGAATGGGCGGATCTGTTCACTTCGGGGAGGGTGCTGTTCACGCTGGGGGGCGGCTACTCGTTCGGGGCGGCCCCGCGGATCTGGGCCATCCTCTACCTCCTGCTGCATGACCTCCCCGTGGGGACCGACGTACCGGAATCCTGGCGGAGGAAGTGGCAGGACGTCCTCGGCGAGAAGCTCCCGGAGAGCCTCCACGATCCGGCGCCGGGGAATTCCGAGATCCCCAACCGCTACGAGATCGCGCACCGCAACCGGCAGGTGGCGGAGCGGCTGCTCGATCTCGCCCGGCAGTACTGGTCCTGACGTCCGGTCGAGGAGGATGCCCTCCGGCGCTCCCGCAGGCGGACGGGAGGGCCAGTCCGGATCACGGTCGCGGCGAGATCGCCTCTCCGGCGGCCCTCTCGCGCGGGTAGAGGAGCACGTGCCGCCCGTTCTGGATCTGGAAGATGCCGACCTGGTAGAAGAGCGGGTCACCGTGTTCGTCGAATCTCAGCCGCTCGAGAGGGAGGAGGAGGTCGGTCCGGCGGAGCGCGTCGCGGACGGCCTCCCGCTCCGGCGCCGCGGCGCCGCGCGTCGCCCCCTCGAGTGCCGCCAGGACGGCCCGCGTCGCCGTGTAGCCGTACATGCTCAGCGGCGCCGGGGGGTGGCCGAACTGCCTTTCGAATCCGGATTCGTACGCACGGCTCCCTTCCAGGTCCCCCGAAAGCGACATCCCCCCCTCCCAGACGACGGCGCCCATCGCCCCCTCCCCGAGGGGTCCGAGCTGCCGGATGAGGGCGGGAAACTCCATCCCGAAGGCGCCGACGACCGGCAGGACCGCGCCGGAAGTTCCGTGGATCTGCCGAAGAAGGACGAGGTTGTCGGCGAAGAACCCGTCCATGAGGAGCAGCTTTGCGCCGCTCGCCTTCACGCGCGCGAGAAGCGGGATGAAATCGGGGGTTCCCGTCTGGAAGCTCTCGAACGCGGAGACCCGGACGCCCTGCCCCTCGAGCCGTTCCTTCTGGAGCCGCGCGAGCTGCGTGGCCCCCGGCGTCGACGAATAGAGGATCGCGACCTCCCGGGCGGGCAGAATCCCGAGGGGGACGGCCGTCGTGGCCGCAACGAACGGCTCCAGCCGGCTGATCCGGAAGAACCAGGCGTTCCCGCGCTGCGTCAGCCGTTGATCCAGCGAGGAGCTGGCGACGTACGGGACGCGCTCCCGTTCGGCCACCTGGGCCACCGGACCGACGATGCTGTCGACGTAGCCTCCGACCAGGGCGCTCACCTGCTCGCGGACGGCCAGATCGTGAGCCGCGTTCGTGGCCGCGTCCGGCTGGCCCGCGTCGTCGCGCGTGACCAGCTTCACCGGAAGGCCCCGGAGTCCTCCGCGCCCGTTGACCTCCGAAACGGCATAGACGACCCCTTCGTGCACCGCCGTCCCCTGCGCCGCCAGGACGCCGCTCAGCGAATCGATCTCTCCGACCCGGAGCTCGCCCATCGGCCGCGGCCCGCGGGCGCAATCGGTCGACAGAAGGCCGAGGGCCAGCAGCGCTGCCGATGCGGAAAGCCGGCGACGCCTCAAGCGGACGTCAGGACGCCGGCACCGGCTGTCGCGCCTCGATCAGGAGCCGGCGGGTCCCCTCGGCCCGCGCCGTGTCGCGTCCTGCCTGGATGTCCGCCAGGCGGAACTGCCAGGGCGACAGGTCGAAGGGCTCGCCCTTCGGGGCGGCGAGGCACGCGTCGATCAGGTCCCGGTAGAACCGGACCATCCGCTCCACGAGAGGAACCGGATACTCGCGCCCCTGCACCTTCAGGCAGTGGACCCCCAGATCGATGAGGTGCGGGATGTCCTCCAGGAGAAAGAAGGCGTCGTTCTTCAGGGCCACGCTCTTTTCCCACGGCTCGTCGCCGCAATAGAGTTCCCACGACTCCAGACAGACGCGGTAATCGAGGCCGCCGCGGTTCGGACTTCCCTTGAACAGGTCCTTCCCGAACGGATCCGTCGTCCGCTCCAGCCGGTGATAGGGGGACATCCAGCACTTCCCGAGGTACGTGTAGCACTTGTTGGCGTGGATCAGGACCTCGATCCCCACGTCGATCTTCCCCTTCCGGGAGGCCATCTCGCGGAGGGTCAGCTTCGTGTCAGCCACGACCTGCGAGACGCCGATGGAGCGGTAGAAGCGGACGTCCTCGTCGTTGAGGATGTTGGCCCCGATGCTGGCGTGAATCACGAGATCGGGAAACTTCCGGTGGACTTCCGCGATGGCGCCGACGTCGGTCATGATGGCGCCGTCCACGCCCCAGGAGACGAAGCGTTCCATCTTCCGGAGCAGGGGAGCGATCTCATGGGACTGCATGTTGGTGTTGATGGCCACCCGCAGCTTCGCTCCGCCCCCGTGCGCGATGCCGATGGCCGCGTGGACCTCGTCGTCGGAGAGTTCGTACTGGTCGCGCCGCCGACTCCACCCGCGGGCTCCCACGTAGATCGCGTTCGCGCCGCCTGCGAGAGCCGCCTCGACCATCTCCAGATTGCCTGCCGGCGCCAGAAGCTCGACCATGACGACGTCCTCCTTGACCCGGTCTACGACTCCAGACGGGAGATCGTGGGAAGGGACCCCATCGCCTCCGGCCGGATGCCCGAATAATCCATTCCGCTCTTTCCGAAATAGAACCCGTTGCAGAGGCCGATCCGGGCATGACGCCGCAGGGTCTCCCACCAGCCCTCGTCCACGTCGCCCTCGCCGCCGGCGGCCCGACGGAGCGCCGCGCGGTACACCGCCCCGACCTCGCGCCGGTACGCCGGGCCTTCCGACAGGGCTTCGATCCGGAAGTGGCGATGGCCTTCGGAGAGGAGGCGGGGCAGGTGCTCCAGCATGCAGACGTCCTTGCCGCTCAGGATCCCCTTTCCCA
>DATIWM010000001.1:0-9719 GCA_035519355.1 Thermoanaerobaculia bacterium | reverse complement strand
ACTCCTTCGCAACGGAATTCAGAAAGGTGGCGGGCCTTCCGGGAAAGAACCGGCTCACGACGGTCGCCTCTTCCCGGGCGAGGGCAGCCGCGATCTCCCGGGCCTCCTCTCCTTCCCTTCCCTTGAGAAGCTTCCCGGCGTCCTTCAGCCGGGTGAGCCGCTCCTCGACCGCCGACACCAGCGCCTCGTCCGGCGCCCCCAACAGCCTCCGAAGCGCGGCGCTCCGCTCCTCGTGGGAGGCGAGACGGCGGCGTGCCCGTCCGCCTGCGGCGAAGAAGAGGCGCGTCCCGCCGCGGATCGCCTCCGTCGCGACGAGCGCGATCAGCTCGATCTCCGCCGTCGATCCCAGATGCGTTCCCCCGCACGTGTTCAGGTCGACGCCGGCGATCTCGACGAGCCGGATCTCCCCTTCGTGCCCCTCGGGCAGGCCCCGCGTCCGGACGGGGAGGCCGGCAACCTCCGCGGCGGCCACCCGGCGGGCCGTCACGGGGCGCGCCGCACGGATTTCGGCCGCGACGGCGTCCTCGAGGGCACGGAGCTCTTCGGGCGGGACCTTCGGTACGGCCAGTTCGATGTCCGACAAGTGGCCGCCGAGGTGGAACGCCGTCGTCTCCCAGCCGAAACGGTCCTGGGCAACGGCCGTCAGGAGGTGCTGGCCCGTGTGCTGCTGCATGTGGTCGAAGCGGCGGCCCCAGTCGAGCCGGAGCGTGGCCGGCCCCGGAACGACCGGCCGCTCGAGGAGGTGGCGGATCTCGCCGCCTCGCCTCTGGACGTCGAGAACGGGCGTGCCGTTCAGGAGGCCGCGGTCCGCCGGCTGGCCGCCTCCTTCGGGGTAGAAGATCGTGTCGGAGAGAACGGCGAAGGGCCGGGCGTCCTCTTCGCCGGTGGAGAGGATGACCGTCCGGGATTCGGTCCGGTAGGGCTCGCGTTCGTAGAGAGGGATTCCGCCCACGCCCCGATCTTACGGGGCGGGGGAAGTCTCAGGCCGGAAGCGCGTCGACGAGAGCCATGTAGTCGTCGTTGAGGCCCGCGATCTTGAAGGCGAAGCCGGTGGCGACCGCCGTCCCGCCGGCGGCGGAGGAACGCCCCATCCGGACGACGTGGCCGGGGAGCTCGATCACGTTTCCGCGCGGGCCGTGCAGCCGGCAGACGACCTTGACGCCCGACTTCGGGATGTGCTCGGTGACGACGAAGAAACCGTTCAGCGAGACGTCGCGCGTGAAGGACATCCGCCGGTTCCCCGCAGCATCCGGGAACTCGACGAGGTACCGGCCTTTCTTCCGCGGGTAGCGGTACGGGAACATTCCGTCACGATGATAAGGAAAGTGGCCATGATTCCGGTACGACGCGTTTCGATCAGTGACTCAGGTCACTCGCCGGCGTCTCCGTGGCCGAGACGGAGAGGCGGAGCCGGCCGTTCCGGAGCGCGGCACCGCGGAGCGCGAGGGCCAGGGCCTCGTCGAGCGTGTCGACCGGGTGGACCGTGAGACCCGTGCGAACGTCCGGCGGGAGATCCTCGAGTTCGGCCTCGTTCGCCCTCGGCAGGACGATCCTCGAGATGCCGGCGCGGACCGCTCCGAGGACTTTCTCCTTCAGCCCTCCGATGGGCAGGACGCGCCCCGAGATCGTGATCTCGCCCGTCATCGCGAGGTCGTGGCGGGCGGGACGCTTCGAGAGCGCGGAGACGATCGCCACGGCCATGGCGATGCCCGCCGACGGGCCGTCCTTGGGAATCGCGCCGGCCGGCACGTGCACGTGCAGGTCCCGCTCCCGGACGTCCTCCACGATGCCGAGCGCGGCGGCGTGCGAACGGGCGTAGCTCCAGGCGGCACGCGCCGACTCTTTCATGACGTCGCCGAGCTGTCCGGTCAGGATGACCTCGCCCTTTCCGGCCATCAGCGTCGCCTCGACGAACATGATGTCTCCGCCGGCCGGCGTGTAGTACATCCCGGTGGCGGTGCCGACACGGTCCTCCGACTCCGCCTTCTCGGGGTGAACCTTCGGCCGACCGAGGATCGGCGCCACGTCGGCGGCGCCGATGTCCGAGCGCTCGATCTCGCCCGCGGCGATCCGCCGCGCCACCTTGCGCGCGAGACGCCCCAGTTCCCGCTCCAGCTGCCTCACGCCGGCCTCGCGGGTGTAACCCGACATGACGGAGACGATCGCCGCGTCGTCGAGCCGGAGCTGCCCGGCCGACAGGCCGTTCTCGACGAGCTGCCTGGGGACGAGGTACTGCTTCGCGATGGCGAGCTTCTCGGCTTCCGTGTAGCCCGAGAACTCCACCGTCTCGAGACGGTCGAGAAGGGGAGCCGGGATGCTCTGGAGGAAGTTCGCGGTGGCGATGAAGAGGACCTCGGAGAGATCGAAGGGAACGCCGAGGAAGTGGTCGGTGAAGCTGTCGTTCTGCGCGGGGTCGAGGACCTCGAGGAGCGCCGCCGCCGGGTCGCCCTGGAACGAGACGCCGAGCTTGTCGAGTTCGTCGAGGAGAAAGACCGGGTTCTTCGTCCCGGCCTGTCGCATCCCCTGGAGGATCCGCCCGGGCAGAGCGCCGACGTAGGTCCGCCGGTGTCCGCGGATGTCGGCCTCGTCGCGGGCTCCGCCGAGCGAGATCCGGACGTACTTCCGTCCCATCGCCCGCGCGATCGATTTCGCGATCGACGTCTTTCCGACGCCGGGGGGGCCGGCGAAGAGGAGGATCTTCCCCTTGCCGGGGAGCTTTTCGTCCTTCGTCGAGGCCTTCTGCAGCTGCCGAACCGCGAGGAACTCGAGGACCCGGTCCTTGACGTCCTTGAGAGCGTAATGGTCCTCGTCGAGGATCCGCGAGGCCTCGTTGACGTCGAGGTGCTCCGGACTCCGCTCTCCCCAGGGGAGGTCGGCGACCGTTTCGAGGTAGGTGCGGACGACCTGGGCCTCCATCGACTCGCGGCCGAGGCGACCCAGCCGCCCCCACTCCCGTTCCACCTCGCGCCGCGCCTCTTCCGGGAGGGGGAGCCCGTCGAGCCGGGCCTTCAGCTCCTTGAGGTCCTCGGCCTCCTTCCCCTCGTCTTCGCCAAGCTCCTTCTGGATCGCCTTCATCTGCTCGCGCAGGAGCATTTCCCGCTGCCGGTCCCCGATTTCGGCCCGGACCCGGGACTTCAGGTCCTCCTGGAGCGACAGCACGGCGATCTGCTTCTGGACGTGGACGAGGACCCGGCGGAGTCGCTCCTCGACGGAGAGGGTCTCGAGGAGATGCTGGCGTTCCTCGGCCGGGATGTCGAGGTAGCCCGCCACGAGGTCGGCCAGGTGGCCCGGCTCGGCGGCCTCCTGCAGGATCTGGTCGACCACTTCATCCGGCAGGCCGAGCTTCCGGCCCAGCTCCGCCGAGCGCTCCCGGACCTCCCGGTGAAGAGCGACGAAGATCGGGGCCTCCGGTTCGAGGGGCGCCATCTCGGCCGCTTCCACGACGACGGCTTCCAGCATCGGACCCCGCTCGACGATCCGCATGGCGATGCCGCGCTTGTTCCCCTGAAGAAGGAGCCTCGCACCTCCGAGACCTCGCTGAAGCTGCGCGATGCTCGCGATGGTGCCGATGGTGTAGAGCCCCTCGGGGGTCACCTTGTCGACGTCCTGCCGCTGCGCCACCGCGAAGACGAGGCGCTCGGGGAGCTTCACCGCCTCGTCGATGGCGCGGAGGGTCCCGCCGCGTCCGGCCGAGATGGGAAAGCTGACGCCCGGAAAGATGACCGCGTTCCTGAGGGGGAGGACGGGGAGGGTGAGGGTTCCGCTCATACATTGAACCTACGACCCGGGAATATATTAGGTTTTCAGGATCAATTCAATATCTGCCTGTCTCATACTAAGATCATTGCGTAAGCACTTGGAATCCAAGGTATTTCCGTGGATCGAGTTCAGTCAGGAACGGCCGGCGGGCGATCGCCGCTCCCTCCGGAAGAAGGGCTCGCCAGAGAACGAACGCGCCGTGGGAAGAAAAAAAGGCGCCCGGGTCGCCCCGGGCGCCTTCTCTCGCGGAAAGAAGGGAATCAGTCGGAGCCGAGATCGTCGGCCTTGATGGTCTTCGTGGCCACGTCCTCGAGCATCTTCGTGGTGACGGACTTGGGCCGCTCGATGGCGTAGCCGAGAGCGCGGTCCCAGGTGATGTTGGCGAGGACGCCGACGGCGCGTCCGACGCCGAACAGGACGGTGTAGAAGTCCCACTCGGTGAGGCCGTAGTACCACTGGATGACTCCCGACTGGGCGTCCACGTTGGGCCACGGGTTCTTCGTCTTCCCGTGTTTCGTCAGGACGTCCGGGGCCACCTTGAAGATCATGTCGATCAACTTGAACAGCGGGTACTCGGGGAGGTTCTTGTGGCAGAACTCCCGCTGCGCGACGTAGCGCGGGTCGGTCTTGCGCAGGACCGCGTGGCCGTATCCCGGGATGACCTGCCCGGCGTTCAGCGTGTCCCAGAGCGCCTTCTCGACGAGCTCCGCAGTCGGCTCCGCCCCGCCGAGCTTCTTCTGGAAGTTCATCATCCAGCGGAGCACTTCCTGGTTGGCCAGTCCGTGGAGCGGGCCCGCGAGCCCGTTGATGCCCGCGGAGAGAGCGAAGTAGGCGTCCGACAGCGCCGAGGCGACGAGGTGCGTCGCGTGCGCCGAGACGTTCCCGGACTCGTGGTCCGAGTGGAGGATGAAGTACATCCGGGCCACGTCGTCATACGGCTTGCCGAAGCCCATCTGATGAGCGAAGTTGCCACCGAAATCCAGTTTCCCGTCGGCCGGAATGTGCGTGTCGGCCTTGTACTTCATCCGGTAGATGTAGGCCGCGATGCCCGGCAGGCGGGCGAGGAGGGTCGTGGAGTCCTCGTACATCGGATCCCAGTACTCGTCCTTCTTCATCCCCTCGGCGTAGCGGTGGGCGAAGACCGATTCCCGCTGCATCGCCACGATCGCGGCCGAGAACATGGTCATCGGGTGCGTGTCGCGCGGCAGGGCCCGCAGCACGTCGAAGACGTATTCCGGAACCGCACGACGCGCCTTGAAGTCCTCCACGACTTCCAGGGTCTGCGCCATCGTCGGGACTTCGCCGGTCAGGAGGAAGTACCAGTGCGCCTCCACGAACGGGTAGTCGCAGCCGGGAGGCTTGGGGAGCGCGGCGAGGGTCTCGGGGATGGTCTTTCCGCGGAAGCGGATCCCCTCGAAGGGGTCGAGGTAGGAGATGTCCGTGACGAGGCTGCGCACGCCGCGAGCGCCGCCGATCGTCTGGGCCATCGTCACCTCGCCGACTTTGACGTCACCGAACTCCTTCAGGAGCTTCTGCGTGCGGGGACGATGCTCCTTGATCTTCTCGAACAGGACCTTTTTCAGGCTGCCTCCGGGCATCGCTTTCTCCTCTCTTGCCGCGCCCTTAGCGGCGCCCGATTCGACGACTGTGGCCATGCGCGTCCTCCTTAAGGAAAATCTTCCCGGCCGCGCTCTGCGGCCGGGCCGTTTCCTGTTTGGGGAAACGATGACGGTCTCCCGGGGGACAAGTAAATGATGAGGATGCGCTACGGGGCTACCTTCGGGCGGCCCGGGCGGCCCGGCCGGGCGCGTCCGACACCCTCCGGACACCCCACCGGATCCCCTTCGCCTCCTGGGCGGCCTGGGCCGTGTCGCAGCTCATCCCGAGGTCCTGCAGGACGGAGCACTCCTCCGTGCCGCAGACCGGGCACTCCGTGCAGCGGTGGTGCCCGTCGACGCCCGGATGCGTCGGAAGGGCTTCCGGCGCCGTCTCGACGCGCTGTCTCATGGCGGCCTCCTCGCCCGTGTCGGGCGCTGCCTGCTCTTACGCCGTGCGTAAAGATAACGCACCGCGCCCGGCGAAAGACCTCATGCATGAGTCCCATTGACCACGCGTGTTCGTCGACAGGTCGGGGTTTACCCGTCTTCCTTCGTTTTCGGCCACCCTTCCAGGCCCGTCAGGCCGCGGGCTCCGGAGGCCGGTCCGTGGAGAGGCTCCGGAGGCTGAACCCGCCGGCCAGAAGGAAGCCGAGGCCGAGGAGGGTGATCGGAACGAAGGAGACGGCGTGGGAGACGAGGGCGAACGCTGCCGCCGTGTTCTTCGGGACGGCGTAGAAGCCCGTCAGGGCGTAGGCGATCGCCGTGTGGTATCCCCCCACGCCCCCGGGCGTCGGGATCGCGAGTCCCATCACGCCCCAGGTCAGGAGAAAGAAGGTGACCGGGTACGGATACGTCAGGTCGAAGGCCTTCAGGGTGGCCCAGATCTGGAAACAGATGACCAGCCAGAGGGTGGCCGACTGCCCCGCCACGGCGGCCGCGTCCCGCGGACTCTTGAGCGCCGCGATCCCCTCGAGCAGGTGAGTCAGCACGCCGTCGAGGCGTCGGGAGACCTTCTCGGGGAAGATTTTCAGGAACGGGGCGGAGAGCCGCCGGGCCAGCTCCGGTCGCAGGGCGAAGACCGTCAGGAACCCGATGACCGCCACCGCGCCGCCGCCGAGGAGAAGGGCAGATCTCCGGAGGAGGGCGAACCGGGACGCCTCGTCGCCCGCGAGGGTCTCCGGGGCCCAGCCGATCGCGTAGATCACGAAGAGCGCCACGGCGGAGAGGAGGTCGATGAGGCGCTCGAGGGCCACGGACAGGAGACAGGGCGTGAAGGGGAGCGCCGCCATCCGGGAGAGCGCCACGGGCCGGACGATCTCACCCGCCCGGGCGGGGAGGAGCGTCGAGGCCGCGAAGCCGATGGCGATCGACGCGCTCCGGTGGAGGAAGGTCGCCTTCTGGCCCCCCAGAAGGCGCCCCCACCGCCACGCCCTGATCGGCGGCGTCCCGATCAGGCCGGCCAGCGTCGCCACGGCGATCCAGCCGAGGCGGGCGGAGCGGATCGCCTCGCCGACGGCGGCCAGGTCGAGGTTCCGGAGGAAGAGCCAGAGGAGCAGGACGGCGAGGCCGATCGAGACGCCGAACCGGATCAGTCTCGAATGCTCGGGCACGCGGCGATGGTAGCCCAGGCGGCCCTGCGCTACGCTCGCGATCGTGCGGCGCGTCCCCGTCTTCTACGACCCGGAGGTCCTTCGTCACGACACGGGTCCGTACCACCCGGAGTCGGCCCGGCGCCTCGAGGCGGCGGTCTCGGCCCTCCGGATGTCGGGCGCCGTCATCGGGTTTCCGCCGAACCCCGAGCGGACCCTCGCGGCCATCGGACGCGTGCACGCCGCGCACTACGTCCAGCGCTTCGGCGAAGCCTGTCGGACCGCGCCGCCCGGGGTCGAAGGGGCCTTCTCGCTTTTCGACTCGCCCGACAACCCGATCTCGACGTCGAGCTTCGACGCCGCGGTCCGCGGGACCGGACTGGCGCTCGCGGCCGCCGACGTCGTGCTCGCCGGCCGGGCCGACGCCGTCTTCGTCGCGGCCCGGCCGCCGGGCCACCACGCGCTCGCCGACGCCGCCATGGGGTTCTGCTTCTTCAATACCGTCGGCGTCGTCGCCCGCGACCTGCTCGTCAGCCACGGTCTTTCGCGCGTGCTCATCGCGGACTTCGACGTCCACCACGGCAACGGAACCCAGCACCTCTTCTGGGAGGACGAACGGGTGGCCTATGTCTCGGTCCACCGCTTCCCGTTCTATCCGGGAACGGGAGCCGCGGGCGAGGCGGGGTCGGGGCCGGGCCGGGGGACGACGGCCAACGTCCCGCTGCCGGCCGGAAGCGGGGACGCCGCGTATGCGGGAGGGTTCGTCGGCGCTCTGGAGCACCTCGCCGAGAGGTTCCGGCCCGAATTCGTCCTCGTGAGCGCGGGTTTCGATGCTCACGTGAACGACCCCTTCGGAGGGATGCGCGTGACGACGGAAGGCTTCGGGTGGATGACCCGCGGCCTCCTCGAGGTCGCCGACACGTACGCCGGGGGACGGCTGGTCTCGTACCTCGAAGGAGGCTACGACGCCGACGCGCTCGGCGCGTCCGTGGTCCAGCATCACCGGGCCCTTCTGGACGAGGGTGGCGTGGGCTTGAGCCGGGTGATCTAAGGCACGGTTTGACAGTCCTTTCCGATCTCCGATAGACTCTGTCTGCTGAAAACTGCCCTTTCCGACAGGCGATCTCTGGTTCTCGGATGTGTCCCGGACCCGTCACTCTCAGGGAGGAGACTCATCATGCAGAAGGCCCTCCTCTTCACTCTTGTCGGTCTGGCGCTCTCGCCCGGGCCGGCGGCATCGGCCCCGAGCGAACGTCTGGCAGAAGGTCGCATCGCGGTGTCCCTCGCACCGGTCGTTTCGACGGCCAAGGACATCTCTCCGTGCGTCGCGGCCACCTGTCCGACCGTGCTCCTGGGCGCTCTCGATCTGCCGGTCGACGGCTCGACCGTCTCGGGGTACGTCCGGATCCGCGGGTTCGCCCTGAACGGCAACCAGATCTCGCAGATCGATGTCTATGTCGACGGCACCGACGAAGCGAACCGGGTGACCTCGCCCGGCGGCATCAAGCTGCAGATCCCGCGAGCGGACGTGATGCAGGCCTTCCCGGCCTACCTGGGGACGGCGGCCGGGAACCCGGGCTTCGAGGCCTCCTTCAAGGCCTCGAGCTACGCAGACGGCGCCCACACCGTCTACGTCCGCGTCACGGACGTGACGGGTTGCTGCTACTTCCTCGCGCCGCGGGCGATCCTGATCGACAGCGCCTATAACCAGCCGCCGTTCGGCGACCTCGACTACCCGCTGCCCGACAGCGCCTGCAATCCGAGCGGCGTCCTTCCCGTCGTCGGCTGGGCTCTGGACGACACGCACGTCGACCACGTCGACGTTTACGTGGACGGGCTCCTCGAGCGCCAGGCCGTCACGGGCATCCCGCGTCCCGACGTCTGGGCGGCCTATCCGGACGACCCGGCGGCGGCCAGCTCCGGATTCATCCTGAACGTCGACTCCACGCGCCTCGCCAACGGCGTCCACGAGATCTCCGCGAAGGCCGTGGACGACCAGGGGCAGCAGGGGTTCCTCGGCAGCCGGCAGGTCCAGGTCTTCAACAACGGACCGGGCCTGCCCCCCTTCGGCGACGTGGAGCAGCCGCTCGCGAACTCGACCTGGTTCGGGAACTGCGAAGCCGCGCCGGTCGGCTATCCCTCCGGCGGCGGCGGGCAGATCGTCGACCCGCACTACCTGATGCGGGTCGCCGGCTGGGCGCTCGACACCGGCGTGCCCGAGGACCGGGGCGGCGTCTCGCACGTCCGGCTGGAGATCGACGGCGTCCCGATCAAGGACAGCCGCCTCGACTGCCGGCGTGAGGCCTTGCTCAATTACGCGCTCGTCGACTGCTACGGGTACTACCGGCCCGACATCGAGATCCTCTATCCGGGCTTCTCCCAGGCGCCGAATTCCGGCTTCGCCTTCCTCGTGGACGTCGGTTATCTCCTGACACAGGCCGGGTTCACGGAAGGAGCCCACGTCCTCCAGGTGAAGGCGTACGACAAGGAAGAGACCTGGGCACCCCTTAAGGACGTCCCGATCGTGATGGAGTGCGCGAGTTCGACGAGCAATCCGCCGCCGATCGGCTCTGTCGAGGACCCGACCAACTACGAGCTCGTTTCGGGGGTCTTCCCGGTCCTCGGCTGGGCTCTCGACCTGGACTACGTCGGACGGGTGCGGATCAAGATCGACGGCGTCGTGCAGATCGACGCCGTGACGGGGAAGGACTACGCCGAGTACGGCCTCCCCAGCTCCGACATCGCGCTCCTCTATCCGTACTATCCGCAGTCC